>JAYTTW010000263.1:0-17850 GCA_043744855.1 Hyphomicrobiales bacterium
GGCCCTGATAGCGGCCTTTCCAGGCTTCCTTCGCCACGTCCTGCGGCAGATCATAATGATACCACTGCGGCGCCTCCGCCAGCAGCGAGACAGATCGCACGTTGGTCTCCTCATGCAACTCGCGCAGGCACGCCGCATAGGGATCCTCGCCTTTGTCGATGCCGCCTTGCGGCATCTGCCATTCGTGTCCGGGCGCGACATGCTCGACCAGCCGGCGGTTCTTGCGCCTGCCGACGAACACCAGACCCTGCCGGTTCAGCAGCATGACGCCGACGCAAGGACGATAGACCGGCGCTTTCATTCAGCTGCACTCCGTTGCGAGGCTGCGCTCGCACGCGACGGGCGGCGGATCAACGTTCGATACGCGCCGTGGGAACCGAAGCGAAAGCCGCCTGACTGCTGAGGGGCGCCAGCGCGATGCCCCGCTTCTCCAGTCCGCGCGCGAACCTTGCGAGTTGATCGACCGTGGCTGGCAACCCCGTCGCGAAACCGATGGCGAAACCTTTGCGCCGCGCTATCGCCTCAAGCTTGAGCAGTTCCGCCTCGACCGCTTCAGGTTTGGGCGTGACATCGAGGACGACGTCGGCGCGCAGCACGACAGCGCCGTTGGTCGCAGCCACAGTGGCGATGGCGCTCTGCGCCGCCCCGCCGTCGTCAAAGTAAAGCAGGCCGCGCGCCGCCGCCTCGCGCAAGACTGGCGTGACCGCCGGCTCGCTGGCCAGAAACCTTGCGCCCAGAAAACTGCTGACGCCGACGTAGCCGGTGAACCGCGACATCAGCCAGTGAATGTCATCGAGGCTCTGTTCGGGCGAGGCGGCAAGCGTCAATGTATGCGGGCCGGGGCTTTGCGCCGGATCAAACGACTCCATGGGCAGTTGAAGGATCACCTCATGGCCCTGATCGCGCACCCGCGCCACCTGGCGCTCCAGATCGGCCCCATAGGGAGCGAACGCCAGCGTCACCGCGCCCGGCAACTTGGAGGCAGCGCCCTGTGTGGCGGTCTGACTCAATCCCATGCCACCGACAACCAGCGAAATACGCGGTGCTCCCAGCGGTAATTTTTCGCCGGTGATAAACGGCCGCCCGTAAACCTCGGCCGGACGTGAACCGTCGGCGCCTATCCGTGGCAAGTTGCCGAAGCGGCCTTTTTCAACCAGCCGTTTGTCTGGCGACGGCGGCAGATGGATGCCCAGCACGTCGTCGGCCGGAACTTGAATGATCAACGCACCCGGCGCGCCGCCGCCGCCCTGCCGCACAACCTTGACGCCGCTCTCAAGCTCCGCCGCGTCGCCGTTCATGCGCCCGCTGGTGGCAGGCGCCGGGCTGGCGCCATCAGCGGACGCGGTCGTTCGCGACACCGGCGGCAATGGCGGCGCCACGCGTTTGGGCGCGATTTCAATTTTGGCGACTGCGAATGGCTCCGCGCCCATGCCGGTGTCGGTCACCTTGATGGCGATGACGAGGCCGACGACGCCAATCACCCCGGCGCCGACGCCCATCGCTCGCCACGGCAGCGCTCGACGCGCCGGACGGGCGCTCGCCGTCGGGTCGTAACCCAAGGGTGTATTGAGGTCGTCACCCGTCACTACAAAGGCCTTAAAGATTCAAGTCCGGATGCGCGGCGCGAATCAAACGCCCGGCGCCGCATTGTCCTGCGTAGCGCCGGGCGCGTCGAGACGAAAAGCGTAAACCTGCGTCGTTGCTAGAGCATGATCCCGAAATGGGAACGCCGGTTTTCGGAAAAGATCATGCTCAATCAGAAACCTGGAGTGCGACGACGATGCGAAGAAGCGTCATCGCGCTCTATGGGGAAGGCTCAGTTGGCCGCCTTCTCGGGCTGCTTGCTGTCGGTGACGAAACTCGACGCCTTCTTGTTGCCGCGCAGAATATCTTCCGCCGCGATCAACTGTTTGTCCTTGGTGGCGTCGGGCGGCACGTAGGCCTGCGATCCGCTTTTTTCCTCATCGGCGTTTGCCAGATGGCCTTTGAGCGAGGACTCGCCCTTCTGCTCGTCTTTGCCTTTCAGCTCGTCCGGCACATCCTGCAGCACAACAACGTCAGGTTCGATGCCTTTCGCCTGAATCGAGCGCCCGGAGGGTGTGTAGTAACGCGCCGTCGTCAACCGCAGCGCCCCATTATTCTGGCCAAGCGGAATGATGGTCTGCACGGAACCTTTGCCAAACGAGCGCGTGCCCAGAATGGTGGCCCGTTTGTGGTCCTGCAGGGCGCCCGCGACGATCTCGGAGGCCGAGGCCGAACCGCCGTTGACCAGAACGATTACCGGCTTGCCCTTCGACAAGTCGCCGCTACGCGCATTGTAACGTTGCGTCTCGTCCGCATTGCGACCCCGCGTCGAGACAATCTCGCCCTTGTCGAGGAAAGCGTTCGACACATGAATCGACTGGTCGAGCAGACCGCCGGGATTGTTGCGCAGATCGAGAACATAACCCTTCAGCTTGTCGCCCGGCATATCGGTCTGGAACTTCTGCATCGCCGTGCGCACGCCGTCCGCCGTCTGCTCGCTGAACTGGGTGACGCGGATATAGCCGATGTCGTCGCCTTCCTGACGCGAACGCACCGACCGGATCTTGATGATTTCGCGAGTGATGTTGATTTCGCGCGGTTCACGCGCCTTGCCGCGCAACACAGTAAGTTTGACCGCGCTGTTGACCGGACCGCGCATTTTGTCGACGGCCTGGTTGAGCGTCAAATCTTTCACCGAATCGCCATTGATGGCGCTGATGAGATCGCCGGCGAGAATTCCCGCACGTGCTGCGGGCGTTTCATCGATCGGCGTCACAACCTTGACGAAACCGTCTTCCTGCGTGACCTCGATGCCAAGGCCGCCGAACTCGCCTTTGGTCGTGATCTTCATGTCGTTGAAGCTTTTCGCGTCCATGTAACTGGAATGCGGATCGAGCGATGTCAGCATACCGTTGATCGCGGCTTCGACGAGTTTGCTCTCGTCGGGTTTCTCGACGTAGTCGGAGCGAATTTTTTCGAACACATCGCCGAACAGGTTGAGGTTACGGTAGGTGTCGGAACCTGCGGCGATCGCAACCCCGCCGGTGAACAACCGTGATTGCCAGCCGACCGTTGCGATAGACACGCCGACTGCGGCGCCGAAAAGCACGAGTGATACCTTGCGCATTATCCGCGGACCTTTTCTTGTTCCGGCTTCGCCCACCATGGGCCCGGATCGATTGACGCGCCGTCCTTACGAAACTCAACATATATAATGGGCTGCGATACACCCGGCGCAAGAGCCGTGGCGGTTTTCGATGCACCGTCGCCGATCATGCCGACGGGTTCGCCAGCGAGCACGAACTGACGAAGTTCTACGTTGATACGCTCCATGCCCGCCACCAGAACATAATACCCCCCGCCGGCATTGATAATCAAGAGTTGGCCATAGCCGCCGAACGTGCCGGAGAACATCACCCAACCGTCTGCCGGCGATGTGACGGTCGACCCAGGCCGCACACGAATGGTGATTCCCTTCTCCGTGCCGCCGGCGCCGTTCGGCGACCCAAACCCGCGAACAATGGCTCCCAGGGCCGGCATTGGCAGCAAACCCCGGGTTTCAGCGAACGGAATCGCCGGAGCCAGCCGCGCCGGATCGCGAAATGGCGCCATCGCCACCTGCGTGCGTCCCGCAACGTCAGCCTTGCGCTGCGCCTCCTCTGCAGCGTGCGCCGCCTCAGCCGCCTTTTGTGCGGCGACGATCTCGCTTTCCATCCGCCCGATCAAATCTTTGAGATCGGTGGCCCGCCGCGCCAGATCCTGGGCGCGAACGCGCTCGGACTGCAAGGCCAGCTCGGTTTCCGACAGCCGCTTCTGACGCGCTTCGACGAGCAGCGCGAGCTGGCTTCGCTCCTGGGTCAACCCTTGCACCTCGTGCAACAGTTGCTGCCGCTCGGCAAGGATCGACTTGCCCAGTCTTTCCAGTTCGGTGAGGTCGTGGGCGAGGGCCTGTGTCTCTGCGCGCAGCTCCGGCACGACTGCCCCGAGCAGCATCGACGTCCGCACGATTTCCAGCATGTCGCCGGGGCTTGCGATGATCGCTGGCGGGGGCTTGCGGCCCATTCGCTGCAAAGCCGCCAGGACTTCGCCGACGACGGCGCGACGCTGCTGTAACGAACGGCGGATGGCCGCTTCACTGGCTTGCGAAGATTGCAAACGCGCTTCCAGGGCATCGACGCGCGCCTCGGCGACCCGCGTCCGCGCCGTGGTATCAATCAAGGACGTATTGAGCTGCGCGCGGGCCTTCCGCAGCGTCTCCATTTCGGCTTCCAGGGCGCGTCCCTGCCCTTCGGAGGCCTTCATGGTGTCTTGAGTGCCGCGCAGCTCAAGCTGCCGCTGGTCCAGCTTCTGCCGCACATCCTCGCCGCCAGGGCTCTGCGCCACAGCGCTGCGGATGCAGACGCCGCAGATGCAGACGCTGAGACTGGCGACCAGAGCCGCTTTCGCCAAGAAACTCCGGCCTGTGCGCTTCACCCAAACCTCACGCCGCGAATCCCCCGCGCCTGCATCCATAGGCTCATCCGCGAGCCCCGGAAACCGCTGGGTTTCAGCCGCGCGAACCACGCCCCTCAGGCGCGATGATAAGGATGTCCGGCGAGGATCGTCATCGCCCGATAAATCTGCTCTGCGGCCAGAATACGCGCCAATTGATGCGGCCATGTCATCGCGCCGAAAGACAATACAAGCGCCGCCTGCTCGCGCAATGCGCCGTCCAGTCCATCCGGTCCGCCGATGACAATGCAATAATAGGCGCGCGCGCCGCCATCCCGCGCCCTGCCGATGTCCGAGGCGAAACTTTCGCTGCTGATGGAGCTGCCGCGTTCGTCGAGAAGCACCAGTCGCGCGCCGGGCGGGACGTGCGCAAGCACGGCTTTCGCTTCGGCCGCACGCCGCCCGGCCACGTCGCGCGCCCGCGATTCGTCGCTTTCGCGCCACTCGATGCCGGTCAATCCAACGCTGCGCGACAGGCTCTGCGCACGTTCCATGTAACGGGCGGCGAGTTCGCGCTCGGGACCGGCCTTCAAACGTCCGATGGCGAGGAGCAAAATGCGCAACCCAAGCTGCCTTTGTCCCGCAAGTGCGGCTAGATCGCGACCCGCTCGGCCTTTTGCGCGAGCCCCTGGCGCGCCGCCGTCTCAGCCGGGCGATCCCCGCTCCACATTTTTTCAAGGTTGTAGAACAGCCGAACTTCCGGCCGGAAAATATGGACGATGACATCGCCTGCATCGACCAGCACCCAGTCGCAATGCGGCAGGCCCTCGACGCGCGGAACGAATTTCCCCGCCTCCTTGCAGCCCTTCACAACGCGCTCCGCGATGGCCCCGACGTGAACGCCAGAGCGACCGCTCGCCACGATCATCACATCCGCAATCGAGGTTTTTCCATTCAGGTCGATAGCGACAATCTGTTCCGCCTTGGCGTCTTCAAGACTGCTCAGGATGTTTCGCACGAGTTTGCCGCCCGCAGTCGAACGACTTCTGGACGGGGGAGACGGCATCGGGTCCGTCTCACTGGATTTCGCGGGGGTCAGCGCTTTCAGGCTCCAGAAACATCGCGCAGTTCACGCGGCATGCAAAGCATGGGCGCAAACGCCCCGGATTTCAACCTGTCCGTATAAAATCATCGCAACGACACCGCGTCAGCACCCGACGCGCCGCCGGGCAACTTGTGGGGACTGCGCAGCAAATCCACATCTAATCGAGCAAAAACGCAGGCAGATCGCCATCGGTCGAATTCTGCCTGACCGGCAATTGTAGCCAACCTCAATCTGCGCCGGGCGCCGCTCGACCGGCCCGCAGCGCCGTCGACGACAACTCCGAACGCGGACCGTGCAGGAACATAAAGGCTGGCGGCGACGCCCGCGCTAGCAGTCCGGCGTCGCTCTCATCGAGCCGGTGACGCGAAAGATAGGCGCCACCGGGCGTTTGCAGGGCGCGTAACGTCGAACCCGGACGGTCAATCACCGCGATGGAAACCAATCCCGCAATGTCGCGCCAGCGCTGCCAGCGATGGAAGCCGGCGAGGTTGTCCGCGCCCATGATCCAGACGAAATGGACGCCACGACAACGCGCCTTCAGGTAGGCCACCGTTTCGAACGTGTAACGTGTCCCAATCGCGGTTTCGAGATCGGTGACAACAACGCGCGGATGCTCGGCCATGGCGTGCGCCAGATGGAGTCGCGACGCTTGCGATGGAAGCCCTTCATTGGCTTTCAGTGGATTGCCGGGAGTAACCAGCCACCAGACGCAATCGAGTTTGAGCCGGTTTAGAGCAATCAGGCTGGCGAGCCGGTGCCCTTCATGCGGCGGATTGAACGTCCCGCCGAACAGTCCGATGCGCATCCCCGGGGCATGCGGCGGCAGGCGGACGTACCGCCCGGAGCCAGCCGCGCGAGAGGCGCTCCGGAGGTATCCAGCACTTATGCTCATTAGCTGTAAAATGCCGGTTCAGGCTCGCGCTGGCAAGTCTGGTAGCAAGTCCCGGAAACTTGGGCGGCTCCCTGTGGTTCAGGGCGCCGTCGCCGGCTCGCGCACAGAGTCGAAGAAATGCGGACCGAGCTCGGGTCCCCATTGCGCCAGATTTTCCGCCGTGGCGGGATAGTCGCCCGGTTGCACCTTCTCGGTCAGCAAATCGCCATCCGCGTAATGCTCGAAGATGTAGCCGTCCGGGCTGCGCCAGTAGTCGAACACCTGACTGCCGAGCAAATGGCGGCCGACGCCCCATTCCTGGGTCCAACCCTTTCTGTGCAGCCATTGGTGGCCGATATGGACGGCGTCCGGGTCTTGCACTTCGAAGGACGAATGATGCACGTTGATGTCGCCCGGCATCGCCTGCAGCGCGAAGATGGTGTGGTGATCGGCCGGCTTGTCACCGCGATTGACGCGCAGGAAGCGCCCCAGCGTTTTCGTTGGATCGTCCGGTTCGTGGAGCCGGTCTGTGACCAGCATTCCCAGCGTTTCCTGCAACCACTTTGCGGCGCCTTCACCGTCCGAAAATTTAAGCACGCAATGGCCAAGACGCACGACGCGGGCCGGCTCGAACTCCGGTCTTTGCAGATCGACGATGCGCTGTTTTTGCCAAGCAAAGTTTATGGCAAGCGGCTCGCGCACGGCCAGTTCCGCCGCCGGCGTCATGCCGTGCACCAGATCGAAGCGGAAGCCGTCCGGACCGCTCAAACGCACGCGCTTGCCGCCGCCCGGCGCCTCGATCGTTTCAATGCGGGAGGCGCCCGGCAAGGCGGCGGCCTCTTCAAGTTCGGCGGCTGACCCGGCCAGCATCCCAACGGCGACAAATCCCGCCGCGCCTTTTTCAATGACGCTCAAATACGGGTAGGCGCCAGCGCCGCGCATGAACAAAGCGTCCCCGCGCCGCCCCGCCTCAACCATGCCGAAGTCCAGCAGAAACGTTTTCATACGCTCGACATCGGGCGAGCGATAAACGCAATAGACGATGTCCTGAACCTTGATCATGGCAACCCTCCGAGCCGCTATGTTGCCGGCGAGTGTAACTGGCCTCAGCCGCTCGAAACAAGGCCCGCCTTCGGCTTGACGTTCGTCGCCATTTACTGACCCTCTATCGAAGTAGAGTGAGGTGTCCAACCTAAAACCTTGCCGCGCCGACCTACGCCTTGCTGAGCCTAAAGAAAATTGTTCGGCCAGATAATGCTGCGCCACATGTGGGCGACGGGTGACCCGTCAAAACCCAGCCCGTCTTTCGGCTGGCGGAAATGGCGGCCGATGATATCGGTGAATTGCTCGATCGCGACCACCGCGTTGGGATCGAAAGAATACAGATCGTTGCAGGTCACCAGTCGCGCCGACATGTACCATTTGTGCTGCAGAGCGTGCTCGTAGGCGTGCTTCACGTAATCTGGCGGCCTGTAGGCTTCGCCAAACGAGCGGGTGTACAATGCCGGGTACTCGTAACCCACCGAGGCATCCGGGTAGAAGCGCAACGCCTGGTGATAACGGATAGCCCACGCGGTCTCTTCCTCGACGTAGGGTTCGACAAGCTGCGCGCCGTAATAGCCGTGGTCGGTGCGAATGAACGCCACGACGGCGATGTCGTGCAGCAGACACGCCAGCACCAGCTTTTCCGGCAAGCCGTTCTTCATGGCGAGCGCGGCGCTTTGCAACAGATGATTGCCGCCACGCTTGTTGAGGAGAAAGCGCAGCCGGAAAAAATCCATTAAGGTCGGCGCTGCCGGCATGGCCGGCAAGCGCGGTTCTTCGTGCATGAGATAGAGGCCGCTGGCTGGCGTTTTTGGCCCCCCGCTCGCCAGTAGGGCGACCCTGCCGAACATCGGCGTCGCCACGTTACGGTCGAGCAGGCTCATCATGGACTGTTCGAGCAGTTCATCTTTCTGTTCGGCGTTCATGTCGGAGGTGACGCGCCCAGCGGCGACTTGCAACGCCTCGGCGACCAGATCCTGTTGCGTCAACATACGTGGCTCCCATTTTTCTTGCTGCGGCTTGCTACAAGCCTTGGCTGCCTGGTATCCGCCATCGGAAGAAGGTGAGTCACGCAGTGACGCGCTTTCTGACGATGATAAGCGGATACTGCAACAAAAACGACGTATCCGGAATCTTTGATTCCGGATGCTAGACCGTCCGTGTCTGCCCGTCGCCCCGCACCCGGTAATTGAATGAGCACAATTGCTCCAGCCCAACCGGGCCACGCGCGTGCATGCGTCCGGTGGCGATGCCGATCTCGCCGCCGAAGCCAAACTCGCCGCCGTCGGCAAACTGCGTCGATGCGTTGCGCAGCACGATGGCGGAATCAACCTCGGCAAGGAAGCGCTCGGCGGTCGCGGCGTTTTCCGTGACGATGCAGTCGGTGTGGTGTGAGCCACAGGACTCGATGTGATCGATAGCCTCGTCGAGCCCGCTCACAACTTTCACGGAGAGGATTGCATCGAGATACTCGGTGCGCCAGTCCGCCTCCACGGCGCGTTTTACGCGCGCATCGACGCCTGCCGTCGTGGCGTCGCCGCGCACTTCGCATCCCGCGTCGAGCAGCATCGTGACGAGCGGCGCGAGGTGCGTCGTCTCAACCGCACGATCCACCAGCAACGTTTCGACCGCGCCGCAGACGCCGGTCCGGCGCAGCTTGGAGTTCATCACGATGGCTTTCGCCTTCTCCAGATCGGCCGCGCCATCGACATAGATGTGCACAATGCCTTCCAGATGCGCAAACACCGGCACGCGCGCGTCCTCCTGCACCCGCGCCACGAGGCTCTTGCCGCCGCGCGGCACGATGACATCAATCGCGCCGCCCAGACCGCTCAGCATTTCACCCACCGCCGCGCGGTCGCGCACTGGCACCAGCTGGATCGCGTGTTCCGGCAACCCCGCTATCTTCAACGCCTCGACAAAGCATGCATGGATCATCGCCGATGAATGAAACGAATCCGAACCGCCGCGCAAGATGGAGGCGTTGCCAGCTTTCAGGCAAAGCGCTGCCGCGTCGGCCGTCACATTGGGGCGGCTTTCGTAGATCACGCCGATGACGCCAAGCGGTGTCGCGACGCGCTCGATCTTGAGGCCGTTGGGACGCGTAAAGGTCGCCAGAAGCTTGCCAACGGGATCGGGCAGCGCGGCGATGTCCTCGACACCCCTGGCCATGGCTTCGACGCGCGTCGCATCGAGCCTCAGGCGGTCGAGATTGGCCTTGGTTGCGCCAGCCGCGACCGCCGCCTCCATATCGCGGCCGTTGGCGGCGACAATTTCCAGACACGACGTTCGCAACAAGGCCGCAGCCGAAATCAGCGCTGTGTTTTTGCGCGCCCGTGGCGCCAACGCCAGATGCCGCGCCGCCGCCCGGGCGTTGTGGCCGAGCGCCATCATGGTTTGATGCAGATCGCGCTTTTCGCCGCCGCCTTCGATCACCCTGAACCGGTCCATCAATGCAAGTCCACGTTTTTCAAAAGTATGCCGACGTTTTCGCGTCAGCATAGCCGATAAGCCGCGCGCCGTCATGAGCGGAAGCCGCAACCAGTTTACATCCCCGCGACCCTCGTGTAATAGCCGCCCGCAACTCAAAACAAGCGTGGCGAACGCTCGCCTTCATGGCGAAACCGCAGGACTGTGCAAAATGGACATTATTGCCGAACTGAACGCTGAGCAGATCAAGAAACTCAGCCCCAAAATTCCTGAATTTTCCCCCGGCGATACGGTCATCGTCAACGTCAAGGTCAAGGAAGGCGAGCGCACTCGCGTGCAGGCCTATGAAGGCGTCTGCATCGCCCGCAGCGGCGGTGGCATCAACGAGAGCTTCACCGTTCGCAAGATTTCCTATGGCGAGGGCGTTGAGCGCGTGTTCCCGATTTATTCGCCGCTGATCGATTCGATCAAGGTCGTGCGTCGCGGCAAAGTGCGTCGCGCCAAGCTGTATTACCTGCGCGATCGTCGCGGCAAGTCAGCGCGTATCGTCGAGAAGCAGGAGAGCGCCGCCGAAAAGACGGCCCGCGTCGAAGCCAAGGCTGTCGAGACGAAGGTCAAAAAGGCCAAGGCTGCGGATAAAAAGGCCAGCAAGGTCACGCCGGCCTGAACCGGCCCGAGTGGGCAGGATCGAAGACGCCTGAGCCTGTCCGGCAAGATAGGTTCGAGTCGCTATCAACCGCCGACGATTTGTCCCGCAGCGCTACCGGGCTCAGACCGCCTCATCCGTCCACACTTTGAAACTGACCAGCGTGTTGGGGCCAAACGTCTGGGTGATCGGAACATCGGCGGCGTCGCGTCCGCGCGCGATGAGCACGCGCCCGATGCGCGGCGTATTGTTGCGCGGATCGAACATATGCCAGTCGCCGCCGAGATAGGCCTCGAACCAACCAGCGAAATCCCCCACGGCCCACGGCAGCGGCGTGCCAATATCACTCAGGTAGCCGGTGCAGTAGCGGGCTGGAATGTTCATGCAGCGGCAGAAGGCGACCGCCAGATGCGCATAGTCGCGGCAGACGCCCCTTCGCTCGTTGAAAACCTCCCAGGCGCTCATCGTGGCGCGGGCGTGCTCATAGCCAAACTGGATGTGGTTATGAACATAATCGCAGATTGCCTGCACGCGGGCCCAGCCCGGCGCGGTGCGCTCAAACAATTGCCACGCAATTTCCGAAAGACGGTCCGTCTCGCAATAACGGCTGCCCAGCAAATAAACGATGGCGTCCGCCGGCAGGTCTTCGACGCGATGCTGCTGGGCCAGCGGAAACACCGGATCTGGCAACCCGTTGTCGTGCACGATACCGTCTGCCGCCAGCCGCAACCTGCCGGCGGGTGCGACGATGCGGCTGCACCAATTTCCAAACAGGTCCCGGTAGGGTGTGATTGGCAATTTCGGGTCCGTGGTGACGAAATCCGGCACAATCACATCTGAGGCGCGGGTGAAATGCGTCCCCAACACCATGATCATGGGCGTTGCCTGGGGAAACTCGTAAATCATCTCGAAACCGACACGTAGCTTCATCGAAAGGCTTTCCCGGTTGGATCCCGACATGGCGACGCAACGACCGGATACAAGTATCGGAACCAAGCCGCGCCGGCCACATGCCGTCAGCGCCGGCGCTGGCATAAATCGAGCCACAGCGTTCTTGCGCTGGTTCCTTCGACCGGAATGAATTGCATATCCGGTCAGGCTTTTATCGGTGCATTCAGCATCCAACGGTGCCCGAATGGATCGCGCACCACGGCGTACCGGGTTCCCCAAAAACTGTTCATCGGCCCGATTTCCGTCGTCGCGCCAAGCGCCGCAACGCGCTGTACCACCTCGTCGATCACCGCTGCGCTGTCATATTCGAGGCTGACCGACATGGTGACGGGCTCGGCCGGCAACGGCGAGCGCACCTTGCCATATTCGGGAAACGCATCGGAAAGCATCACCGCGCCGCCATTGATCTCCAGTTCGCAATGCATCACCCGCACCCCGTCAAGCGCCGGCATGAAAGCTTTTTGGCGAGCGCCAAAGGCCGATGCATAAAAGGCAATCGCGGCCGTCGCTGGACTGACCGTCAGATAGGGCGCAACTTTCGGCCGCTCTGTCATGCAGGGCGCTTCATGGCGTGAGTCTCCAGCTTGCACGCCAATTTGCGGCCCATCTGCATGAAATAGCAAGAATTTTCGGCCGCTGTTTCCAACCGGGGCGGCGCCGCCCCCAAAAGGCTTTCTTCAGCGGGAAAGGTTCGCTAGAAAGCCCCATCGGTAACATCCCCGCCTAGCGCCGCAACGATGAGGACGATGACCATGGCCAACGCCCGCACCCTTTATGACAAAATCTGGGATGACCATATTGTCGATGCGCAGCCCGACGGCACGACCTTGATCTACATCGACCGCCATCTCGTCCACGAGGTGACGTCGCCGCAAGCTTTTGAAGGTCTGCGCCTGACCGGTCGCAAGGTGCGTTCGCCGGAGCGCACGCTGCTGGTTGTCGATCACAACGTGCCGACGACGGACCGGTCCCAACCCATCGCCGATCCCGAGAGCAAAGCGCAGATCGAGTATCTCGCCGAAAACGCCAAAATTTTCGGCCTCGAATATTACGACGAGCATGACAAGCGTCAGGGCGTCGTTCACATCATCGGCCCGGAACAGGGTTTCACCTTGCCCGGCACAACCATCGTCTGCGGCGACAGCCACACCGCGACGCACGGCGCTTTCGGCGCGTTGGCGCATGGCATCGGCACCTCGGAAGTTGAGCATGTGCTGGCGACGCAAACGCTGATCCAGCGCAAGTCAAAAAACATCCGCGTCAACGTCGAAGGCGCCATCCCGCCCGGCATCACGGCCAAGGACATCATCCTCGCCATCATCGGCGAAATCGGCACGGCTGGCGGCACCGGCTCCGTCATCGAATACGCCGGAGAGGCCATTCGCGCGCTGTCGATGGAAGGCCGCATGACGGTTTGCAACATGTCGATTGAAGCGGGCGCCCGCGCTGGCCTTATCGCACCGGACGAAAAAACCTTCGAATATCTGCGCGGTCGCCCGAAGGCCCCGCAAGGCGCGGCGTTCGACGAGGCCGTCAAATTCTGGCGCACGCTTGTGTCGGACGAAGGCGCGCACTGGGACCGCGAAATTCACATCAACGCATCGAGCCTGCCGCCGATTGTCACGTGGGGCACCAGCCCGGAGAACGTCGTCAGCGTCAACGGGGTCGTTCCGCGTGTTGAAGATGGCGACACCGAAGCCCGCCGCGCCTCGATCCAGCGGGCGCTCGACTACATGGGTTTGAAGGGGGGTGAAAAGATCACCGACATCGAAATCCAGCGCGCCTTCATTGGCTCGTGCACCAATGGTCGCATCGAGGATCTTCGCGCTGCCGCGTCCGTCGCAAAAGGCAAAAAGGTCCACCCCAACGTCAATGCTCTCGTGGTGCCGGGTTCGGGCCTCGTCAAGCTGCAGGCGGAGGCCGAAGGTCTCGACAGGATCTTCATCGAAGCGGGCTTTGAATGGCGCGAGCCGGGTTGCTCCATGTGCCTCGCCATGAACCCGGACAAGCTGGCGCCGGGCGAGCGCTGCGCCTCCACCTCGAACCGCAATTTCGAGGGTCGTCAGGGTTTTAAGGGCCGCACGCATCTGGTCTCGCCGGCCATGGCGGCGGCGGCTGCGATTGCCGGCAAGTTTGTCGACGTGCGTGATCTCGGCTGAGGCCAGTCCGCAAAAATAAAAAGCGCCGCAGGCCTTCCGGTCCTTTGGCGCTTTCTTGTGTCAAAGCCTAGCGGTGGCCCCGGCGCATGCCCCAGCCGCGATGGCGGCCCCGCGCCCATCCAAGATGACGTCCGCGGTTCCAGTGGCGCATGCGCGGGCCGTGCCGCACTTGCACTATATCGCTTGTAGCAAGAGAGGTGGCGCCGCCTTCAGCGCGAATCGCCGCCGCGCTTGCGGCAAGCGGCGAAAAGCTGGCGAGGGCCAAGCCGGCAAGCAGGGCTATGGAATACATCTTCATGGGGTTTCTCTCCTCAACCATTATAGCTGACGCTCCTAAAACTTCTTCCGAAGGGAATTGTTCCGCAACGGCCCAGCGCGTGTTAGACGCCCGCCATGAACCAGCTCGCCGCCCGCACCGCCCCAACGCTCGCCGATATCGAAACCCTCGCTGACGCGGCTTTCGCCGCCTTGCCCGCCGGCTTCCGCGCTTTATGCGAGGGCGTCGTCATTCGTGTCGATGATTTTCCCGACGAGGAAACCCTCAATGAGATGGCCTGCGAAACCGAATTTGATTTGCTCGGCCTGTTTCGCGGGCGCGGTTTGCCGCAGCGCGAAGCGCCGTTGATCGCGACATCCGGCGTGACGCCCCGGGCGCGCAGATCGCCGACGAGAGCCTCGACGTCTTGGGCCTCGACGTCTTGGGCCTCGACATCGTAGGCCTTGTCGGCGCCCAGCGTGACGCGGCCCCGGCGCGCGCGGCGGTCCAGCAGGCTCAGTGTCGCCTCGCGCTCGGCCGTGCCGCTCGCCAATGTCAGCGCCGCGTCGACGACGAGGCCGTTGCGGTTCTCCATCAGCGCGTGGCCCATGAAGCAGAGCCGGCTCTCGCGGCCCGCGCCCTTGCGGTAGAGCCGCGCCTCGGGTTCGCTCGTCGAGGCGTGCGTTTCGTACGAGCGCGTCTCGTTTTTGAAGTTGCGCTCGCCGTTGCGCCCCGGCGCGGGCGATGCTCCCGAGCCATCTTTCGCGCGGAAGCTTTTCATCGACGCCCATGCGTCGATCAACGGTTGCGTCGATCAACGTTCCATCGACCGGGAAATGCTCGTTCGACAGCAGCGTCCTCACCCGCGCCAGACCCATCTTTGCGCTTAAATTTGAGAAAATTGCGCTACAAGTGAGCATAACGCTGCTGAACGGCAAAGCGCACGGGGCACCCTGTACCTGACAAAATCTTGATAAGTGCGTTAACTCTTCCGACGGGCCTGCCTCACAAATTCGGTGTAGACTTCCCGAACGGTAGCTTCAAGGCGCCCGGTCCTGCGAATGACAGATACAGGAACACGAAGCAGAGCAGAATCGCCAATTCACCGCCGTTGTTGACCGGGTACAATCCGCGTGGCGCATGGCGTAGAAAGTAGGCGACGGCCATCTCGCCTGAAAAAATGAAAGCGATCGGGCTCGTGAACAGCCCCAGCAACAACGGGATGCTGCCGCAGATTTCGATGATGCCGGCAATCAGGCCGAGCGTGGTAAACATCCCGGGATTGGGACTCGGCGGAAAATTGATGATCTTCTGCAACCCGTGCTCGAGCATGATCAGCGCCGCAACGATCCGCAGAGCCGACAACGTTGTTGGAGTGTAGCGGGATTTCACGTCGGTAAGTGTCATGATTTTGCGCCTCTGTCGGCTCGGGTTTGTGGACGTCGGAAACCGGATGGCGCCCGGGCAAGACCTCGCGGTCGCCCACGACCGTGGCGCGACCCATAAGTTTCAGCGACAAGAACGTTCAAGCCGCCCAGGACTACACCCAGGAGAACGGAGCGGACTTCGATGGAACGCGGACGGTTCGGCTCGTCGCAATGACCTTGTCGCGCTGGTCGAGCGGGCAAAAAAGGCTCGGATCGTTAGTCGGCATCGCGCCCCATTTGCGCTTGGCCTCCATGACTTCATCGCCGGAAAGTTTGCGATGCCCGCTCGGCGGCAAATCATATTCCTTCGCCGGACTGCTGAGATCCTCAAAGTAACGTTCGAACGAACCTCCTGGCGTGCAAATCAAAAGGAATCGCGCGGTTTCGGAAATGACGCGGAATTCGTGCCGGGTCATGCGCGGAATGTAGACAAAGCTGCCGGCCGTGACGCCGTAATAGACAGTGTCGCCGACCGCGTAGTCCAGCTCTCCATCGATGATGAAGAAAGTGTCCGCAACACCCGAGTGATAATGCGGCGGCGCCGCAAAGCCTCGCGGCGTGATCTGGTCAAAAAGTGAGAACTGTCCGTCGGTATCACTGGTGCGCGCTTTGACGGAGAACAGCGCTTCGTGAAACCAAAGCGCCGGTCCTTCTTTCGGATAGAGGACGTAACCCGGCTGCATGCCTTCAGGCGTTCCGCCGGAACGCATGGTTGCGACAGGATCGTTCGGTCCAATTTCGACGACCGGCGTTTCAAAAGAAAAGGTCTTCATTGCTTCCTCATACAATCTGGATTTTGAGGCGGTTCGCTAAACGCCGTTCGGCTTCAGTAACCCGTCTTCAAGGAGTGTCTTCTGCGTGATGTTCAGCGCGCCAAATGCCCTGGGAAGACCGGTATAGAGCGCCAATTGCTCGTACAGTTCTGGAAACTCTTCGATCTTGAGGCCGTGTCGCAGTCCGGCGCGCACATGGACCGGGATTTCGTGTTCTGCGCCAATGGCCACAAGCGCCGAAATCGTGGCCAGCGAACGATCGCGGCGGCTCAGCCCTGCGCGCGTCCAGACCTCGCCCCAACAATACCGTGTCAGAAAATCCTGGAACGAACGCGTGAATGGTGTAATTGCGGCGATCGTCTTGTCGACGTGCGGATCGCCAAGCGCGATGCGACGGCTACGAAAACCGATATCGAGGCTGGCCGCAGACCCGAAATGGTCCAGCAATGCCTTCGCTGCAAGCGCGGGCTGCTCGACCAGAACCAGATGCGCTGCCCCCGGGACTGCTTCCAGCTTTGATTGCCGAACAGTCACGGCAAGTTCATTGGCGGCCGTAGTGCCAAAGAACGGATCGTTTTCGCCTGAGAGAATCAGTACGGGTGCCGCGACACGGCCAATATCCTGGCTCAGATCCAGTGATGCAAAAGTCTCGCACAGCCCTGCCAGCTCAACGGCGGAGCTTGACGTTATCGCGGACGTCAAATCCGTCACCAGAGCCGGGTCGCGGTTACGCAAGGCAGGGGTCAGCCAACCGCCGATCAGGGTGTCGGCCACCTGCTTGACGTCACCCGCGCGCAGCTGCTCAGCAAGCCCCTTCCAGAGCCCCGCGTCCTGCGCTTTTGCGCCGGCGCCGATGACGGCAATCCGGTTAACGCGATCAGGATGATGAATGGCTAGCCAAAGCGCCACGGCGCCGCCCAGGCCGGAGCCCGCGACGTGGGCGCGCGCGCAACCAAGGGCATCGAGAGCTTCCACAGCGGTTCGGCCCAATGCGGCGATATCCGACCCTGCCGCATTTTGGGTCGGACGCACAATGCGGAATTGCTCCGAGAGCGGCCCCGCGACCGCCTTCCACGTCGCCGCGCCCGCACCGGGCTCGTCAAGAAGAAGCAAAGTCTGCGAGCCAGGTTCTCCCAAAGTCCAAGGCTGTCGACGGTTCTGATCGTTCTGATGTTCGCCGGTCATGCGAGTCTTACCTTTCCTTCAATCTGAGCCAGAAACGCATCTGGGGCTTACATGGAGTTCACATAGCGGTATCGGTTATGTGGCTGCCTGCTGGACGATCTGACGGGCCGCATAGCGGCTCATGATCACGGCACAGGCGGCGAACAAAGCCGGCACCGCCAGCGCCGCGAACACCGCGTCAAAATGCCACCCGAGAGAAAGCAGTAAGCCGCCGGTCAAGGATCCGATTATCGCGCCCGCGCGGCCAATGCCGTTCATCCAGCCAACCCCAGTCGCTCTCGCTTGGGTTGGATAAAAGGCCGGCGCAAAAGCGTTCAACCCAGTCTGCGCACCCCCGATAAAGAAACCGGCAATCGCAACCTGAGCCGGGAGCCAAGCTGTATTCAGAATATTGGCGCCAAGGCTAAAGATCGCAATGCCCCCAAGAAGGTAGGCAATCGCCACGACGCGACGATTGTCGAGTCGGTCCATTAGCAGGCCGACGATCAGTGCGCCGGGAATACTACCAAACTGAAACATCGCCGTGATCGCAGCAGCATCCTGGACGG
>JAYTTW010000264.1:0-51996 GCA_043744855.1 Hyphomicrobiales bacterium
CGTCAAAATATCCCCGCCCACGTGACCCCACAGCCCTGAAGCAAAAAGGGGACATCTCTACTTCGGTAAAAGGGGACATCTGAACTTGGGGGTTACACCCCCTCAACCCACGTTGACACGCGCCGGCCCGCCGCCTATCGCCGACCGGCTATGCCGCCCGCGCAAACTTCCAATCGCTTCGCTCACTTGGCTGCCATCCTCCTCCCGGCTCTGGCGTTCGCGCTGTTGATGCTTCTGGGCTGGTTCGTACCGGGCCTGCGGGGCGTGCTCGATCTGTCGCTGCCATTTTTTGGCCTGATCGGCCTTGGATTTGTTTGCGGCAAGCTGATGCGCATTCCGGAGGACGGTTTGCGCTGGATGAATTTTTTCATCGTCTATGTGTCGCTGCCAGTGCTGTTCTTCAATCTGGTATCGCAAACGCCGTTCGAGGCGCTGTCGAACGGTCGGTTTATATTCGGCACGACGGTTTCGACCTACATTGTTTTCACTTTGTCGCTCTGCGTCGGCATGATCGCCTCGCGCGGCGATCTGCGCGCGGCGACGGTCATGGGGGTCGCCGGCGCTTATTCCAACGTCGGCTATATGGGGCCGGGGTTGACCCTGGCAGCGCTCGGCCCGCAATCCGCCGCGCCGACTGCGCTCATATTCGCGTTCGATTCCCTGTTGTTTTTTACGCTGACGCCGTTGTTCATGGCGTTGTCCGGAGAGGAAAAAACCGATTGGCTTTCCACAGCAACAAGCGTCGTCAAGCGCGTATTGACGCACCCCTTCAATGTGGCGACGGCGGCCGGCGCCTGCGCCGCCTATTGGCGCTTTGAACCGGCGCCGGCAATCGCCAAAACACTGGGCTTGCTGCAAGGTGCAGCCGCGCCGTCTGCGCTGTTTGTCTTGGGCGTCACGATTGCCTTGCGAAATGTGACGCGCCCCGGACCGGAAACGGCTGTTCTGATCGCCATCAAACTCGTCCTGCATCCGCTCGTTGTGTGGACGGTTCTGTCGCTGCTCGGCGATTTCGGGCGGGAGTGGACGTTCACCGCCATCCTGATGTCGGCCTTGCCGCAAGCGCTCAACGTGTTCGTGCTGGCCAATCAATATCAGGTCTACGTCGAGCGCGCTTCGACGATTGTGCTGGCGGGGACGCTGGCGTCGGTGGTGAGCCTGACCATGCTGCTCTACTTGATCACGACAGGGCGGATTCCGTATCGGCTTTTTCAACCGTGATTGCATCCCTGCCCGCGTTCAATAGCGTCATCGACACTCATCCTGACTTTACCGGCCGCATCCGGCAAGGGCGACCTCAGCCAGCGGGAATGGGCATCTCGTGCACCTTCATCGCCAGCGCAACCGAGGTGTAATAGCCCAGCAGAACCAGAACTTCGGCGAGACATTCGCGACGCAGGGCTGCGGCGAGTTGGCTGAAGCGTGCGTCCGCCATCTTGCCGCCGGCCACAGTTTCTGCGGCGAAATCGTGCACGGCCTGCTCATGGGGATCGGCAAAGGCGGTGCTTTTTCCGGCAAGAATGTCGTCGACTTGCTGGCGCGTCATGCCGGCTTCGAGCCCGGCGCGAATGTGCGCGTGGATGACATACGGCGACTGCCAGTGTCGCGCGATAACGAGAATGACCAGTTCAACTTCGCGGGTCGAAAGATTGGAGCGTTTGTTAAGATAAGTGCCGATCTGCTCCATTCCCGCCGCAATTTCCGGTGAATGGATCCACACGCGGTAGGGCGCAAGAACTCTGCCGCGGCCGGCGACGAGATGCTCGAAAACGGTTTTCTGTGACGGCGTCATCGCCTCGGGCGCGATGTCCTGAATGCGTTGCATGAGGGGCTCCTGTTGAACTTTTTAGCCGCGACCGAGGAACGGCTGACCTATCGGGAAGGCCAGCGCCTCAATCAGATTGGTTGCATCGGGAAGGCAAGCCATCAGCAACGCAATTGCAGCAATCTCGCTCGCTTGCATGCTGTCTTCCGGGGCGCGGTCGGCCATGCCGGGCATGAGTTCGGTAATGGTCGAGCCGGGATGCAGTATGGAGGCGGTGATGCCGTGGGCGCGGCCATCGAGCGCCAGCGCGCGTGTCATGCCTTCAAGGCCGAATTTGGAGGCGGCGTAGGCGATGTTGTGGGGTCGCGGGATTTTGGCGGATATGCTGCCGATGTTGATGATGCGCCCGCGCTTCTGGGCTATCATGCGGATGAACGCGGCGCGGCTGCACAGGAACGCCGATGTCAGATTGGCGTCCATGACGGCGCGAAACCTTGCGAGAGTAATGCTGTGCGTCGGCGTGTGGTCGGCAATACCCGCCGCATTGACGAGCAGATCGACGCGACCAAAGCGCGCGTCAGCGGCGCGGAACAGCGCCTCAACATCGGTCTCCACAGTGCAATCGGTGACTTGCGCGATAGCTTGCGCGCGCGCTTGCAGTTCGGCGACCAGCGCGTTGAGCCGGGCTTCCCGGCGCGCCGCCAGCACGAGGCTCGCACCTTCCGCTGCAAACGCCCGCGCGCAGGCTTCGCCAATGCCGGAGCTTGCACCGGTTATGACGGCTACGCGACCGGCAAGTTTGCTCATGACCCCTCGCCTCCGGCGCAGCGCACCGCCAATAATCCCAATGCCTCCCGCACCAAGCGCGCCTCCCCTGCCTTTCATTCTCGCCGCATGGTTTGCGCGCAGCGCGCCCATCGTCAAGCGGAAAGCGGCGCGCTGGGGGCGTACGCACCGTTCCTGCGCGCAAGTGTTCGCTACGCCTCGATCTTGACGTGCACGCTCTTGCCTTCCGCCGCCTCGGCCCGACGCAGCGCGTCGTGGGCCTCATCCACTTCGCGCTGGCGGTTCCACATGCTGGCATAGACGCCGGCAAGTTCCAGCAACTGGTCGTGACGACCGCGTTCGACGATGACGCCCTTGTCGAGCACAAGAATTTCATCGGCGTTGACGACGGTTGAAAGTCGATGGGCGATGACAAGGGTCGTGCGGCCGCGCGACACGCCATCCAGCGCCATCTGGATTTCGCGCTCGGTGTGCGTGTCGAGCGCCGAGGTCGCCTCGTCAAGCACCAGAATCGGCGGCGCTTTGAGGATGGTGCGGGCGATGGCCACACGTTGCTTTTCGCCGCCGGACAACTTGAGGCCGCGCTCGCCCACTTGCGCCTCATAGCCGCCGGGCGCCACGCGGATGAAATCGTCGATCTGCGCCAGTCGCGCCGCTTCATGAACCTCGTCGTCGCTGGCGTTCCAGCGACCATAACGAATGTTGTAGGCGATGGTGTCGTTGAACAGCACTGTATCCTGCGGCACCATGCCAAGGCTGTCGCGCAGGCTACGCTGCTGCACATCGGCGATGCACTGGTCATCCACCAGAATTCGCCCGGATTGCGGTTCGTAGAAGCGAAACAGCAAACGCGAAATTGTCGACTTGCCGGCGCCCGAAGGGCCGACAATGGCGAGCGTGCGTCCGGCTGGCACCTCGAAACTGACGCCGCGCAAAATCGGCCGTGCGGCATCGTAGGAAAAATATACATCCTCGAAGCGCACGCAGCCGGCGGTGACCATCAACGCCGCCGCGCCGGGCTTGTCGGCAATCTCCGGGTTTTGTCCGAGCAACTGGAACATCGATTCGATGTCGATCACTGACTGGCGTATTTCACGATACAACATGCCCATGAAGTTCAGCGGCTGGTAAAGCTGGATCATCATGGCGTTGACCAGCACAAAGTCGCCGAGGCTGTGGGTTTTGGCGACCAGCCCCTGAATGCTCATCAGCATGATGGCCGTCAGCCCGATCGAGAAGATCACACCTTGGCCGGAATTAAGCACCGCAAGCGAAATGTAGGAGTTGACGGAATTACGTTCGTAGCGCCGCATCGCCTTGTCGTAACGGGCGGCCTCGCGCTTCTCTGCGCCAAAGTATTTCACGGTCTCGTAATTCAGCAGGGAATCGATGGCCTTGGTGTTGGCGTCGCTATCGCTTTCATTCATCGATTTGCGAATGGCGATGCGCCAGTTCGTCGCCCAGGTGGTGAACCACAAATAGAATGCGATCATGACCAGCAGAACGATGACGTAACGAATATCGAACTTGTAGAGGAAGACGCCGAGAATAAGCGCAAATTCAACGGCGGTCGGAATGCCTGTCAGCATCGACATGCGAACGATCTGTTCGATCGCCGTGCGGCCGCGTTCGAGCACGCGGGTCAGCCCGCCGGTCTTGCGCTCAAGGTGAAAGCGCAGCGACAATTGATGCAAATGCACGAACACCTGATCGGCAAGCCGGCGTACGGCGTTCATCGACACCGCAGCAAACAGCGCGTCGCGCGCCTGCGTGAATAATTGCATGAAGGCGCGCAGCGCACCGTAGATAAGTGTCAGGGCGATGGGCCATCCGAGGTCGGCATAGGTCAAATTGGCGACGCCCTTGCCGTTGATCGCATCGGTCACCCAGCCAAACGCGAATGGCACCGCCAGCGTCACCAGCTTGGCGATCAACATCATGGCGAGCGCCAGGCAGGCGCGAAGTTTCAGATCCATCCGATCCGCCGGCCAAACGTAAGGCCAGAGATGGCGAACCGTGCCAACCAGCGACATTTCGGCGGTGAATTCGCCGGGTTTTGGGGCGGAATCTTCGGCGCTCGCATGCGGTGAATGCGGCGAATGCGGCGAATGCGGATTGGATTTCGAAAAGCTTTGATCGGTCATTGCGGCGGGCGGCTTTCGCGTCGGGTTCGGAGGATCCCAGCTGATATAGGACGATTGCCGCGAGGTTGCACGCCGCGCCAGGTCGGACCGCGGGTGTTCCGGCACGGCGGTCCGCAAGCCAGAGCGTGGCGTCAGGCCGGCTTTGCTTCGGGCGCGAGATAGTCATACGCGACCGTGCCGAGCCCCAGCGTGAGGTCGGCGATAAAATGCGTCGCCGACACAATCTCCAACACCGGCAATCGGGCGACGTCGGCGAAAACGTGGCGGAAAAGTTGCAGGTCTCCCGGGCTCGTCCACGCCTCCTTGACGTGAATATCCTCAAGCTCATAGCGCACGAGTTCGCAAATTCGTGGGGTGGCGTCAACGTGCGGAATGATTTTCAGCACATAGCTGGGCGTCGCCATACTGCGGGCGATGGCATCCTTGTCGGCCGCCTTGTGCTTGAAGCCGATGGTGCCGCAGGCGCACAACACGCTGCCGTAATGCAACGTGCAAACAATCGTGTCGCCCTCGTGCGAAATCTTCGGCGACGCCAGCTTTTTGGGAAAGCCCCAGAGTTCGCGACCCCCGGCGATGGGGCCTTCATCGTCGAGATACATGGAATGCACGTAGCCGCCGGCGACGCCATCCAACTTCACCGGAATCACCTGACCTGATTCAGTGTAGTCGCCGAACCCGGTTGAATTGGGCATTCGAATGAATTCGTATTTGACCAGCGGTTCCGGCGCCTCGAGCGGCTCGGGCAGAATGGCGGCGATGGCCGCAGTGTCGGTGCGATAGGTGAGGATGATATATTCGCGATCGACGAAGCGATATGGCCCTTTGGGAAACGATGGATTGGTCAGCGGCATCGCATAGGCGTTGCGCCGCACATCTTCAATTTTCACCGGAGACTCCATGACCTGGCTGGCGCTACCTGGCGCCAGACTTCGGCGATAGCCTTAACGCCTATTCCGGAAAAGTTGAATGACTTTTGCGGAACCCGCGCCAGCCTGGCGGCGAATTTGTGTCGCCGCCAAGAGCGCGATGACGCTGCTTCGAATCGTCGTCGCACTCCGGATTTTTGATTGAGCATGATCTTTTCCGAAAACCGGCGTCCACTTTTCGGGATCATGCTCCTAAAGCCGCAACAATTTTTGCGCGGTGCCGCCCAGCATTGCGACCTTGTCAGCATCGCTGAGACCGGGCGTCTTGAGGATGGGATCGACGGGATCGGTCACCCAGCCGAAGTTGTAGTCGGTACCGAGCATCACCTGGCTGGCCCCGGTGACGGCGACGATATGGCGCAGCGCCTCAGGCGTGAATATCAGCGAATCAAAATACATCTGCCGCAAGTATTCGCTCGGCTTCTTTTTGAGCTCGGGGCCGGGACAATCGCGCGCCACGCGTCCACAGCCGTGATCCATGCGGTCGGCATAGGAAGGCAAATAACCGCCACCATGGGCGAAGCTGATTTTCAGATTGGGAAAGCGGTCCATGACGCCTTCAAAAATCAGGTGAGAAATGGCGATTGTCGTCTCCAGGGGATTGCCGATGACGTTGGCAAGGCCGCCATTGCCCTTGACGCGATTGGCGACGCCGGTAACGATATTGCTGTCCTGCGGATGGACGAACACCAGCGCCTGAAGTTCTTCAGCCTTTTTCCAGAAGACATCGAACTTCTCGTGGCTAAGCTCGTCGCCATTGACGGTGCCGCCAATGGCTGCGCCGCGCAATCCCTGCTGCTTCATGGCGATTTCGAGTTGCCCGGCGGCGAGTTCGGGAAACTGCAACGACACTGTAGCGAAGGCGACGAGACGATCCGGCGCCGCCTTGCACATCACCATGAGTTTTTCGTTTTGCACATCGCAGATGCGCCGCGCCAGTTCGCGATTGGCGTTGTACCACCAGGCGTTGATGCTCATGGCTTCAACGTCGACGCCCATCTCGTCCATCGCCTTGAGGCGCGCCTCAAGCGGTGGATTGTTCTGCGGACTTTTGAGGGTGGCGGCGACGCGCGATTCCATCGGCGTGCCTTTGACGAGTTCGAGCGCCTCGGGAATTACGCAATGACAGTGAATGTCTACGATGCGCACGCGCTGGCCGGCGATGCTGACCTGGCGGCGACCTCCCGCCGCTTGTTGCGCATTGGCGCGGCGCATGCCGCACGCCATGCAGCCGATCCCCGCGACGGCGCTGAAACCGGCGAAGAAATTCCTTCGCGTGGTGAGTGAAGAAGAATTTATCGAAGTGTCGGTTGTTGTCGTGCGCATTTCGCGAGGCTCCCTCACGGGCGTCCTTGGCGGCGCCCTTCGCAGCTTTGTCGGGCGTTGGCGATTTGGCGTCAATGCCGGGCAGCGGTCAGTTGGCGACAGGCGCGGGGGCAACAAAGATTTGACCGGGATAAATCAGATCTGGATCCCGTATCTGCTTCGCGTTGGCTTCGTAGATTTGCGTGTATCGCACGCCAGAACCAAGGACTTTCTGGCTGATGCGCCACAGGCTGTCGCCGCGCACCACCGTGACGGAATTGATCTCCGGAACGATGGCGACGCCGGACGAGGTCGCGGTCGCGGTCGAGGGATTTGCGCCCGTGGACGCCGGTGCTGGGGCGCCAACCGGCTGCCGCACGGTCGCCGATTGGGGCGGTGACGCTGCAACCACCATGCCACTGGACGGCGCTGACGGGACGCCCGCCGGCAAGGCTGCGTCGGCGAAAGCCGGTGCGGTTGCCTGAGCAATGGGTGGAGTCGATAGCTGGGCCGCCGCTTCATTGGCGGGGGCGCGGCGCGGCGGCGCGGTCGCGGGATAGTCGAATGGCACTTGGGCGCGCGCCGCGACCTTGCCCGCAGCATCCGCCACATCGGCGCGCACGTCGTAGTGGCCGGCGGCCATGCCGCGCTCGACTTTCAGCGCCCATTTCCCGTCGGGCGAGGCCACAACGCCGGCGACCAGCGCGTCGTTGAGATAGATGCGCACGCTGGCGCCGGGCGGCGCGACGCCGGTGGCGTAAAACGCGCCTTCGGCGCCTGCCTCCGCAGTTCGAACCGCGACGATAGGCGCGATGGCAGGCTTGGCGCCCGACGCGGCCGCCGGCGTCAGATCACTGAGGACGCGCGTCGGCTTGCCAGGCTCGGTAAGCGCCGCGAGGCTTGCGCCGCCAGCCTTGGGCGCAACCGAAACGGCCACGCTCTGCGTCGAGACCGTGGCCGGCGCGCCTGGGTTTGCGGCGCGCAGGGAGAGAACGTGATCCCCCGGCGGCAGCTGCACCGCAGCGATGGCAAACTGGCCGTTGGCATCGACCTTCGTTTCACCAACTTTCGACGCGCCGGCCATCAATTCGATGATCGAGCCCGCCGCAGCGCGGCCCGCCACCACAGCAGCGCCATCCTTCTCGACGCGCACGACATCGAACTCCGGGGCCTTCGGAACTGCCTTGGGAGCGACTGCCAGCGCCGCCACAGCGCCGACAGACTGCGGCGGCCCAGACCCCAGCGGCGGCGTTTGTGCAGGCGCGTCGGCGGTTGCAGCGGGCGGCGGAGCGGCGCTGGTTGCGGCGGGGGCCGGGGCGGCTGGCGCCAGCTCCGGGCGCAGCGGCGTCTTCCACACAATGACCGCCACGGCGACGATGCCCGCCGCAGCACAGGCCCCCATTCCCGCCATTTGCAGTGAAATTTGCGTCATGTTGCCCAATCAGGTTCGCACCAATGTAGTGCGGGGCTCGCGGAAACGCCACCGGGTGCCCCGCGACCGGGTTGACGGGGCGCGGCGTTTGCCCGAAGGCAGGCGCATGCAATCCATACGAAACATTTGCGTCTATTGCGGCTCGGCGCCCGGTGACAATCCGGTTTTTCGCAGCAGCGCCGTCGCCTTTGGCAAATTACTGGCCGCGGAAAAGATAGGTCTCGTCTACGGCGGCGGCAATAACGGGCTGATGGGCGCGTTGGCGTCAACGGTCGTCGAACATGGCGGTCACGTCACCGGCATCATTCCAGAGTTTCTGAAGCAGCGTGAACTGGCGTTTGATGGCGTGCAGGAACTCGTTACGGTTGCCGACATGCACACGCGCAAGCGGCTGATGTTTGAGCGCGCCGACGCTTTTGTGGCGCTGCCCGGCGGGATTGGGACGCTCGAGGAGTTGGTCGAGCAACTCACCTGGGTGCAGCTGGGCCGCCATGGCAAGCCGGTCATCCTCGCCGATATCGCCGGATTCTGGCGGCCGCTGCTGAGCTTGCTTGCGCACATGCGCGAACAGGGGTTTATCAAGCCAGAGTTCGAGGTGCGTTACAACGTCGCCGAAAAGGTCGGTGACATCATCGAGATCGCGCGCAATGCGCAGGCGATGGCGCAACGCGCCGGACTGCCGGCTTCACCGCTAGAGCCGAACTTGTAGTGAGCTCGTAAATAGTGGCCTGGTAAAACAGATTACCCAAAGAATTCGAAGCGCCGATTGCCTTGCGGCACCAAATCAATAGGGTCGAACGCACAGAACGTCGAAGTGAAAATGGAGGAAAATATGCGGTATCGCGAATTGCGCCCTTTGCTTTCGGGCCTGGTGATCGTTGCAATGTGCTCGGCGGCGACTTCCGCCAGCCTCGCAAAGCCGAAGAAAGCCCGCGCCGAGACTGCGCCGCGCAACGGCGCCATTCTGGTGATCAACAGCCGCAGCGCAAATCTGCTGGAGCTTACGGCGACACCGGAAAAGGGTGGCGCTGAAATCACCATAGCGCGCGACGTGGTTGCCGGCGGTCGCGCGGCAGGCAAGCTGCCGGCCAAAGCTGGCTGCGTGTTCAGCCTCTCCGGACGCTTCGACGATGAATCGACCCTGGAGGCCGCCGGTCAGAACCTGTGCAAGGACGGTCGCATCAATCTTGTTGATTGACCAGCGTCAGGCGCCGGCTCGTACAATTGACCGGCGTCAGGCGCCGGCTTTGACCAGCTTGTAGGTGATGGCGTCCGTCAGCGCCTGAAACGAGGCGTCGATAATGTTGGCGGAAACGCCGACTGTCGACCAGCGCGCACCCGCAGCATCGCCAAACTCGATGAGCACGCGCGTCACCGCATCGGTGCCGCCTTGAAAGACGCGCACGCGGTAGTCGAGCAATTCGAGATCGGCAATATATTTTTGGTATTTTCCGAGGTCCTTGCGCAACGCCAGATCGAGCGCGTTGACCGGGCCGTTGCCCTCGGCGACGGACAACAATTCCTCGCCGTCGATGATGACCTTGACGATGGCTTCCGACACCGAGACGAGATCGCCCTGGGCGTTATGGCGACGCTCGACGTTGACGCCGAAGCGCGACACCTCAAAGTATTCCTTGACCTCGCCGAGCGAACGGCGCGCCAGCAATTCGAAGGATGCGTCGGCTGCCTCATAAGCATAGCCCATCGCTTCCTTTTCCTTGACTTCATCGAGCAGTCGATGGATGCGCGGATCGTCTTTGCGCACCTCGACTCCGAGGCGCTCAAGTTCCGCCAGCACATTCGAGCGGCCCGACTGATCGGAGACCAAAACACGCCGCACGTTGCCAACGCTCTCCGGCGGCACGTGCTCGTAGGTGCGCGGGTCTTTCAAGACAGCCGAGGCATGAATACCGGCCTTGGTTGTAAACGCCGAAGCGCCGACATAGGGCGCGTGGCGGTTCGGCGCGCGATTGAGCAATTCATCCACGGTGTGGCTGATCTTGGCGAGTTGCGCGAGTTTGTCTGAAGTCACGCCGGTCTCGAATTTTTCGGCGTAGTCGGGCTTCAGCAAGAGCGTCGGCAGCAACGACACGAGGTTGGCGTTGCCGCAGCGTTCGCCGAGCCCGTTCAACGTGCCCTGAATTTGCCGCACGCCCGCGCGCACAGCCGCGAGTGAATTGGCGACGGCGTTTTCGGTATCGTTGTGGGCGTGAATGCCAAGGTGCGAGCCCGGCACGCGCGTCGCGACCGCTGCAACGATGGCCTCGATTTCGTGCGGCAGTGCGCCGCCGTTGGTGTCGCACAACACAACCCAGCGCGCGCCCGCCTCATAGGCGGTTTGCGCGCATTTCAGCGCGTATTCGGGATTGGCCTTGTAGCCGTCAAAGAAATGTTCGCAGTCGAGCAGCGCCTCGCGGCCTTGTGCACGCACGTGCGCGATGCTGTCGGCGATGCCCTCAAGGTTTTCCTCAAGGGTGCAGCCGAGCGCCACATGCACGTGATAGTCCCAGGTCTTGGCGACAAAGACGATGCTGTCGGCGTCGGCTTCCAGCAGGCTGGCGACGCCCGGATCATTTGAGGCCGAGCGCCCGGCGCGCTTGGTCATGCCGAACGCGGCGAAGCGGGCGCGTCGGGTCGGCTTGTTTTTGAAAAACTCTGTGTCGAGGGGATTGGCGCCAGGATATCCACCTTCGACATAGTCGATGCCAAGATCGTCCAGCAGCGCGGCGATATGTCGCTTGTCGTCGAGGGAAAAATCGACGCCGGTGGTTTGCGCGCCGTCGCGCAAGGTCGTGTCAAAAAGACAAAGGCGTTCGCGGGACATGGTTTTCAAACCTTCTTCGCGGCGGCGAGGATTTTTTGCATGGACGTGTTGGCGAGCCATTCATCGCCAGTCAGCACGGTGTTGCGGGCGAGCGGGGTATAATTGCGCGCGGCGAAAAACGCGGTGGCGTTTTCACTTGCGTCAACGCCGAGTTTTGTCGCGCCACGCGCTGCCACCAGTTTTTCGAAGGCGTCGACGAGCGCCGTGGCGACGCCGAGCCGCCCGGCGTCGGGATGCACATAGAGAAGATCGATTTTCTCATTGCCGGCAAGGGAGCCAAAACCAACCGGCTCCCCCTCCAGCATGGCGACGAGCGTCAACTGGTTGGCGAGGCGCGTGGCGAAGCCGGCCTCGTCGTCTGCGGCCTCAGCCCACGCGGCAAGCTGCGCCTCGCTGTAGTCGTCTGCGGCAAGCTCAAAAATGCTGGCGCGGAAGATGTCGGCGATTGCTTCCGCATCGGTGGGAAGATAGGGACGAAGGGCGGGAGGGGTCATCGCTTCACAACCATGATCAACCCTCTCCCGGAGGGGGAGGGTGGCGAACGTAGGGAGCCGGGTGAGGGGTTACAGCGCAAGGCATTTCCCGCGCGGCTTGCGGCCCGCGACCCTACCCCCTCACCCGGTCGCTCCGCGACCACCCTCTCCCGATGGGAGAGGGTTGGCGCACATTGTGGAAAGTTAACGCTCATGGCTTCACCTCCCACGTTGTCGTCATCTCGCCGGTGACGGGGTCTTTGGCGTCCTTCAGTTGAACGCCCATGGCCGCGAGTTGGTCGCGTAGCTGATCGGATTCAACGAAGTTTTTGGCGGCGCGGGCGGCGGTGCGGGCGGCGATGAGCAACTCAACTTTCGCGTAGTCGATCGAAGAGGCCAGGCGAAATTCGACGCCAGCGCCGAATCGCGAAACATTTTCAAATCCCAGCAACGATAGCGCGTTGGCGAGCATGTCCATTCGCTCACTGTGGTCGACGTCTCGCTGGTCTCTCATTTGTTTGACCAACCCGTGCAGTTCGGAAATTGCACGCGGCGTATTCAGGTCGTCGAGAAGAGCCTCAAGAAACGGCGCATGTTGTTTGTCGCTTACAGGAGCAGCGGGAGTCCACTGCCGAAATGACTGGAGCGCAGAAATCGCCTCAATCATTCGCGACTCGGTCCAATCGATCGGTTGTCGATAGTGTGCGCTCAACATTGCGAGGCGGGCAACTGAGCCATCCCATCGCCCACCGCCGAATTTCCTGGTTTCCAGCAATTCATTGATCGTGACGAAATTTCCCGACGACTTCGACATCTTTTCGCCTTCGACCTGCAGGAAGCCATTGTGCATCCAGACATTGGCCATGCGTGAACTGCCAAAGGCGCAGCGCGATTGTGCGATTTCGTTTTCATGGTGGGGAAATATGAGGTCGATGCCGCCGCCGTGGATGTCGAATACGTCCGCGTCGGCAGGATCGCATTTGATCTTCCCGGCCATCTCGTCGATGAGATGGCGGCGGCTCATGGCGCTGCACTCGATGTGCCAGCCGGGCCGTCCCCTGCCCCACGGACTTTCCCAACCGGGTTCGTCCAGCGAGGACATTTTCCACAAGACGAAATCGGCGGGGTTACGCTTGTGCGCTTCAACGGCGACGCGCGCGCCCGCCTGCTGTTCGTCGAGCGGGCGGCGCGACAGTTTGCCGTAGTCCGGCATCGACGCGACTTCGAACAAAACCTCGCCCAGCGCGACATAGGCATGGCCGCGCGCGATAAGCTTTTCGATGATGGCGATCATCTCGGCAATGTTTTCGGTGGCGCGGGGCTGCTGTGTCGGCTCCAGACAGCCGAGCGCTTTCACATCGTCGAAAAACTGGTTGGCGGTTTTTTCGGTGACCTGCCGAATGGCGTCATTGAGCGGCAGGTCGGGAAAGTCACGCGCCGCGCGGTCGTTGATCTTGTCGTCGACGTCGGTGATGTTGCGGACGTAGGTTACGTTGACGGGGCCATAGAGATGGCGCAGCAGACGAAACAGAACGTCGAATACGATGAGCGGACGCGCGTTACCAATGTGGGCGAAGTCGTAAACCGTGGGGCCGCAGACATACAGACGCACGTGCGCGGGATCGATGGGGAGAAACTCCTCCTTCGACCGGGTCAGCGTGTTGTAGAGCCGCAACTTCGACATCAACACCTCAAGCCGGGCTGGCTCGGGTCGTTCACCTGAAATCAGGACAAGACGGCGCCGGCCAGCACGGGGCTAGCTGATAATACAGATCCGGCAAATGGGGATCGGGCGCGTCATAAGACGACCATGCGCGCGACGACGCGCTCCGTCAAGGAAATCCCGAGATGCGGAAATCCGCAAGCCGAAAAATCGCAAGCCCGAAAATTGCAACTTCGCTGCCTGTTGAAAATTAATGTTAAGCTTTTTTTCATAACCGCGGGCGTAACTGTGGGCGTCGTTGATTCAGCGTTGCGGACCCTTGCCATGATGATCGCCGAAGCCGCCTCCACCCCGTTTCGCCGCATCCTCGTGCCGCTGGGCGCCGCCCTGATCGTGCTCTCGGCGCTTTTCCGCACCCCCGCGCAAGCCGAGCCGCGCACTTTCGTTCTCGACGCACATCAAGGTTACGGCATCGCCGATTGCTTCGTTGACGGCACGGCGTGCGGCAAGATTGTCGCCGACAGCTGGTGCGAGTCCCAAGGGCTCGGCGCAGCGCTGGCTTTCGGCCGGGCTTCCGACATCACCGGCTCGATAGCCGCGCCCAAAGTCGCCGTTCGCACCGACGTGTCACCCAAGCCAGCGCCCGACGCCATTCTCGTGACCTGCGCCGAATAGGCGTCACTGGCCGATATAGCGACGCGTCTGATCGAGCAAATCGCGCGGCGTCGCCACGGCGGCAGCGACAATAGCTTGCAAACTCTCGCCATCGAGACCGTCGAGGCCGAGATTTTTGCCGCGCGCTTCGGCAATCCACGCGGGATCAGCCATGGCCGCCATGAAGGCGGTGCGTAGCGCTGCGGCGCGGGCGGCGGGAATGCAGGGTTCCGCGACGATGGCGCGGCCAATGTCCGGGCCGCTGCCGCCAAACCAGCGCCACCGTCGCAGTGGCGTTCAGGCGACCGATCCACACGAGGCCGCGCGGATCGAAATCGCCGGGCCCGCCGAGGACTTTTCCCAAGGTCAGCGTGTCGAGGAAAAGGCCGAGTGACAAACCATCCTGCGGGGTGGCGCCGGTCAAATAACTGGCGGCGCGTACGCCGCTTTACTCCCGCACGACAAAATTCACCAGGCGTCCGGGAATGGAGATTTCCTTCATCACGGTTTTGCCGCCCAGCAATTCGGCGATGCGCGCGTCGCGCCTGACGACGGCCAGCAATGCAGCCGCGTCGAGTTCAGCCTCGGCAACAACCTTGCCGCGCATCTTGCCGTTGATCTGCACGGCGTATTCGCGCTCGGCGGCGCGCGCGAGGTCGGCATCGAAGGTTGGCCATGGCGCGTAGGCGAGGCTCCCGGCTCCCTTGAGCTTCTCCCACAGCTCCTCGGCGATGTGCGGCGCGAACGGCGCCAGCAACAGCACCAGCGTTTCGACGCACTGGCGCGGCCGCACGGGCATCGGCGTCAGCACATTGACGAACTCCATCAAGCGCGCAATCGCCGTGTTGAAGCGCAGCGCCTCGATGTCTTCGGTGAGGACGCGGATGGTCGTGTGCGTCAACCGCAGCAGGGTCTCGTCGGCCGCTGCGTCGCTGATGCGCTCGCGCACCACCTCGCCATCCTCGCCGCAGACGATGCGCCAGGCGCGATCCAGAAAGCGCCGCACGCCGCCGACGCCCTGCGTCTGCCACGGCTTGACCACGTCGAGCGGCCCCATGAACATTTCGTAGAGGCGCATGGAGTCGGCGCCAAATTCGTTGACGATGTCGTCGGGGTTAACGACGTTGAAGCGCGACTTCGACATTTTCTCGATTTGCTGAGCGACGTCGATGTCGCCATCAGCGACGTGCTTGCCGTCTTTGGAGACAACGCGCTCCGGCTCAAAGTAGCGGCCCTGCTGATCCTTGTAGGAAAAAGCCAGGATCATGCCCTGATTGAACAGTTTTTTGAACGGCTCTTTGGTCGAGACCACACCGATATCGTAGAGCACCTTGTGCCAGAAGCGCGAGTACAGCAGGTGCAACACCGCGTGTTCGGCGCCACCGACATAGAGATCGACCGGCATCCAGTATTTTTCTTTCACTGGGTCAACCGCCATCGCGTCATTGTGGGGATCAATAAAGCGCAGGTAATACCAGCACGAACCCGCCCATTGCGGCATCGTGTTGGTTTCACGCACAGCCGGCTCGCCGCTAACCGGATCGGTGGTGTGGAGCCACGCCTGGGCACGCGCCAGCGGCGGCTTGCCGTCCGGCGTTGGGCGGTAGTCATCGAGTTCCGGCGGCAGGATTGGCAGTGCGTCCTCAGGCAGCGGCACGATGCGGCCGTCCGCCAGATGCAACAGCGGGAACGGCTCACCCCAGTAACGCTGGCGCGAAAACAACCAGTCGCGCAGTCGTGTCTGCACCCGGCTTTTGCCAACGCCCTGCGCTTCCAGCCACTCGATGACTTTCCGCTTCGCCGCGTCGACGCCAAGGCCGTCGATGAGCGGCGAATTCATGGCGACGCCGTCGCCTGTCCAGGCCTGCGCCTGCACGTCAAAGCCTGTGGGCGCGGTGACAACCTGCACGACCGGCAGATCAAAGGCGCGGGCGAATTCGTGGTCGCGTTCGTCGTGGGCTGGGACCGCCATGATCGCGCCTGTGCCATACGACATCAGCACATAGTCAGCGATCCAGACGGGAAGCTTTTCGCCGTTGGCTGGATTGATCGCGTGGGCGCCCGTGAACACACCCGTCTTGGTTTTGGCCTCGCCGGTGCGATCAAAATCGCTGAGCGATTGCGTGCGCGCGACATAGGCGTCCACTGCGGCGCGTTGACCCGGCGTGGTGATCTCGCGCACTAGCGGGTGCTCGGGCGCCAGCACGCAGTAGGTTGCGCCCCACAGGGTATCGGGGCGTGTCGTGAACACGGTGAAACCGCCGCTCGTGCCGTCGATTTGAAAACGGACCTCGGCGCCTTCCGAGCGGCCGATCCAGTTGCGTTGCATGGCCTTGACGCCTTCCGGCCAATCGAGATCGTCGAGGTCTTCGAGCAGGCGGTCGGCGTAGGCGGTGATGCGCAGCATCCACTGTTTCATGTAGCGCTTTTCGACGGGATCGCCGGTTTCGACGTACTTGCCGTCCTTGACTTCTTCATTGGCAAGCACTGTCGACAGCGCCGGACACCAGTTGACCGCCGCTTCGGTTTGGTAGGCGAGGCCCTTCTCGAAAAGTTTCAGAAATATCCACTGGGTCCATTTGACGTAGTGCGGATCCGTCGTCGAAATCTCGCGGCTCCAGTCGTAGGAGAATCCGAGCCTTTTGATTTGGCCACGAAACGTATCGATGTTGCTTTTCGTGGTGATGGCGGGATGCACACCAGTGCGCATGGCGTAACGTTCAGCCGGCAGGCCATAGGCATCCCAACCCATGGGGTGCAGCACGTTGAAACCGCGCATGCGCTTGAAGCGACAAAAAATGTCCGTCGCCGTGTAACCCTCAGGATGGCCGACGTGCAGGCCCGCGCCGGAGGGATAGGGAAACATGTCGAGCACGTAGATTTTCGGCTTGCCCGTATCGACCTCGACCTTGAAGGTCTGATGGTCATCCCAAAATCGCTGCCACTTTGGCTCTATGGCCTTTGGATCGTAGGTCACGCGTGCGAATTTCCTGGCTGCCGTCGGCGCCGACGGGTCGGGGCCTGTTACAACGTCTCGCCGGGCAAGGGAAATTTCTGGGAGGGTCGCAAAGGCCCGGCGTCAGCCTTTCAGCCAGTCGCCGCAACGCGGTGGCTCGCCGACTGCGCCCCACGGCATGACCGGCACGGTGGAGGTCGAGTTTTTCGGCGAGCCGTCGATCAGCTTGTCGGTGTAAACCATGTAAACGAGGACGTTTCGGTGGGCGTCACAGCCGCGCACGATCTGCATTTTCTTGAAGATCAGCGAGCGGCGTTCGCGGAAGACGACATCGCCCTGCTGAAATTTGGTTTTGAATTTGATCGGGCCATACTGGCGGCAGGCAAGCGAAATGTCGGACACCTGTTCGGCCAGACCGAATGCGCCGGCCAGGCCGCCCTTCTCCGGCACGGTGTAATGGCAAGCTACTCCCTCAACTTCGGGGTCGTCGATGGCGTAGGTCGCCAACTTGTCGTTTGGCGTTAAAAGTTTGAACACGGTCGACTTGCGGAAGATAAGGTCTGGCTCGTCGTCGGCGCGCGCTGGCGAGCCTGCGGCACCAAGGGCGAGGCAAAATATAAAAGCGGCGCGAAGCATTGGGCACCTCCGTTGGGGACAGTCGCTACGGGCGAACCGCGCGCCCCCCATATGGGACAGCGGCGGGCCGGGCGAAAGAGGGCCGCCTTGATGCGGTCAAGAAAGACATCGATATTGCGGTATAAGATGGTTATGGGAACACATGCAGGCGAATCGGGCGGCCATCGTGATCGCCGCTAACGAGATTTGTGTAAAATGACGGTCGACCTGGTACGACCCGGCGCTCGGCTGGGCTTTGCGCAACCTCGGCAGGCGTCTGCGCGACCTCAGCGGGGCTTGGCGCAACACGGGTTGCGGGCGTTCACCCTTGCCGCTTTTTGGCTGGCTGGCGCCGGAGCCGGGCTGGCGCAGAGTGTGGAATGCGGACGCCTTCAGGCGCAGCTCGCCACCCTTGGGCGCGGCTCAGCCGCGCAATCGGGGCGTTATGCAGCCGCAGCCAACAAGCAGCAGGGGGAAGCCGAGCGCATGGCGGCCTATGCGCAATCCATCGGCTGCAACAATCGGCAATTCCTGATTTTCGGCTCCGCCCCGCCGCCGCAATGCGGTGGCATTCAGGCGCGCATTCAGCAGTTGCGCGGGGCCGCAGCCGGGTTGGCGGCGCAGGCGCGCGCCTTGAGCGGCGAGACCCGGCGGCAGGAGTTGCAGGCCCGCTTCGACGCCAGTTGTCGCGGCGGGGGCGGTGGCGGCGGAGGACCGACAACGCGAGGCCTCTTCGACAGCCTTTTCGGTCGCCCTGAGACAGGCCAGCGGGTCGAACGATACGACGAAAGAAAATTATATATGCCGCTCGATCCGCCGCCGCGCCGCGACGCCCGCAGTGAAGAAGACGACGACGGCGATTCGCGCAGTGTTGGCGGCTCAACCGCCGTTTGCGTGCGCACCTGCGACGGCGGCTTCTTTCCGGTCAGTTATTCGGCCCGCCGGCGCAACCTCGACGACCTCGGCGAACTCTGCAAGGCGCTGTGCCCCAACACGGAAGCCGCAGTTTATACTTACCAGCCGTCGCGCGACATCGACAGCGCCGTGTCGAGCGAGGGCGACGCCTATGCCTCGCTGCGCAACGCGGGAAAATACCGCACGAAATTCGACCCTACCTGCACCTGCAAGCCGCCCAACCAGTCATGGGTGGAGGCTCTCGCCAATGCGGAGGCGCTGCTCGGGCGAGCGCCAAAATCCGACATTCTGGTGACCCCGGAAAAGTCCGAGCAGATGGCGCGACCCAAAGGCGCTGCGGTACCGGTCACTGCGGTTGCAGAACCGGCGAACAGCGCCGAGAGTGCGACGGGAACCGCGCTTTCGCGACCGAAAAAATTCGGGCTTGGCGATGGCCTGAAAAGCGACCGGGAAAGCGTTGGCGGCGAAAAGAAACCGGTCCGCGTGATCGCGCCAAACCTGTAGTCGGGCGGACCTCGTTTTGACAGTGGCGCGAATCTCGCTGACACTTGGCTTGTCGTCAACAATCGAAAGGAGGTGTTTCAGTGTCTCATTGTCTTCCACTGCGGTCGTCGGTTTCAGGGATCTGGACTCACACTCAAAGGGTGCTGCGTCCCGCGTGAGCGGAGCCGCGTGGTCCTGCCGGACCGTGGTCAACGACAATGGAGGGGCCGCCCGCCTGGGCGACCCCTCTTTTTGCTCGGGTCGGCGGCAAACCATATGTCGGCGTGGCTATCTCCAGGCCTCCCCGTTCGACGCGCGTTTTCTTCGCCGAACCGGATTCCACTTGGCTTGCAAACGCTCTACCATGCGGCGCCACCGCCAACGCGGGCAGGACCGGAGGGATGCAGCTTGATCGACAAATGCAGTTGGATCGACAGACGCCAGCTAACCTTGGGCGCCGGCGCGTTCGCCGCCATCGCAAACGCACCGCAAGCCTTCGCGCAGGCTGCGAAAGCCGGGATCGGTTATCCCACCAGTTCGGATTTTCTGCCGGCCATCGTCGCCAGCGAAAAAGGCTTCTTCGCCAAGCGCGGGCTGGAAGCCACGCTGACGCGGGTCACGCTCATCAACAATATTCCCGCCGCCATGATTTCTGGCGACCTGCGCATTGGCGCGGCGACGCCGCCGACTTTCCTGCAAGCGGTCGACGGCGGACTTGATTTCGTGCTGGTGGCGAGCGCGGTCCGCCATAAAATTGACGCGCCGTCGAAAAGCCTCGTGGTGCGCAAGGATTTCAAATACGAAAAGCCCGAGGATTTGAAGGGCAAGAAAGTCGGCGTCGCCGGGCTCAAGTCGTCGATGGACATTCTTTTGCGCCGTTGGCTGAAGATCAAGGGCGTCGATCCCAAGGACATCACGTTCATCGAGGCGCAATTCCCGCAGATGCCGGATTTACTGAAATCGGCGACGCTGGATGCGGTCACGGCGACGGAGCCGATCCGCACCATTCTTCTCAACAGCGGCGTCGGCGTCATCGCCGCTGAATATTTCGCCGAGGTGTCGCCCGACTTCATGGTGACATGCTGGATCATGGGCGGCGATGACGCGCATAAAAATCCGCAATTGGTCGCGGCGTTTCGCGGCGGTCTTGACGACGCCATCGCCTACATCGCGGGCAACGCCGACGAATGCCGCGCCATCGAGAAAAAGAATTTCAATGTGGCCTCGCCGGTTTTCCCTGCGTTCGTGGCGAAAGCGACGCCCGCCGACCTGAAAATGTGGATCGACATCGGCAAGGAGCAAAATCTTTACCGTTCGCCACTCGACGCGGACAAACTCGTGCTGGGGTAATTGCTACTCCTCGAACCGCTCCGCCCCACCCGCCATCTTCTTTGGCGCGATGGCTGCATCGGGCGCGGTGGCGGCTTCGCCGCTGTCGCGGAAGCGGTTGACAATGGGGTAGCGCCGGTCGCGGCCGAAATTCTTTTTCGTCACCTTGACGCCGGGCGCCGATTGGCGACGCTTGTATTCAGCCAGATACAGCAGCCGCTCGACGTGGCTGACCGTCTCCAGGTCGTGGCCGCGCGCCACAATGTCCGAGACGCGCATTTCCTTTTCAACGAGGCCTTCGAGGATGTCGTCAAGCGTCTCGTAGGGCGGCAGGGAGTCCTGATCCTTCTGGTTGTCGCGCAACTCCGCCGAGGGCGGTTTGATAAGGATATTTGCGGGAATAACCTCGCCGAAGGGGCCGAGCGCGCCGGGCGGTCGCCAGCTGTTGCGCAGTTTGCACAGGCGGAACACCTGCATTTTGTAGAGGTCCTTGACCGGATTGAAGCCGCCGTTCATGTCGCCGTAAATCGTCGCGTAACCAACGCTCATTTCGGATTTGTTGCCGGTGGTCACCAGCATCGAACCGAATTTGTTTGAGACGGACATCAACAGTGCGCCACGGACGCGGCTTTGCAGGTTCTCTTCGGCGAGGTCGCGCGGTCGACCGGCGAACAACGGCGCCAGCACCGCCTCCATCCCCTCAACCGCAGGCGCAATCGGCAACGTGTCATAGCGCACGCCGAGCGCCCGCGCGCAGGCCTGCGCATCGGCCAGCGAATCCGCAGAAGTGAAGCGATATGGCAGCATGATGCAATGTACGCGCGCCGCGCCCAGCGCATCGACGGCGAGCGCGGCGCAAAGCGCGGAATCAATGCCGCCCGAGAGGCCCATGACGACGCCGGGAAAGCGGTTCTTGTCGACATAGCCGCGCAGGCCGAGCACGCAAGCGGCATAATCAGCAGCGTCGCCCTCCGCAAGTACCGCGCGTTCGCCAGGCCGACACCGCCATCCTTCTTCGCCACGCTCCCACGTCGTCAAGGTCACCGCGTCGGTGAAGGTTGGCAGTTGCACGGCAAGCGAACTATCGGCGTTGAGCGCGAACGAGCCGCCGTCGAAAACCAGTTCGTCCTGCCCGCCGACCTGATTGAGATACAGCAACGGCAAGCCGCACTCGGTGACGCGCGACACGGCGACCTGCAAACGCTCTTCGCTCTTGCCGCGCCAGTAGGGCGAGCCGTTCGGCGACAGCAGAATTTCGGCGCCCGTCTCAGTCAGACATTCGACGACGTCGCCGCCCCAGATGTCCTCGCAGATCGGCAGGCCCAGACGCACGCCACGAAACACCACCGGACCCGGTAGCGGGCCGGGTGTGAACACGCGCTTTTCGTCGAAGACGCCGTAGTTGGGCAGATCGTGCTTGAAGCGCACCGCCTCGATGCGGCCGTTATCAAGCAGCGCGTAGGCGTTATACAGCGCGCCATTCTCGGCCCACGGCAGGCCGATCAGCAGTGCCGGACCGGGGTTTGACGTCTCTCGCGCCAGGGCTTCCAGGGTCGAGCGGCAGGCTTCCTGGAAGGCCGGTTTGAGAACCAGATCTTCCGGCGGATAGCCGGCCAGAAAAAGCTCGCTGAACATCAGCAAATCCGCGCCGCTCGCCTGTCGCCGCGCCGCACGAATGCGCTCGGCGTTGCCGGCGAGGTCGCCAACGATGCAATCGATCTGCGCGAGCGCGATGACGAGGCGGTCTGCGGGGGCGGCGTTCATGGGCACGCTTTATCGCGCCGCAGACACAGGCGCAACGGCAAGCGGCAGCGACGGCTCAATGGAAGGCGTAGGCGTCCATCATGAGGACACCATATTCGCAACTGGTATGTAAGCGTGTGGCACTCGCGCGTGGCCCGCCGGCGCCCAGCGCAAACGGCAGCGGCAGAAAATGCTCGGGGCTCGGGTGATTGCGCTTGGCGTGCGGCGCGCGCTCGGCCCAGTGAGCGATGTCGTCGGCGTCGCCAGCCTCCAGCCGCTCATGCATCCACTCGCCAAACTCACGCACCCATGGGGGCGTCGGCGCGTCAACCTGACGACCGCCGCGAAACAACTCGCCGAGATTGTGCGTCATTGACCCCGAACCGATCACCAGTACGCCGGCTTCGCGCAATGGGGCGAGCGCGCGGCCCATGGCGATGTGGTGCGTTGCGTTGAGGTGGGGCTGGACGGACAATTGAACGACGGGAATATCAGCCTCGGGGTACATCAATATCAGCGGCGTCCAGGTGCCATGATCGTAACCGCGATTGGCGAGGGGTGTGGCTGCAATGCCGGCCTCCCCCAGCAACGCGACGGCGCGAGCCGCGAGGGCAGGAGAACCGGGGGCAGGATAATGCATCTCGTACAACGCTTTGGGAAAGCCGCCGAAATCATAAATCATTTGTGGCTTGGGGTCGGCGCTCAACGCCGGTGTGTCCGTCTCGAAATGGGCTGACGCCACCAGAATGGCTTTGGGGCGACCGATCTCACGCCCGAAGCCGGCGAGGAAATCCCGCGCCGGTGTGTTGGCGAGGACGATCATCGGCGAGCCATGGGAAAGGTAAAGCGCCGGCAGGGTTGCGGACATCAAATCGTCCTGACGTTGTTGATATCCTGCGCATATAGGCGCCACAACCAAGCCGGACAACCCAGCGCAAGCCTGCCTTGGATCACACGGCTGCGATGACGCCAAACCGCCCGAGCAACGCGACGAGCCACAGCACAGCGGCGCTGGCTTGCGCGCAAAAGCAGGCTGCGGAGCCCATATCCTTGATGACCTTGATGGCGTCGTGCCTGTCCGGCGTGACATGATCGCACAATTTTTCAATGCACGTATTTAGAAATTCGATGGAAAGCACCGCCACCAGCGAGAGAATCAACGCCAGCCGCAACCAGCCGCTGGAGGCGACGATGAACGCAGCCGGCGAGCCGATCACCAGCAAGCCGAACTCCTGGCGAATGGCGCGCTCGGTGCGCAGCCCATAGGCGAGGCCCGCGCAGGAGTTAAGAAACGCCGGGTAGATACGATCCATGGAACTCCCCGCCCGCCATCCTGGCCGCCAGACACGCTGGCCTTCTTATCGCAGATTCGCATTATCCCAGATTCGCATTATCGCAGATTCGCAGCCGGGTTACTGCGCGGCAACGCCGGGTTTTTTTACCCGGGCGCGTTCCGCCTTCAGCAATTCCGCGACGAGGAACGCCACCTCGACCGCCTGCTCGGCGTTGAGGCGTGGATCGCAGTGGGTGTGATAGCGGCTCGACAAATCAGCCGCCGTTATGGCGCGCGCGCCGCCGGTGCACTCGGTGACGTTCTTGCCGGTCATTTCCAGATGTACACCGCCCGCATAGGTGCCCTCGGCCTGATGGACCTCAAAAAATGTGCGGATTTCGGAGGTGATCTGCTCGAAAGGCCGCGTCTTGTAGTGGTTGGCCGTGATGGTGTTGCCATGCATCGGATCGCAGGACCAGACGACCGTGCGGCCTTCACGCTCGACGGCGCGGATGAGCGCCGGGAGATGTTCGGCGGCCTTACCGGCGCCGAAGCGCGTGATAAGCGTCATCCGTCCGGCCTCGTTGGCGGGATTGAGAATATCGAGCAGGCGCACGAGGTCATCGGTTTTCAACGACGGGCCGCATTTCAGCCCAAGCGGATTCTTCACGCCACGGCAGTATTCGACGTGGGCGTGGTCGAACTGGCGCGTGCGGTCGCCAATCCAGACCATGTGGCCTGAGGTGGCGTAACTGTGGCCGCTGGTTGAATCGACGCGCGTCATCGCTTGTTCGAAGCCCAGCAGCAACGCCTCGTGCGACGTGTAGAAATCCGTGCGCGCGAGTTGCTCGTGCTCCTCCGGATCAAGGCCAATGGCGCGCATGAAATCCAGCGTCTGCGTGATGCGGTCGGCGAGTTCCTGATATTTTCCCGATTGAGGGGAATCTTTAACAAAGCCAAGCATCCAGCGATGCGCGTTATCGAGGTTGGCGTAACCGCCCCACGCAAAGGCGCGCAGCAGGTTCAAGGTCGCCGCAGATTGACGATAGGCTTCAAGCTGACGCAACGGGTCGGGCGTGCGGCCCTTCAAGGTGAACTCGGTGTCATTGACGATGTCGCCACGATAAATCGGCAGCGAAACACCATCGATGGTTTCGGTCGGACTGGTGCGCGGCTTGGCGAACTGGCCGGCGATGCGCCCGACTTTCACGACAGGCGAGGCTGCGCCAAAAGTCAGCACGACAGCCATTTGCAGAAACACCCGAAAGAAATCGCGAATATTGTCAGCCGAATGTTCGGCGAAACTCTCGGCGCAATCGCCGCCTTGCAGCAAAAACGCCTCGCCGGCGGCGACCTTCGCCAAGGCCTTCTTGAGTTTGCGCGCCTCGCCAGCAAAGACCAATGGGGGGAAGCCGGCAAGCGTGCGCTCGACATCGGCTACGGCGGCGAGATCGGGATATTCGGGCGCTTGCTGGATTGGCTTGCCTCTCCAGCTATCGGGCGACCAGCGATCTGACGGCATCGTAAACTTCCTTTCGGCGCAAATCGCAGCAAGTTTTAAGGCGCACATATAGGCTGAGGCCAACGTCTACGCGAGCCCGCAATTTGACGACAAAAAGCGCCCGCGCGGTGTCCGCTTCCGTAGAGGTTGCACGCGAATTCCGCAAACTTGTATTTTGCAGGCCTGTAATTCGCAAACCTGGGGTGGCTGTGCTAGGTCCGGCACCACGCTGGAGCCGCCCAATGCATTCCCAATCTCTCGGACAGTGGACGCATGAGCACGTCTTCTTGACGGAAAAACACGGACGCAACGAGCGCCGGACCTGGTTCGTCGTCGCGCTGACGGCTGTCATGATGGTGGTGGAGATTGGCGGCGGCGCCTGGTTCGGTTCGATGGCGTTGGTCGCTGACGGCTGGCATATGTCCACGCATGTGGCGGCGCTCGGCATCGCCGCGCTGGCTTACCGCTTCGCGCGGACCCATGCACATGATTCACGTTTTTCGTTCGGAACCGGCAAGATCGGCGAGCTCGCGGCTTTTTCCAGCGCCATCATACTGGGCATGATTGCGCTCTTCATTGGCTACGAGTGCGTTAGCCGACTGCTAAACCCGGTTGCCATTGCGTATTCACAAGCCATTCCGATTGCAGCTATTGGTTTGGCCGTGAATGTCGCCAGCGTTTTCCTGTTGCATGACGATGATCATCCTCACCACGACGAAGACAGTGACCATGAACACGAGCACGCGCACGCGCACCATCAGGATACCAACTTTCGCGCCGCGTATATCCATGTTCTCGCCGACGCGCTCACCTCAGTCCTGGCGATCGCTGCGCTGCTCGGCGGACGCTACTTTGGCCTGACATGGCTCGACCCTTTGATGGGGATTATCGGCTCTGTCGTCATCGCATCGTGGGCCGTCAGTCTCGTACGCGCGGCGGGGTCCGTGCTGTTGGATGTTGCCCCCGGCAAACGCGTTCAGGACGATATTATCAGCAGGCTCGAAACGGATGGTGATCGCGTCACTGACCTGCATGTATGGCAGGCCGGGCCGGGGCATCGTGCCGCCATTGTGTCGATTATCAGCGATAACCCGAAAAGCCCGTCTGACTACAAGAAGCGGCTGAAGGACCTGCACGATATCAGCCACCTTACCATCGAAGTGGAGCGGTGCGGCCCTGTAAGCGCCTGACGCTCTGACGCAGACGATTTTAAATCTTTACGTTCAAAAAAATGGGCCACCCTGTGGGCGGCCCATCGTGGAGCTCAGCGCAGGTTCAGCGTCCCGGCAGGCCGGTCGACATGTCGCGGTCGTTGGTCAGCTTTTCGATTGCCTTGTCCTTGGCGGTGTTGCCGACGACGCCGCCCTTTGGCTGCGCTGGCGCGTTCATCGGCAGCCCCGTCGACATGTCTTTCGAATTTGAACGGTGCTTCAACTTACCGTTCCTTTATGTGCTGACCTTGGGCGCAATGGCCACTGACAGACTTACAGCTACGATTCTGCGACTTCGCAACCGCTGGAGCTTTTGGCAGGGTCTTCTGCGGCTGAAGCTTGGCGCCAGAGTGCTTTATGTTCGAGCGGCTGGTGTTGATAAACGTAGCCTGCGCGAAAGTCGCCTGGGTGGTCAGGACGAGCGCGCCGACAGATGCCGCAATTATCGCATTACGAATTTGCATGGTTTCCTCCACTGGCAATCGAATGGGGCATTGGCCGCCGGGTTGCCGGGCGTCGGCGTTCACACCCTGCGCGCGAAAGCCAGATTTCCCTAATCGGCCTTAAGCGCTTCCGCCCGACATCAGCCATCTGACGATCGAAGTGGAGCGGTGCGACCATGCAACCGCCTAACGTCCTCCCGCAAACGCCTTCGTCGACTTGCCCTGCGGCGATCCTCGAGGCGCGAGACAGCGTGCTTGTTCACGTATAGGCTGCCTGCCAAAGAAGCATAGTCTGGGAGGAAAACATGCAGAAAACCCTGGCCGCTTTCTGCGCGGCGACAATCGTCATGGGTGGCGCCGCGAACGCCCAGACAATCGTTACAGATCGCAACATCTCTGTCGCAGGCGCATTCAAGATTGCGCAAGCGGCGATCGAGACGTGCAAGAAAAATGGGTACGACATCAGCGTCGTGATCGTGGACAGCAATGGCATGATCCGTCTGGCGGTGCGCGCCGACACGGCCTCGCCGCACAATTTTGATCTTGCCCGACGCAAGGCCTACACGGCCCGCACGTTCCGGCGAACATCAGCGAGCTGGGCGAAGCGGATGACAGACGAGCCCGAATTGTCCGGCCAGAAAAATCTAGCGGAAGTGATACCGCTGGGCGGCGGCGTGCCGATTGATGCGGGCAAAGACACCATTGGCGGCGTCGGCGTCAGCGGTGCGCCCGGTCAGGACAAGGATGAGGCTTGCGCCGCTGCCGGTGTCGCGGCAATCGCCGCAGATCTGAAATAGCGCAGCTGGAATAGAGCACTTTGCGCATGGATTGCCGGAGAACCCTTCATGCGAGTCATCTTCGCCAGCCTTGGTCTGTCCTGCCTCGCCGCGCTCGCCCCGGCTGCAGCGCAGACGCCTCGTTCCCACTGAAATCGCGCCGCTGCACGTCGTGACCTACAATGAACTGGCCGACGCCTTCGTCAAGCGCGCCGACGCGGCGTTGCAGGATTACAAAAGCCACACCACGAAAGACTCCGGCAATTCCGCTGTCGCTGTTTTTGCTGAAACAGGCCAGCGCAATCGATTCTTCATTTTCGAGACGTGGACGAACGCCAGCGCGCAAAAAGCCCACGCCCAGGGGCCAGGCGACGCGCCAAAGCCCGAGTGGTGGAAAACGGGCGCCCTCGCGCCGGCCGACGTTCGTTTATACAAGAACTACAATGTGGCCGACGCCAAAGCGCCGGGCCGCAGCGCAGTTTATGTGGTTGCCCACGTCGATGTGGGACCGCCTGGTTTGCCGGCGCTGGAAGCGTTGTTGAAGCCGCTTGCGGAAACCAGCCGCAAGGAAGCGGGCAACCTGCGTTTTGACATTCTGCAGGCCGCCAACCGCGCCAAACCCTCGCCGTTGATGGCCTGACCGACCGGCCCGTGATCGGTGAAAACGCGCGTCACAATGGCGTTCTTTTCAGGAACGGAATAGATGCTGCCGCCAAAATCGCGCGGCAGTTTGATGGCGATGTGCGTGGCTTCAACGCGGGTGATCTTCAACGGCGGCGGCCTCCGGGCGCCGTTGAGACTAGGTCACGCAGCGGGGGTCAGCAAGTTGCGACGGGTTGCGCTACCGCTCGTATCGCGCCGTGCGGGTTCGCAAGGTCACGAGTTCCTCTGCGGCTGTGGGATGCACGGCCATCGTGGCGTCGAAGTCGGCCTTGGTGGCGCCCATTCGCACGGCGATGCCGAGCAGCTGCGCCATTTCGCCAGCGTCGTGGCCGAGCACATGCACTCCGAGGACGCGATCAGTTTTTCCGTCGACGACGATCTTCATGTGGATACGCTCGGCGCGACCTGACAGCGTCGCTTTCATGGAGCGGAAGGCGGTCGCGTAGATATCGACGATGTCGAATTGCGCGCGCGCCTCCTGCTCGTTGAGGCCAACCGTTCCAAGCTCGGGCGTGGTGAAGACGGCGGAGGGAACGTCGGTGTGATCGACGCGAACATCTTTGCCGCCGAACACCGTGTCGGCGAAGGCGTGCCCCTCGCGAATGGCGACGGGCGTCAGGTTTATGCGGTTCGTCACATCGCCAACTGCGTAGATCGAGGGCGCACTGGTGCGCGAGTGCGCGTCAACCACGACAGCGCCGACGCGATCAAGATCGACGCCTGCCGTCTCGAGCCCGAGCCCTTGTGTATGCGGCCGGCGCCCGGTGGCCACCAGCACCTGATCGACCGTTATCGATGCACCCTGCGACATCGACACGAGCAGGCCGGACGGCGTTTTCTCGATGCTCGTCGGCAAGCAGCCAAAGCGAAAATGGACGCCAGCCTGTTGCAACCCATCGCGCACGCCGTTGCGCATGTCGCTGTCAAAACCGCGCAGCACATTGTCGGCGCGAAGCGCCACGTTCACCTGCGCGCCCAGCCGAGCAAACACGCTGGCGAACTCGACGGCGATGTAACCACCGCCGACGATGAGCAGGCGTTGGGGAAAAACACCAACATCAAAAATCTCGTTGGAGGAAATGGCGTGCTCGATGCCGGGGATTTGTGGCTCCAGCACCGGCGAACCGCCGGTCGAAACAAGGATATATTTGGCGGTGATCTCGCGTCCGTCCTTGATCAGCCGCACGCGGTTGGGCGCCACAACCTCGGCGCGGCTTTCGACAATTGCGACGCCGCATTTGTCGAGATTCTGGACGTAAATATCCGACAGCCGGGAAATTTCCTTTTCTTTCGCAGCGACGAGCTTGCGCCAGTCAAAGGTCGGCTTTTGCGGCAGGTTCCAGCCAAACCCTTCCGCATCGGCAAAGTCGTCGGCAAAGCGGCTGGCGTACACATACAATTTTTTCGGCACGCAGCCGCGCAGCACACACGTGCCGCCGACGCGAAACTCCTCGGCGACCATCACCTTGGCGCCGTAGCCCGCAGCGATCCGCGCGGCTCGCACGCCGCCGGAACCAGCGCCAATAACGAACAGATCGACTTCCGGGGTCTCCCCGTCGCTCAAAGCTGCACGCCCTGCTTCTTGAGCGCGTCTCTGGTCATCTCGTACATGCGGCTGGACAAAAACTTGTTCCACTCGCCCATCAACGTCGACACATTGGCGTAGACGCTCGGCTGCATCTCGATGAATTTCCTGCCGCTGTCGGACTTGAAGAACGTCAACGTCTCCCGGGTTTCCTTTTCGTTGAGAAGCGCGGTGTAAATGCGCGCGGAGTTATCGATCATGTCGACGAGGAGCTTCATGAACTCGGGCTGCAACGCATCAAGCGTCGCCTTTACTGGCGCGGCCAGTTCAGGCCGGGTCCGGGTGATCGTCGCGTTGATCTGCTGGCTCATGTTGGGAATGGCGACCTCGATAGTGCGCGACAGTCCGGTCATGACAACGAGTTCACGCGCGGCGGCGAAATGCTCTGGCGTCGCTGCGGGGATCGGCAAGGTTTCGCTGTTTGCGGAAGGGGCGGTCGGGGACGGGCGGACCGGCTGCAACGCGGGGCCGCCGGGAATGCCGGTCGCGGGTTGTTGGGCGAGCGCTGGCAAGGCGCAAAGCGGGCTGGCGGCGAGCCATGCGGTGAGGCAAGCGGCGCGGCGAAATCTGTTGAATGGTTTCATGTAAATGTCTCCCTTGCGCAGGCGTCTAACCCGCCTCGCCCAAAATCTCGATACCGGCGGCGTCCGCGACAATTATGGCGCGGGCCAAACCAATGAACAGACCGTGTTCGACGACGCCCGGCAGCCCGCACAGCGCGCCAGCCAGCGCCTCGGGATCGGGGATCAAGCCAAACGCGCAATCGATAATCTTGTTGCCGTTATCGGTGATGAAAGCCTCGCCGTCGGCAGTCCTGCGCAAGGTCAACTCGCCGACGCAACCCACATGGGAGGCGGCGCGCTCAAGCTTGCGACGCGTCGCCTCAAGGCCGAACGAGACAACCTCAACCGGCAATGGAAACCGCCCCAACCTTGCGACCTGCTTCGAGCGGTCGGTTATGACAAGCATTCGTGACGACGCCGACGCGACAATTTTTTCGCGCAACAACGCGCCGCCGCCGCCTTTGATGAGACGCAGTTGCGGGTCGAATTCGTCCGCGCCGTCGACGGTGAGGTCAAGCTGCGGCGTTTCGTCCAGCGAGGTCAGGGGGATGCCGAGGGCGACGGCTTGCGCCCGCGTCGCCTGCGATGTGGGGACGCAAACAAGCTGCATGCCGCCGCGCACTTTCTCGCCAATGCAATCGACGAAGTGTTTAGCCGTCGACCCCGTGCCAAGACCCAGACGCATGCCGTCGCGCACGAATTCGGCGGCGCGTTCGGCGGCGGCGCGTTTGGCGGCATCGAGCGGGTCGACAGGGAGATCGGAGGGCATACGGGCTCCAGACAACGTCGCTGGTGCGGTTAGACCCTCCGCGCCGAAAAAGCAATTTCCGGCGGCTTATGGATGCACGTATTTCATGATCCGGCGAGGACCGACTTCGGCGCCGAAAATATTGCCGTTGACGTCGGCAGTGACGCCCTCGGCGGCGCTGGTCCCCGAGGTTTTCACAACGGGATCGGGGATGAAGGCGTTGACGACGCCGTCGCGGGCGCTACCAACGCGGATGCCGCGTTTCCATCCGTCGTGGTTTTTGGAAACCGATTCGGATTCGGAATCGGCGACGTACAGATTGTCCTTTGCGTCAATGAAGACGCCGCTGGGTCGGCTGAACTGCGTCCACTGAGCCAGAAAATTTCCTTCTGGATCGAAAATTTGCAGCCGGTTGTTGCCGCGATCGCCGACAAAAATGCGGCCTTTCGAATCCATCGCGATGGCGTGGGGAATATCGAGTTCGCCCGGGCCGGACCCCTTGACGCCCCAGGTTTTGATGAATTTTCCGTCGCTGGCGAATTTCATGATGCGCGCGTTAGTGGGGCCGCCATGACCGTCGGCGACAAAGACGTCGCCGTTGGGCGCCGTCACCACCGCCGAGGGCGCGTTGAATTCATCGACACCGGCGCCGGCCACGCCGGGCTTGCCGAGGCGCATCAGCACCTTCCCGTCGGGACTGAACTTGTAGATGACATGGCCTTTGCCGTTGTTGCCGATACCGTCGGTGACCCAGATGTTGTTGTCATGGTCGACATGCAGGCCGTGCGGAAAAATAAACATGCCGGCGCCGAAGGCTTTGACGAGTTTCCCGGCGGAATCGAATTTCAGGATGGGGTCAAAACTCGAACCATCGCAGGCGAAAGGGCTGCCAGGCTTGACCAGCGAAGGCGGCGCAAAGGCGCTGCAGCGTTCGGCCACCCAGAGGCTTTGGCCATCGCGATCCATATCGACGCCGCTGGTCGAACCCCAGGCGCGACTGGGAAGCTGCGCCCAGTTTTCAATCGATGTGTAGGGATTGGGCAAATCGTTGAGAGGCGTCGTTTGCGCAGCGGCGCCATGCAGGGCGGCCAGCGTCAAAATCCCGATGGCAGCGGCGCGGATTGCTGGCATTCGTTGCCTCCCTTTGTGTAAACGAGCGCACGTTAACACGCCCTTGCGCGAGACGAAACCGCGCGCGACATTGGTGCTGGCGTCGCGCCGCCTTGGACGAAACCCATGCTGGAAGAAACCCATGCCCGCTGATCTCCTGCTCGTCGGCAGCATTCCCTACGACACCGTGGCCGAAGTGTTCGAGAAATTCGGCGAGCCGCTCGCGGCTAACCTGCAGGCGCTGCCCGACGGCGAAGTGGGGCCGCGCGCGCACTGGATCAGCCGCATTCATTATCAGGTGTTTGCGCTGCATCCCGATATCGAAATTGTCAGCCGTCCCAAACTTGAAAATGGCGTCGAACGGTTGAACCCCCGTAACGCCAGCGACAGTTGGCTGTTTCGGGTGCGCGACGGCGTCAAGGAAATCCACTTTGGCGAAACGGGTTGGCGCCTGAATTATGCGCGCGACGCGATCAACTCGTATTTCATCTTCAAGACCCTGCGCGAGGCGGGAAAGTTGCCGGCGCGTTTGCGCTTTCAGGTTTCGATCGCAGCGCCCAACAGCGCCGCGCCGCCACGGCTGTTTCCCAACGTGCGGGATTGCCAGATATTGCGCGACGCTTACACGCAGGCCGTCGCTGCGGAGATCGCGACAATATGCTCGCATATCCCGCATGAGGATTTGGCGATCCAGTGGGATTGCTCCACCGAAGTGCAGGACGTGTACGGCGCTGCGGGGTGGCCGAAACAGGGCGGCGTCGAGCGCAACACGGCGCAGATGCAAAGCCTTTCGCCGCAAATTCCTGACGCGGTGCAGCTCGGCTACCACCTGTGTTTTGGCACGCTCGGCGGCTGGCCGCGCTTCGCGCCAGACGATCTCTCGGCGACGGTCGATCTCGCCAACGGCATGATCGAGGCCTCGGGCCGGCGTGTCGACTGGGTGCATATTCCCGCGCTCGAACGTCTAGATGATGCCTTCTACGAGCCGTTGTCGCGGCTCAAGCCACGCGGCGCAAAAATCTATCTCGGCCTGATCCATCACATGGAGACGTTTGCAACGCGATTGGCGTTGGCGCGCCAACACCTGCCGGAGTTTGGCGTCGCCGCCTACTGCGGTTTGGGCCGCACGCCGCCATCGGGGCTTGCCGGGATTCTGCGCGAGCATCAGCAGGCCGCGGGCCTGTCGGCGTGAACGCGCTACATACCGGCGAGCAACACGTACTTCAGATCGGTGAACTCCTCAGCGCCGTGGCGCGACCCTTCGCGACCGAGGCCTGACTGCTTGACGCCGCCAAACGGCGCCAGCTCGGTTGAGATGAGGCCGGAGTTGACGCCGACCATGCCATATTCGAGCGCCTCCGCGACGCGCCAGATGCGCCCGACATCGCGCGCGTAAAAATACGCGGCGAGGCCAAATTCCGTATCGTTGGCCATCTGCACCACCTGTTCTTCCGTGTCGAAGCGAAACACCGGAGCGACGGGACCAAACGTCTCCTCGCGCGCCAACAACATGTCGGACGTGACGTTGGCCAACACGGTTGGCTCGAACCAGGTTCCCCCCAGCGCATGCGGCTTGCCGCCGACAATGATTTTGGCGCCCTTTTGTGTGGCGTCGGCAATGTGACGCTGCACTTTCTCTACCGCTTTGGCGCTGATGAGCGGGCCTTGTTGCACGCCCTCGTCGGCGCCATTGCCGACCTTGAGCAGCTTTACAGCGGCGGCGAGTTTTTCAATGAACGCATCATGGATGCCAGCTTGAGCGTAGATGCGGTTGGCGCAGACGCAGGTCTGACCCATGTTGCGGTATTTCGACACCATCGCGCCTTCGACGGCGGCGTCGATATCGGCGTCATCAAAGACGATAAACGGCGCATTGCCGCCAAGTTCGAGGCCAACTTTCTTGATGGTCGACGAGGCTTGTTTCATCAGCAGGCGACCGACCTGCGTCGAACCGGTGAAGCCGAGGAACTTCACGTGCTCATGGGTCGACAAAATTTCGCCGACTTTCGCGGCGTCGTGGCTGGTGATGATGTTGAGCACGCCGGCCGGAAAACCGGCGCGTTGCGCCAGCACGCCCAGCGCCAGCGCGGTCAGGGGCGTTTCGCTGGCCGGCCGGACGACCGCCGTGCAGCCAACGGCGAGCGCCGGCGCAATTTTGCGGGTGATCATGGCGGCGGGGAAATTCCATGGCGTGATCGAAGCCATGACGCCAATCGGCTGACGCAACACGAGGATGCGCGAATCGGACCGGTGGGACGGCAGGATTTCGCCGTAAATTCGCTTCGCTTCCTCGGCGTAGAATTCGATGAAGCCAGCGGCATAGTCGATTTCGCCCTTCGCCTCGGCCAGCGGCTTGCCCTGCTCGCTCGTCAGGATCAGCGCGAGATCGTCCTTGTTGGCGATGACGAGATCGAACCATTTGCGCAACACGCTGGATCGCTCCTTGGCGAGCTGCTTCGACCACGGGCCGAAGGCGCGATGCGCGGCTTCAACGGCCAGCGTTGTTTGCGCTTCGTTGAAGTGGGGAACGCGCCCCAGAATTTCGCCGGTCGCGGGGTTGTCGACGGCGTCATCGGCGCTGCCCACCCAGCGCCCATCGACCAGACATTGCTGGCGCAACAGGTCGGCATCTTTCAGCTTCAGCGAAAAACTGGCGGGCATGGCGAGCCTCCTTTTGAAATTTTGGTTCTGTGGCGAGATTGAAGTATCGCAACAATGGGGCGGCGAGTCGAAAGTTGTCAGGCCGGGCGGGCCTTGATCGGCGCGCGCATCGCGTTTACCCGAGGGCAAAGGCGTTGACCCCCAGGATTCGATGACCCCGCCCCTGCTTGTTTTCGACCTCGACGGCACCCTGGCGGAGACCGCCGGCGATCTCGTGGCGAGCCTCAACTTTATCCTGGCGCGCGAGCAGCTGGCGCCCGTCAGCCTCGCCGACGCCCGCCCTATGGTCGGCATGGGGGCGCGCAGCCTGATCCGGCAAGGTTTTGAGGCGGGCGGAAAAAGTCTTGCGGCAGACCGGCTCGAAGCCCTGTTCGTCGATTTCCTCGCGCATTATGAAACGCATATCGCCGTGCACACACAGCTGTTTCCCGGGGTCGTCGCGGCGCTCGACAGATTTCAAGAGCAAGGTTGGCGGTTCGCCGTGTGCACCAACAAGGCGGCGCATCCCTCAGTGAAACTGCTTGAAGCGCTCGGCGTTCGCCAGCGCTTTGCCGCGATCTGCGGACAGGACACATTTGTATGGTCGAAGCCCGATGGACGCGCGCTGCTGGCGACCATCGGGAAAGCCGGCGGCGAACCGGCGAACGCGCTTATGGTTGGCGATTCCCGCACCGACATCGACGCCGCCCGCAACGCCGGAATTCCGGTCATCGCCGTTGATTTCGGCTATACGGACACGCCCGTGCGCGAACTGAATCCGGACCTGACAATTTCGCATTTCGACGAGTTGGGCGCCGCCGTCCGCAGGCTGCGCCCAGGCGCTTGACGAGGCGGCGCGGAACCTCCTACACGAGGCTTCCGCGACATTGGCGTGCGGGCGATTAGCTCAGCGGTAGAGCACACCCTTCACACGGGTGGGGTCGCAGGTTCGATCCCTGCATCGCCCACCAGTTCATATCCGATACTATCTCATTGTTAAGCAAACAATTTGACCCGTTTCTTTGCGGCGAAACGGTTTATTCAAATTCGCCTCCGCTTTGTCAAATTCCAGCGAACATCGGCAGAACACGGCCAACGCATCCGTGCGAAATCCGTGCGGTATGTTCGCGGAGAGTTCCCACGATCCAGCAAGTCCAAGGAGCGCCCCATGACTGACGAAACCCCGACGCGGGCCGTGCCTGTGCGCATCCAGCATCAGCGCGCGAAGGGCTGGCGAATGCCGGAGAACACAGTTTATGTCGGGCGCCCGACGAAATGGGGCAATCCGTTCCGCACCGAGGAGTGCCGCGCCGCCGCCAAAGAGGAGCGTATGTTTCTAGAATCGTTGCTCGCCTAATTGTCTCGTTGACCTCACCGATATGGTGGCGTCACATACAGCGTACGGGCGTCACTACATTTTGTCCTGACGGGCGAAATGATGGAACTCGAATTGGAGACACGCCATGGCAAGCATCACCGGGAAAATGTTGATTGATCTGGGTTACGCGCCCGGCTCGTGGTTTTCCGCCGCCATCGCGGCGGCCAATGCTGACCCGTCGCGAGCCGCCGAGATTATTGCGCAGCACGCTCCCGCGCCAACACAGCACCTTCCGCTTCGCCCCAAGGACACTCTTGGCCTTTTTATGAATATCCGCGCCGACGACGAACTTGAAGCGGGCAACATCGTGAAGGTGCGCGAACACATGGAGGAGCTGCTGCGCGTCCCTACCGTGCGCGCCGGGGCGGTGATGCCTGACGCCTGCCCTTCTGACAAGCGCCTTGGCTACATTCCAGTCGGCGGCGTCGTGGCGACGGAGAACGCTATTCATCCGGGGATGCACTCGGCTGATAGCTGCTGCTCAATGGCCGCAACTTTCTTTGATGTGGACACAGACCCGGTGGCATTGCTCGACGCGGGGATGGCGCTGTCTCACTTTGGCGGAGGCGGTCGACAGCGAGGCCAGCAATGGAATCCACCAGCGGAAGTCATGGTGGCGTTTGAAAACAATTCTTTCTTGAACCCACTTATGAGCGTGGCGACCGAGCATTTTGGCACGCAGGGCGACGGCAACCACTTCTTCTATGTCGGGCGCGTGTCGTCAACGGGTCAGATTGCGCTTGTAACGCATCATGGCTCGCGCGCGCCGGGAGCAAGGCTCTACAAAGCGGGGATGGCGGCTGCGAACAAGTTACGCCAAAAGATTTCACCGGAGACGGCGGAATTCAACTCTTGGCTGATCGCCGATAGCGCGGAAGGTGAAGGCTACTGGTCTGCATTGCAAATCATTCGGGCGTGGACAAAGGCCAGTCATTTTGCAATCCACGATAAGGTTGCCGAACTGATTGGCCGCGTGCGCAAGCACCGTTTCTGGAATGAACACAACTTTGTTTTTCAACGTTCCGATGGCTTATTCTATCACGCCAAAGGCGCCACGCCGGCCTACAAGAACTTTGCCGCCGACGATAGCGGACAGACGCTTATTCCCTTGAACATGGCGGAGCCAATACTGATTGCCAAGGGCAAAGACGCGCCGCACGGCCTTGGCTTTGCGCCGCATGGGGCAGGCCGCAACATGAGCCGAACCGCCCACATGCGGTTGCAGGGAGATCGCCCCGAAGCTGATATTTTTGCGGCGGAAACAAAAGGCATTGACGCGCGTTCCTACTGCGGCATTCCAGACGTTTCGGAACTCCCAAGCGCCTACAAGAACGCTACCGCCGTGCGCGCGCAAATTGACGAATACGGCCTCGCTAAGATCGAGGACACGATAGAGCCAATCGGCAACATCATGGCGGGAGACTGGCAGAGAAACCTGCCGTGGCGTCAGAAACGCGCTCGCAATAACGAAAAAGCCCCGCGCATCTGTTAGACGATGAACTTGCGCATAACGTAGGCTTGGCAGACAGACGGAGTGAGGTATAGCGCCCATCGCTCGAGGCCGTGTATCGCAAGAGCCCTTGGGTGAAAATCTGATTTGTGGAGGAATGTTATCAGGGCGACGAAGCGCAACGGGCCGCCTCGGCCAGACAGGGATAGGTTAACGGCGGTTCAGGTGGGATCACCTTGGTCCCCGGGCCGACGCGCAGACAACTCGCCAAAAGTCTCGCCGGTTTCTGGCAGAGTAGCGAATTTGCCCGTGGTCGCCTCCCAGCGACGCACGATGACATCGGCGTGTAACGGATCGAGTTCGACGCCGCGACAGACGTGCCCTACGCGTTCGGCGGCAATTAGCAGGATCAAGCAATGAGCGCGCAATCCGTCCGCACCGAACGCATCGCCCGAATCAAGATTACCCTTGATGATGTCGCGCCCGCAATCTGGCGACGTATCGAGGTTCCTCTGGGCACGAGCCTCAAGGGACTGCATGCCGCGATTCAGGCAGCGATGCTGTTCCAAAACTATCATCTGTTCGAATTTCGGGTGACGACCGGGAGCGAAATACGCCGTTACGGAATCCCCGACGAGGACGATCTCATCTACGGCAATGAGGTGTTCGACGCCGCCAACGTCAGGCTCGCCGCTTTGGTCCAGCGCGGCGTCGAGAGCTTCGACTACGTCTATGACTTCGGGGACAACTGGCAGCACACGGTCAAAATCGAGGCCGTAGATGACGCCGATCCCGCTGTTGAATATCCACGCTTCCTCATCGGCGAACGCCGCGCTCCCCCCGAGGATGTCGGAGGCGCCCCCGGCTTTGAACGTTTCGTCGAGGCCATGGCGCGACCCCGCCACCGCGAACGGAAGCGACTGATTGAATGGTACGGATGCGTCTTCGATCCCGACGACCTCGACCTCGCCGCTGTAACAAAGGGATTTCAGAAACTGGCGCGCCGGCGAACCGTTGGAAAAGCGAGTGCGGCGAAGGCCAGAGGCTTGATCAATTGAGCGCAAGTGACATGCGCGCCCAGTCGCGCCCCGTGCGGCTCATTGCGGGCGTGACTGCGTTGCAATTGTTTTGCACTCAACGATCCAGCATGTGCTCGTAATTCCCGCCCAACACCTTGCTGATGGGCTCGCCCGCGAGAATCAGTTTCGCCATCGCGTTCTCCTTCGCCACAATGCTTTCGGCCACCTGAAGCACGGGCTCGATGTGGGCGCGCGGAATGACGATCACCGCGCTGCGGTCGGCAATGATAAAATCGCCTGGCGTGACTGTGATGTCGCCGACTTTGACGGGTACATTGGTGGCTTGCTCGACGATCCGTCCACGCGCCGTCAAGGCCGTCAAGGAACGGGCGAACACCGGAAACTTCATCTCGATGGACTGGTCGATGTCGCGCGCCGGGCCTTCGATGATGACACCGGCGATCCCGCGTGTTTTTGCGCCTGTCGACAGCAGGCCACCCCAGCTTCCAGCTTCGATGCCCGAGCGCTGTTCGACGACGATGATATTGTCACGGCCACCGCTTTCGATTGCGGTCGTGCACAAATGTTTTGGCGGGCCATTTGCGGGCGCGCCGACGCCGAGCGTGACGGTGATGGCCTCGCCGGCAATTGCGCCGTTGCCGGAATGCTGCGGCAAGCCTGAGATGACGCCGTTGATTTTCAGATTGTCGAGCGCGTCGGAAACCGCGCAGCAATCAAGCTTGCGCAAGCGGGCGACCCATTCGGAAACCGGGCTCATCGATGCATGTCCCACCAGTAGAAACCATTCGCCGTACCGGTGCCGGCCGGCGAGCGGTAGCAGGGAACGTAATCAATTTCATGCATTTCAGCGGGTATGTCTGCGAGAACGCCGGCCAGCGAAATCCACGATTTCAGCTCCGAGGTTCCCGATTGAAGATGCTGCAAGGGAATCGAAGTGAGATAGTGCGCGTCACGCCGCTTGAGCGCGTCGACAAACGTTTTGTCGAACGCCTCATCAATGACGAAATGGCTCATCCCGCCAGAGCCAAACACCGCGACCTTCTTGTCCGAATCCCACGTGTCGATGGCTTGCTTGACGATCTGGCCGAACTGATAGGCGCGCTTGGCGCTCGGCTGATTGGGCGGAAAGAACGTGTTCTGGTAAACGGGCACGTTCGGCACGACGTTGTCGCGCATCACCTGGCGATAAATGTGGCCGAAAGCGTGCGAGGCGCCATTGCGCGCCTGCTCGGGCCAAACCCGCGAGGCGGCGACATCGAAGTCGTTCTTCATCATCGTCTTGATGATGTGGGCGCCGAGGTCCGGCAGGCCCTTGTATTCGGTATAGACATCCGTCGCATGGCCATGTTCGGCTTCCGCAATTCCGGGCGGCAAGTGCTTTCGCGCATCCTCGCTCTGCGGATAATTCGGAATGGTCTCGCCATAGAACACCATGAATGGCGGATTGAGCTGATCGGTCTTGTAGACTTCGTCCTGATCATTTCCGTGGATGACGGCGACATCGGCGCCCACCTCCTCCCATTTGTCGGCGAGTTTGTTCATTGCGACGTCGCAGCGCTCGCGATAGGCGTGTTGGGCGTCGATTGACGATTTGACGTCGAGAGCCTCGGCGCGGCGCATCTCCACGAGTTCGTCAAAACTATAAACACCATCGCGAAAAGGATGCTTGCGCGCCTTGTCAGCCTTGACGCGCAACTGCCACTGCTCAACGCTCGTGTGCAGTTGCGGCCCATGGGTTGTCGCCATCGCCAAAACAATGCTGGCCATTTTGTCCTCCATAATTTGGCGTGGCGCTTTGGCAAAACACCACGTCACGTTTTTCCGAAGCTTTTGCTTTATCGGCCACTGGCATGCTCGGGCCGCCATTTCTCGAAATGTCGACGCACCCGCTCGCCAACAATTGTGAGAAACATTCCGGCCGCCGCCACGACCACGACGCCAACCAACAACGTGTCGGTCTGGAACATCTGGCCAGAATACGAGATCATGTAACCGATACCCTCGCTGCCCGCGAACAATTCGCCGATGATGGCGCCAATCAGCCCGTGAGCGACGCCTTGGCGAACGCCTGTCAGGATAAACGGCACCGAGTAAGGTATCGCCACGGTCATGAAAATCTGCCGGTCGCGGGCGCAGAAGGCGCGCGCGGCTTTGATCAAGTCAGGGTCGACGTTGCGCACGCCCGCCGTGGTGTTGACCAGGATCGGCAGCACGGCGGAAAGGAAAACGATAAAGATTTTCGACCCGCTGCCGATGCCGAACCATATGATGATGAGCGGGTAGAGCGCGATACGAGGCATTGCATAGAGCGCGTTGATGATGGGATCGAAGAACAAATTCAAGCGTCGATACCAGCCAAGCACGACGCCAAGCGGAACCGCAACAACGAAGGCAAGGAAAAATCCGGTAAAGAAATTCTTGCCGGTGTAAATCGCGTCGTGGATCAACGTGCCGTTCGTCGCCAGATCGACAAACCTGATGGCAACGGCGGACGGGCCGCTGAAGAACAACGGCGAAATCCAGCCGAGCTGCCAGCAAGATTCCCACAAAACGAGAAGGCTCGCCACAGCCAACGATCCGTACAAAAGCGGTTCCCGCCGAAAATAAGCGCTGTCGCGGCGGCGCTTCGCCAGACGGGCCGACGCATCGAGCCCTGGCGGCGACGTGATGGTTTGCTCGCTCATGCACTAACTCCGATTGCTTCGCGTTTCCTCAGCTGGATGGACGAACGATATTTATCCGGTCAGCTTCCGCTTCGATCACTTTCCAGATGTCTTCACAGACAGCCAGAAAGCCCGGATCGCGCTTGAGCGAGAGCGCGCGCGGTCGCGCGAAATCGACGCGGAATTCCTGCTTGATACGGCCCGGCCGTGTTCCCATGACGACAACACGGTCAGCGAGGAACACGGCTTCATCGATTTGATGCGTGATAAACAGCACCGTCTTGTTGGACCGCGTCCAAATCTTCAACAATTCATCCTGCATGAATTCACGCGTTTGCGCGTCCAATGCGGCGAAGGGCTCATCCATAAGCAATACTTCGGGATCGGTCGCCAACGCCCGCGCGAGATTGACACGTTGCTGCATCCCTCCCGACAGTTCGGAGGGATAGCGGGCCTCGAAACCCGCCAACCCGACAAGTTGGATCATCTCCCGCGCTCGCTCGTCCATCGTCGATTTGGCGAACCGCCGCTGCATCTCCATACCGTAACGAACATTTCCCAAAAGCGTGCGCCATGGCAACAGGCTCGCGTTCTGAAACACCACGGAGCGGTTCTCGCCCGGCCCGACTGCGGGAACGCCGCCGATGGTGAGTTTGCCTTCATCGTAGGGAAGCAGCCCCGCAACTATATTCAGCAGCGTTGTTTTGCCACAACCGCTCGGGCCGACGATGGCGACGAATTCGCCATCCTCAACGCGCAAGGACACGTCTTTGAAGGCGAGAAATTCGGTCTGCTCGCGATCCAGAAAATAGCTGTAGGACATGCGCTCGATGGCGAGGCCGCCGGAAGCGGAATGGTTTGCCGGCCGGGGGCTCGCCAAGTCGCTCATGGCAGCGCCGCCTCCAGCCGCTTTTCTTGCTCAGCCTTGATGTCAGGTCCGTACAGCTTTTCGAAGAAGCCTTCCGCGATGAGTTTCCGGACCGGTCGATTATCAACCATCAGGCTGAAATCGAAGCTCTTCAACGCCGGGATATCGCCGCCAATCCGCTCGACAACCGCTTCCGCCGCAGCTTTCTGCACAAGGGGAATGCGGTCGAGTATGCCGGCGCGCACACCTTCATCGTAAGCCCGCGCGCAATCGGCCTCGGCTATATTTGGATCGTATTTCCGGTAGGCCGCTATGGCGGCGGTCTTGTCGCTGTAATAGCGGTGGACGGCCTCGGCCTGCGCCCGCAAAACACGATCAGGCAAATCGGGATGCGTCGCAACCCAGCTTTTTTTGTAGGCGTTGCCGACGGATATCACGATGTTTGGGTGATCCTGCAAAACCGTTAGCGGCTGCAAGCCTTGTTGTTGAAGACGATAGTAGGCTGGCGGCGTGACCAGAGCCGCGTCGAGCTGTCCCGACAAGAGCATCGTGGCGCGCGTGCTCGCATCGGCGCCGGTCGGCACCCATTGCACGTCGTTCGCCTTCATTCCATAATCTTTGAGGAGCGCCACCGTGTAATGGTAAGGCGGGTCGCCGACACGGCCAACGCCAAGGCGCTTGCCCTTCAGATCCTCAACTTTTGCAACCTCGCCGCGCGCCATCAATGCGAACGTGGCGCGATGCAAAATGCTGCCGATGATCACCAGCACGGGATCGCGCGCGGCGGCGGCGGCGATGTCGTCGAGCGAATAGTTCGTGAATTGAATTTCGCCGCTGATTAGTCCAGCGACGCCGACCGGGTGCACAGCGAAAGACGGCGTGACATCCAAACCATACTTTTTAAAATAGCCTTGTTCGGCGGCGAGCCACATCGGCCAACTCGAAACAGAGCGCGTCGGATTAATCGCTTTCAGCGGCTCCAGGGTCTGCGACCAACCCGGCAGGGCCGCCAAGGTCGATAGCGCGGCGCCGCCAGAGGCGATCAGCGCGCGTCGATTGAGGGGCGTATTCGCAGCGGTCATGAATTTTTCCTCCAGCGTTTGTTGGCGCCGATATCAAACCTCAAGTTTGAACACTTTGCGGGCGTTGCCCTCCAGAATGGCGCGCTTGTCGGCCTCTGGCAGCCAGTCGAATTTCTGGATGAGCGGCGCAATATCGTCGTAGGTGCGGCCCGTCGCCTTGTTGCGGCTGGCGCCAACGCCGGGGCATTCGGCCCCGAAAAGGCAACGGTCCGCGCCAACGGTTTTGATCAGCAATTCGAGGGCTCCGCTGGAATAAAGCACCGTGTCAAAATAGAGATGCCGCAGGCGTTCTGAAAACAATGGCTCGGACGTGTTGCGGGCGGACGCCGCCTCAAACCGACCGATCTGGTAGGGGATGGCGCCGCCGCCATGGCTGATGATCATCTTGAGGTTTGGGAAGTCCTTGAAGACGCTCGAATTGACAAGCCCATAGACCGCCGTCGTTTCCTCGTTGATGAAATGAAGCGTGTAAGGCTCGCGCTCGGGATGGCGCGAACCCGTCGCATGGATATGGCCGGGCACGTCGAGTTCGCATAATTTCTCGTAGAGCGGATACCAGTAGCGATCGCCCATCGGCGGCGCTTTCGTGCCACTGTTTTCATAGGGGTCTGGATTGACCAGACAGCCCTTCAGGCCAAGTTCGTGCACCGCGCGCTCAAGTTCCTTGATCGCCATGTCGAGTGGCTCGCCACTGGCTTGCGGCAGTCCAGCGACCCCGACGAAGCGCTTCGGATAAAGCTTGATCTGGCGCGCGATGATATTGTTGGTTTCCTCGGTGAACCATTGCACCAGCTTTGAAGGCTTTTCCGATGTCATCATCTGAAACGGACGTGGCGAGATGCATTGCATGTCGGTGCCGACTTCGTCGAGAAATGCCATATGGCTTTTGTCACCACCCTCGAAACGGCGGTGCTCGACTGCGTCGCGAATTTCATCGTCCGTCACGTGAACGCCACCGCGACCGTGTGCGCCACGATGCGCAACGAGCCCGGCCTTGTAAGCCCACAATTGCGTTGGCGGGCTAACGTGTCCGTGACAGTCGATAATCATCTCGTGTTTCTCCCCTTGTATTTTTCCTCAAGTCGGCTTCGACACCTGCTTCTTCTGAAACGCTTAAGTGTCGATGGCTTTCATTAATTGATGCGCCCGAATTACCTGCAACCGTCGCCGCATCAGCGCGCAAGCGCGTTCCGCATCGCCGGACGCGACGGCGTTCAACACAGACTTGTGCGATGTAATGACGTGGCGCGCAATCGCGTCGGTGGTGCGGCGCGCATAAACTGGCTCCAGCACAAAACGCAAGGCGTTGAACTGCGCCGCCAACACCCGATTGTGCTCGGCGCCGACCAGCGCCTCGTGAAACTGCATGGACAATTCTGGTCCGCCGGCGTTGCGCGTTTTGCGGCAAGCTCCGTCGCCATCACTTCGATGGCGATTTGCGCATCGAACATCTCCTCAATGGTGATCTCGACGAGTTTTAGTTGAACCGCTTGGAGTGCGCGACGATTCGAAGAAGCGTCAACGCGCTCTTAGGCGGCTGCGGGCGCGCTGACGACAGCCTGCTCGTAGGCGTCGTGGCCTTTCTTCTCTTCTGGGAAGATGCCCCGCGCATTCACCCAATTGCGGGTCGCCTCATACATTGCCTGGGTGTAAGGCTCGAAGACCAACCGCTCGCCCGGCCCGAAGCGGCGGACATCGACGAGCTCAGCGTGATGCGGCGGCAGTTCGTTCGCATAGTAATGTACGTAAGGCTGGAACATCAGGTCGAGATCGGCCTGCGCGCGGCGAAGCGCGCGATAATAACGCCTGACATCTTCGACATCGACGCCTTGCGGAACGAAGCCGGCGATCATGAAGGTGCAATCGACAATCTTGCGATAGCCCAACTGCTCGGCAAGATAGTATTGCACGCCAAAAACCGTCGCCGCCCGCGCCCGTCCATCGATAAGCTGATCGACGCGGTCGCCTGGCGAGCCGCCAAACTTCAGCTTGATATTGTCGGCCGGCATGAAAGGTTCGAGCGCCTGGATCGTCGTGTAATGACTGCCCGACTGATAGCCGACGTGCACCTCCACGTCGGCCAGGTCTTCGGGTCGGCGTATCGGCGAATCCGGCGCGACGAAAATACCGCCGGGCGACACCGAATAGCACTCGCCCCACAGGCGGCCATGATCGTTGGAGGCCGCCATGTTGACCGTCCAGTGGCAGGCGCAGCTGACGCTCGCCTCGCGGCCCTGCTCGTAGCTCTGGAAGGCGCCCATCAGATTGTCGGGAGTCGAATTTGGGCGCAGCGCTACAGCGGCGGCGACCTTCGGATCCTGCGGCAGTTGGTTGGGACGCAGTTCGTAGTCCATCAAACCTTCAGCGCGGAAATAGCCTTTCTCCTCGGCTACCCACTCCTGCAACCGCTGGTGGGTATGGATGATGAAACCGGCCACGTTCAACTCCCATTATTTTTAATTCCGCAGACCGGAATTAGGCTCTTATAAACCTGCCAGTCAAGCCGCGAAACCCAGCCGCGAAAGCAACGTCGCGCTGGTCATCCCAAGCTATTACTCAGCCGGCACAACGCCCGCCGCGACACCCGCCGGCAGAGGCGTTGCGGCGGTTTCTGGCAGCATGACGACGGCGACCAGAACCAGGCCGTAGGCGATGGCGGCGTCGATGCCGATTGCCGCGCCGAGGCTCATGCGCTCCGACATGTGGCCGACGAGCCATGGAAACGCGGCGGAGAGAATGCGACCGGCGTTGTAGCAAAAGCCGACGCCGGTTCCGCGCACACCGGCAGGGTACATCTCGCTGAAAAGGGCGCCCATGCTGGCCGGGATGCCGGCGGCGAAGAAGCCGAGCGGGAACCCCATGATGAGCAGCGCTGTCGGACCCATCGGCACGAACACATAAATCAGCACGGTCGCGACGCAGCCGGCTGCAAACAATGCAATGTTGACGCGCCGACCGATGCGGTCGAGCATTTGCGCCGAGAACAGGCAACCGCAGAAGAAGGCCAGAATGACGACGGCGAGGCTGCCGCCGACTTGCAACAATGGCAACTGCTTTTCCGTGGCGAGGAACGTCGGTATCCACGTCATGACGGCGTAATAACCGCCGTGTGCGCCGGTGCCGAGCAGGCCGCCGATCAAGGTCATGCGCAACGAATCTTTGGAGAAAATTTCAAACGGCTTGAACACCGTGGCCGTCTGCTGCGCGTCTTTTGAAAGCGGTTCAGGAATGCCGCGCCGCACGTAGAGCACGAACAACGCTGGCAACAAGCCGAACGCAAACATGATGCGCCACGCCTGATCCGCCGGGTACAACTGGAATACCGCGAGGTACAGCAGCACCGCCGCGCCCCAGCCAACCGCCCACGCGCTCTGCACCGTACCGAGCGCCCGGCCACGATTTTCAGGCCGGATGGTTTCGCTCATCAGCACCGCGCCAGCCGCCCACTCGCCGCCAAAGCCAAAGCCTTGCAGGGCTTTCAGCACCACGAGTTGCTCGAAACTTTGCGCGAAAGCGCAAAGGAAACACGCGACTGAGAACCAGACGATGGTGATTTGAAGCGTCTTGACGCGACCGATGCGGTCGCCCAGCGCGCCGAAAAGCCAACCGCCGAGGGCGGAGGACACCAACGTCACAGCGCTGATGAAACCTGCATCGCTCTTGGTCAGATGGAACGCGGCGAGGATGGCGGGAATGGCGAAGCTGAACATTTGCAGGTCGAGCGCGTCGAGCGCCCAGCCACAGAAACAGCCATTGACGGTGCGACGCTCAGCGACCGTTCCACCCGTGTACCACGCGAACATAAACAGGCCCCCAACACGTCGCCCAAGCCGTCAGGCAGGGATCGCGGCATGGTTGCAATCTAGCAAGTGTGCCACATGGTGAACAACAGTTTAAAGCGGCACGGTTAACGCGCCGGGCTCGCGGCGTGTTCGGGGGCCACAGTGGCCGGCACGGCGGCAGCACGTCGCTGAACCCTAGCCGTGGGAATATGGGCGCTGCTGCCAAAAGATTTCGTTGGTGCCCGTGTCAGGCGCGCCGATGAAAAAAATGACTTGTATTTATTTCGTTTATAAACGAATATACGATTGATGTTCGAAATCCGCCACTACCTCACGCCGGCCGGAAAAGACCCTGTCATCGTGTGGCTGGCAAAGCTTCGCAACATGCAAGCCAAGGCCGCCATCATCAGACGTCTCAACCGACTTGAGCAAGGCAACTTTGGGGATTTCAAGCCCTTGCGAGAAGGCGTCTTTGAACTGCGCATCGATGTTGGGCTGGGCTACAGGATTTACTACGCACAAGCGGGCAAGACGGTGATGCTGTTGCTCTGTGGTGGAGACAAAAAAAGCCAGGAGTCAGATATCAAGCGAGCCTGCAACTATTGGCGCGATTGGCAGACACGAAGTGAATGATGGAGCCATGACGATGAAAGACAAAGCCCACGATGAAGCCATGGCCACTCTGTTCAGGGACGATCCGGCTGTGGCGGCTGCAACGCTCGACGCCATTTTGGCGGATGGGGACCAAGGCGAACTTCTGGTCACATTGCGCCAAATGACCAAGGCTTTTGGTGGCATGCCTACCGTCGCCAAGGCGGCAGACCTCAACGTAACCCAGCTCTACAGAACGCTTTCCGAAAATGGCAATCCTGAACTGCGAAGCCTGAACGCCGTCCTGCGCACCATGGGCTTGCGTCTGGCTGTGCAACCCCTCTCCCCACCCGTGCCGCATGTTTAAGTGATGCACACGGCGTCGTCATAAGCGGCTTAACGCGCCGGGGTTGCGGCGGGTTCGGGATCCACAGTTGCCGGCACAGCACCCGGCAAAACCGGCGGCATCACATGCGGGGCGGCTGTCGTGGCAGGGCCGCGATCCGCGACCACCACAGCGGCGCCCGCTGCGGCGTCGCCGGTGACGACGATCTCGCCAATCATGAAGGGATGCGGCGTACAAATGAAACTGTAGCGACCCGGCTTGTTGAACGTCACCGTCGACGTCTTGCCGTTCTCCAACATGCCGGTGTCCCAGCCGCCCTCTGTTGCGCCGGCGGCGTTATGGGGCTGAGTTCCCTTGTTGGTGAAGCGCACGGGGGTTCCGGCCTGCACGGTTATGCGGGGCGGCGCGAAAGAAAAATCCTGCAGATCGACGCCGGTGGCGGCGACGAGGGGCGCATCGAGAGCCACCACGTTGACGGGGGCGGGCGGGGCTGCGAACTCCGCCAGGGCGCGACCACCGGGACCGCCCTTCAGCGAAAACGCCCATACGACATCGCTGTTGTAAGACGTGGTCTGGATCGACACGCCGCCTGAGGCGATGGCGATATATTGCTCGCCATCGATCTCGTAGGTGATGGCCGGCGCGTCGGCGCCAGCGCCGGTCTGAAATTCCCACAACAATTTGCCGTCGCGCGCGTCATAGGCCTGAAACTTGCCGTCGGGTTCGCCATGAAACAGCACGTCGCCGGCTGTCGACAGAGCGCCCGACCCTTGGCCAATCGAATACGGACGCCGCTGCTGCCAGACGATTTTGTTGGTGCGCGCGTCAAGCGCGGTCAGCGTGCCGCCATATTTGGCGCCGACTGCCGGACCAACGGTCTTGCCAGTGCCGCGCAAAATACGGCTCTGCGGCCGGTCGGCGGCGGCGACGTAGAGATAGCCGGTGCGCGGACTGTAGGACATCGGCGACCAGTTGGGTCCGCCGTTGCCGCCCGGCGACATCAAAACAGCTTCATCGTAGATGACGCCGAAAATGCATTTCGTCACCCAGTTATCGAGAGGTTGCGGGCATTGCGGGATCACCGCATCGCCGCGCGGAACGGGTTGGGTTGGCGCGGAAGCCACGCGCGCATCCACCTCGACCGGCTTCTCGTCGATGCCGATCAGCGGCTTGCCGGTTTCGCGGTCGAGAATATAGACCCAGCCCGTCTTGCAGGCTTCGGCGATGGCCTTGCGTTTCTTGCCCTCGTAAACCTGATCAAACAACACGACCGGGCTGGGACAATCGAAATCCCAGAGGTCGTGATGCACCATCTGGAAGTGCCACGCGTATTTGCCGTCGAGATGCAAGGCCACCATGGAGGAGGCGAAGAGATTGTCGCCGGGGCGGTCGGCGCCGACGCCGCCGGCTTCCGGTCCGGGATTGCCTGTCGAAAAATACAGCAGGCCCAAATCCGGGTCGATGGCCGGCGTGTTCCACACATTCGCGCCGCCGACCTTCCAGGCGTTGGCGCGTTTGGGGTTGGCGTCGTCGGGTTTCGGCCAGGTCTGCGATCCAAAAGCGCCGGGCTCCGGCACGGTCCAGAAACGCCAGTTCTCCTTGCCGGTTTTGGCGTCGAGGGCGGCGACAAAACCGCGGGCTGAACGATCGCCACCGGAAATGCCGGTGTAGACGACGCCGTTATAGTAAAGCGGCGCGGCGGTGATCGTGTAGCCGTCTTGCCAGCTCGCCAGTTGCGAACGCCACACTTCCTTGCCGGTTTTCATGTCGAGCGCGGCCATGGCGCCATTGAGCATGCCGACGTAAACCCGGCCATCGCCAAGCGCGACGCCGCGATTGTCCCACCCGCAACAAACTGTGTTGATGTTCTGCTCGAGTTTGGAACGCCACTCCCAGATGAGCGCGCCGGTTTTTCCGTCGAGCGCGAAAACGTCGTCGTTGCCGCTGGCGATATAGAGAACGCCGTCCTTGACGATTGGCGTGGCCTCGAAAGAATATTTCGCGCCGAGCCCGGAACCCAGATGCGTCGCCCACGCGCCTTTCAGGTTTTTGACGTTGCGCGTGTTCACCTGCTTGAGCGTCGAATAACGCGAGGCGCCAGTGTCGCCGCCAATCGTCAGCCAATTTTTGGCGGCGGGTTGACGCATGTCGCCATCGCGATGGCGGCTCTGCGCGTTGGCGGAGAATGCGGCGAAAATCGCCAGCGCAAACGTCAAGGCGATTGCAGTCCGTGATTGAGTGCGCATGGAGGTTTCCTGCCGAATACCAATTGTCGCGAACTGGTTACTGCCGGAAGATGACACACGCCAACGAACTTGCAAATCCTGAACGTGGGCCAATCCCGCAGCGTTGCAAATGGCGTCGTCATCACGCACACTCAACGTGAGTGACGAGGGGGAAGCAACATGGCTTTGAGGTACGCCGCCAGCGCAGCGTTTGCAGTCGCGCTCGGTCTCAATTGCATCAGCGCATTCGCCGAGCCGGTGAAAATCCGCGTCTCCTACATCGTTCCGGGCACCAACTTTTTCTCGATCTTCCAGGCCAAGGCCGGCTTGATGAAAAATCTTGGCAAAACCTACACGCTGGAAGCGTCGCGTTACCAAGCGACGCCATTGATGATTTCGGCGATGGCGGTTGGCGAACTCGACGTCGGCATGCTCAACTTCGCTGAGTCTTGGCGTGGAAAATGCCGGCATGGAAGACCTGCGGGTCTTCGCCGATGAGTTTCGCGACGGCGTTGAAGGCTACAGCAGCAATCAATTCATGGTGCGTCCGGAGACGAAAACCGCGGCCGACCTGAAAGGCAAGACGGTGGCGACAAACGCCATCGGCAGCATGGTCGACATCGCCATGCGCGGCTGGTTGCGGAAAGCCGGGCTCGAGGACAAACGCGACTACAGCGTCATCGAGGCGCCGCTCAACACGATGAAGGCGATTTTGAAGGAAAAGAAGGTTGACCTTGTCCCTGCGGTTCCCCCGTTCCTGTTCGACCCGGAGCTCAACGCCTTTGCGCGACCGCTGTTTTCACAGCGCGACGCGATGGGGCCGTCGGAACTCAGCGTATGGGCGGCGAAAGATTCGTTTCTGAAACAAAACCGCGCGGCGATTATCGACATGCTCGAAGACTGCATGGTCGCGTCGCGGTGGTTCAGCGATCCCGCCAATCACGACGCGGCGGTGAAGATCGTCGTCGAGACCACCAAGGCGCCAGCAGCGCTTTTCGGCGACTGGATTTTTACAAAAAAAGATTATTATCGCGACCCCAATTTCATACCTGACGTCGACGCGATGCAAGCCAATATTGACCTTCAGGCACAGCTAGGTTTTCTCAAAGGCAAAATGGAAGTCAGCAAATACGTCGATCTTTCCTACGTTGAAGAGGCTGGCAAACGAAAAGCGCCGTAACGCCAAACGCCGGCTTCGCTGTGACGTTGCCGACGGTGGACACCTTCGGCAGATCGTCGGTCGCATCGATGAAATTACAACGGCGAAAGCTTCGCGCCGGCGTTTGCCTTGGAACCAGCAATTCTAAATCCCACCCCCTCCCCATTTTCATCCCAAAACAAGAAAAATCGTCGCCGGGGGCCATTTAGAATTGCTGGTGACCGCCAAAGCCGCCAGACTGCCCCCAACCGGAGACCCCGCACGATGCTTGCTCGCACCCTTACCGCATTCGTCGCGTTCGCGCTGCTGCTGACGGCGGACTGCGCCCTGGCGCAAACGAGCAGTGCGCTCGAGGCGACGCTTGCCGAACCGGATCAGCGAACCGGCGAGGTGAGCACGGGAGAAATGCGGAAAATCCTCACCGGCAATTCCGCTGTCGTGCTCGACACGCGACCACGCGCGCAGTTTGTCGCCGGGCACATCCCAGGCGCCAGAAATCTCGATGCGCCGGCTACAGAGATCATCGCGGCTGTCGACAAACTTGTCGGCGGCGACCGTGCGAAACCGCTGGTTCTCACCTGCAACGGACCGTGGTGCAGCGCCAGCAAACTTCTCGGCGCGCAACTCGCAGTGGCGGGCTTCGCCAATGTGAAACGCTATCAGCTCGGGATACCCGTTTGGCGCGCCTTCGGCGGCCCCACGCAGGTGGAACTCGAGGGCATCGTCCGCATTTTCGGCGTCGATCGAACGGCGGTGTATTTCGACGCCCGCACGCCGGAGGACTTTGCGAAAGGCAGCCTTGAGGGCGCCCACAACGTATTCGCTGGCGCGCTGCCCGGCGCACTGGAAAAAGCGCCGCTCCCGAACGATGATTTCAACCGCCGCG
>JAYTTW010000265.1:0-17768 GCA_043744855.1 Hyphomicrobiales bacterium
TCCTTCGTCCACATCGGCGATCTCCCTGAGAATCAGATCGCCTCCTTTGAATCACAAATGCTTCCAACGATTCAAGAACCCTTCGGATGGGCTCTTAGAGGATGCAGCTTTTTTTCTGCAATATGTAAGCGATCACTTTGACAACGCCGCAACCCAGTGGTTGCCCGGCTTTTCATGTACGAATACCGTTGATAGAGATCGCATTACTTTGGCTCATGGGGAGTACATGCAGCATATAAAAACTTTTTCTGTACTATTGCAGTCAGAAAACCCAGATCAATACAAACGAGCGGGAGCTTTACTACACGCCCTTTACAAAAGTCAGATAATCACTCTAGTCCTGATGGGGAATCATGAACATGGAACTTTGGAAGACTTCGAGGAGGGAGCTCCTGTCGGATATTCATATCATGACTGCCAACACATACTTGGCGTAGCTAAATTTTATCAAGATCACTATAATGAGCTGCTCTCGTTCGACCTTGCTTATCTTTGCTGCGCGGCATACGAAGAAAAACCAACCAATTACGATTTCAGCTATTTGAATAATATGTGTCATTATTTGTGTAAAAACAAGGACTTAAGCGCGGATTCATTTTCGATGATTTTTCGCTCTTTGATGCATCGATCCGCATAAGCGCGGAACTAGTTTCGTTTTTTCCAAACCATGTTTCCGCTTGCAACTGGCGCGCCGCTCACAAGCCCCCGTTGCTTCAATACCCGCAACGCCTTCGAAACCCGCCTTGTATGCTCAGTAAGCAACCGTCGGTCCCGTGCATCCTGTTCATTGACCGCAAGGATAGCCCGCGCAATCTCCCGGCTCGCCAGCGGCCCTGTAGCGGTCCGCAGTTCGTCCAAGATGGCGCGGGTAAGCTCACCCTGCCCGAACAGGACTTGCCGCTTCTGGCGCGGCATTTCGGCGTCCAAATCGCCGGTGTAGCCCAATGTCCCCAAAACGCGATCTAGCGCCGCAATGTCGTTTTTGATAACCGCCGTGCGGTCCCGGATGCGTTCGGCTTCGTTGAATAAGTCCGCGCGCTTCGTGAGCAACCCTGAAATGGTGTGCTCATAGGTCTGCGTTCGGGCAAGTGTGATTTTGTCGCTCATTGCGCTATGTTACCCGCGAAGGTAAGCGCCGCGAAGATTGTCAAAGGTGAGCTTGCTACCTAATACCGGGTTTGTCAGCCGGCTCCGCCTTACCAGCGCGAGCTTCCGCCCGGTTTAGGCGCGCGAGCCGCGTTACCCCGTTACGTTTGGCAACTGCGCCAGAAAGTCCCTGACATCACGCCGTGAGCGCAAGATGAAGATGCTGCGGTTGCGGCGCTCGCGTTCCACCGCCGCGCCGATCCGGGGCGACATCTCCGCGTTGAAACGCGCAATGTTGCGCATGTCTGACCACAGGGATTGGCTACGGCGCATACTTGGCTTGGTCGCAGCTTGAAAACAACGCCCGAGCGCCTCGTGCACCAACCGGGTTATTCTGGCCCCCAGCGGCAAGTCGACCCAGACGAACCATTCAGCGCGTTTGAGCGGGGCTTCGAGCGCCAAAACATCGTCGGCTGCCAGCACCCATTCGGGCTGCGCCGCTTGGGTCAAAAAGACATCACCGCCGCTGGCGCTGTCGCGTTCCCGGCTGTTGCGCATCAATTCCTTGAATGCGAGGTGGAATTGCTCCGCCACGCGACTGGCGATGCCCGCAGCGCCCGAACCCGACGATCCCAAAACCAGAACCCGGCGCGGCGGCTGGGGGACAACGCGGCGCGGGATTTCCATGGCTCACTCCGGTTTCAGGCGCGGCCTTGCCTCGCCGCGCGCAGACGGGCGAAATCTTCCCCCGCATGATGCGACGAGCGCGTCAGCGGCGACGCGGACACCACAAGAAAACCTTTGGCGCCCGCAATGGTTTCATAGGCGCGAAATTCATCTGGCGGCACAAACCGCACCACCGCATGATGCTTGGCGGTCGGTTGCAGATATTGCCCGATGGTCAGGAAATCGACATCCGCAGACCGCAGGTCGTCCATGAGTTGCAGCACTTCCTCGCGGGTTTCGCCGAAGCCGACCATGATCCCTGATTTGGTGAATATGGAGGCATCGAGTTCTTTCACCCGTTGCAGCAGCCGGACCGAGTGAAAATATCGCGCCCCCGGCCGCACGCTCAAATATTTGGACGGCACTGTTTCGAGATTGTGGTTGAACACATCGGGCCGCGCCGCGACAACGCGCTCAAGGGCGCCGGCTTTACGCAAAAAATCCGGCGTCAGAATTTCGATGGAGGTCGCTGGAGCCGCCGCGCGGATCGCCTCGATGGTGCAGACAAAATGCAGCGCGCCGCCATCCTCAAGATCATCGCGATCCACTGATGTGATGACGACGTGGCTTAGGCCGAGCTTGGCGACAGCGTCAGCCACTTTCGCCGGTTCCTGCGCGTCGAGCGGCGCCGGCATCCCCGTCCGCACATTGCAAAAACTGCAGGCGCGCGTGCAGGTGTCGCCCATGATCATGAACGTAGCGTGCTTTTTCTCCCAGCATTCGCCGATGTTGGGGCAGCCGGCTTCCTCGCACACCGTGACGAGGCCATGCTCTTTGACGATGCGCTGCGTTTCAGCCCAGCGCGGCGAACCCGGCGCCTTGACGCGAATCCAGTCAGGCTTGCGCTGAACCGGATTGTCTGGCCGGTGCGCCTTTTCTGGATGCCGCGCCTTTTCCGGATGCCGCGCCTGTGCCGGTGTCGCGCCGCCGCCCCGGCGCGTATCTTTCAGGATATCGAAAACGACGGCCATTCCAAGCGCTCCGCTCAGGTCCCCGGCGGCAAATAGCGCGGCGGGTGCAGCATCTGCCAGATATAGAGGACGATGCAGGAACCTACGAGGGCTGCGATGAAATGTCCGAGCGAGCCGCGCACACCGAACCCGGCGATATCAGCCAGCGACGAGCCAATCCATGACCCGACGATGCCGATAAGAATGTTGGTGAACAGCCAGTGACGCGAGCCGACCAGAATGCCGGCAATCCATCCAGCGAAGCCGCCGATGACGATCAACCCGAGAAAACCCATTCCCGGCGTACCCATAATTCCCATCGGCGTGTTCATTGCTCTCTCCAGCCTGGTTATCTACGTTTCCACTGTCGCAAATTATTGTGGCGACGCAAAGTCAGGCGTTTTGCCCGAAGCCGCCGTTTCGACCTTACCTGCGCAATCTCACATATGCACGACACGCCCGTAAGCGTCGAGGACGCTCTCGTGCATCATTTCCGAGAGCGTCGGGTGCGGGAATACCGTGTGCATCAGGTCTTCCTCTGTCGTTTCGAGGTTCATGGCGATCACATAACCCTGAATGAGTTCGGTGACCTCAGCGCCCACCATGTGCGCGCCCAGAAGTTTCCCCGTCTTGGCGTCGAATATCGTCTTTACAAGCCCATCGGGCTCGCCGAGCGCAATCGCCTTGCCATTGCCCATGAACGGAAACCGGCCGACTTTCAGCGAAAAGCCCGCCTCCTTTGCTTTGGCCTCAGTCAGGCCGACACTGGCGATTTGCGGGTGACAATAAGTGCAGCCGGGAATTTTGGCCTTGTCCATGGGATGCGGATGCAAGCCCTTGATCGCCTCAACGCAGATCACGCCTTCATGTTCGGCCTTGTGCGCCAGCATGGGCGGCCCCGCGACATCGCCAATGGCGTAAACGCCGGCGACATTGGTGCGACCGAAGCCATCGATGACAACGGCGCCGCGATCCAGCTTCACGCCGAGTTTTTCCAGCCCGAGATTTTCGGTGTTGCAAACGACGCCGACGGCGGAGATCAAACGATCTGCGCTCAGCGTCTGCTTGCCGCCTTTCTCGTCCTCCAGCGTGCAGGTGACGCTGTCAGCGGCCTTTTCCACCTTGGTGACTTTCGTCGAGGTGAAAAATTTAATGCCGGCTTTCTCAAAACGCTTGCGGGCGATGCCGGCGATCTCCGCGTCCTCGACCGGCAAGATTTGCGGCAATACTTCGACGACAGTGACCTGCGTGCCCATCGCCTGGTAGAACGAGGCGAACTCGATGCCGATGGCGCCCGAACCCATGACAATCATGGTTTTCGGGAAGGCCGGCGGAATCATCGCCTCAAAATAGGTCCAGATCAGCTTGCCATCCGGCTCGACGCCCGGCAGCACGCGGGGCCGCGCGCCGGTCGCGAGGATGACGTGTTTGGCGGTATAGGTCGCCTCGCCCAGCACCCCCTTGGGCACCGGATTTTGCGGCTGCATCGCAGCTTTCTTCGGGCGCGCCACGACGACTTCGCCCGGCTTTGTGAGGCTGGCTTCGCCCCAGATCACGTCGACCTTGTTTTTCTTGAGCAAAAAACCGACGCCGGCGTTGAGTTGCGCGGATATCCCGCGCGACCGCTTGACGATCGCCACAGGGTCCGCCGTGATCTTGCCTTCGAGTTTCAGACCGTAGGCGTCGGCATGTTGGCCATAGTGCAGGATCTCAGCCGAACGCAGCAGCGCTTTGGTGGGAATACAGCCCCAGTTGAGACAGATGCCGCCCAGATGTTCGCGCTCGACAACAGCGGTCTTGAAGCCAAGTTGCGCCGCGCGGATGGCGGTTACGTAGCCGCCAGGTCCGCCGCCGATGATGAGGATGTCATAGGCTGTGCTCATGGATATTTCTCGGATTTCAGATCAGGGTCGACAGGTCAGATGGCGTGCCGGTTCTAACGTCACACCAGCATCCCCATCGGATTCTCGATCAGCTTCTTGAACGCCGCCAGCAATTCGGCGCCCAGCGCGCCATCCACGGCGCGGTGATCGACGGACAGCGTCACGCTCATCATCATGGCGACGGCGGGCTTGCCGTCTTTCACCACAACGCGCTCTTCGCCAACGCCAACCGCCAGGATCGAGGCATGCGGTGGGTTGATTACAGCCGAGAAGTTTTGAATGCCGAACATGCCCAGATTGGAAACGGCTGACGTGCCGCCCTGATATTCCACCGGCTTCAGTTTGCGCGCCCGGGCGCGAGCGGCAAAATCCTTCATCTCGCTGGAGATGATGGCGAGGCCTTTCATTTCGGCCTTCCGCACGATGGGTGTAATGAGCCCGCCAGGAATTGATACGGCGACGCCGATGTCGGAATTCTTGTGCTTCAGCATGGCCGCTTCCGTCCACGACACATTGGCGTCGGGCACGCGCTGCAACGCCACCGCGAGCGCCTTGATAACGAAGTCGTTGACCGAAATCTTGTAGGCGGGTTTTCCGTCGCCGCCCTTCGGCGCGTTGGCGTTGATGTGTTCGCGAGCGTTGAGCAGCGCGTCGATATCGCAATCCACGCTCAGGTAGAAATGCGGGATGGTTGACTTGGCTTCGACGAGCCGCCGCGCAATTGTCTTGCGCATGCCGTCGTGCGGAATTTCCTCAAAACTACCCGGCTCAAAAAGTTTTTTGACCATGTCGTCCGACATCGACGGCGCCGCCGGCGCGCGCGTCGCTTGCCCGGCCCCACTTGCCGCTGCGGCTTTCGCGCCACCGCCCGACGCGGCGACCTTTACGTCGGCTTCGATGATGCGGCCACGCGGGCCGCTACCGGAAATTTTGGTCAGCTCGACGCCCGCCTGCTTCGCCAGCCGCCGCGCCAACGGCGTCGCAAAAACGCGCAGTGGAAACGGGTCTTCATCGCCACGCGCCTGCACGACCGCGCTGGAATGGCCAACGGGCGCGGCGCCATTTTTGGGGCTCGCTGGCGGGCTCGAAAGCGGCGCGCTGGCGGTCGGCGAAGCCTGTTTTGGCGGCGTTGCCGGAGCCGAGGCCGTGGCGCCGCTGCTGCTGGCGACGGCCTTCGCATCTTCGCCTTCCGCAGCGATCAGGCCGATCAACTGATTGACGGGAACGTCTTGAGTGCCTTCCGGCACGAGGATCTTGGCGAGCACGCCCTCGTCAACCGCCTCGACTTCCATCGTCGCCTTGTCGGTCTCGATTTCTGCGATCACATCGCCAGACTTGATGATGTCGCCCTCTTTCTTGAGCCACTTCGCCAGATTGCCTTTCTCCATGGTCGGCGACAGCGCGGGCATCAGGATATTGGTGGGCATGAAACGTCCTCTGGAAATCAGGATTGCGGCGGCAGCTTGCCGTCAATTGGTTCATCGAAGGGCCACAGAAGGCCAAGGGAGAAAGCAGCCGCGTCAAATGGCGGAAGCCTGACCTCATCGCCGCCGACGACGCTGGAGTACAGAAGCCATTTTCCAGCCGTCAGCACGAAGGCTTCCAGCAACTGCGTCACCGGATCGACAAGCCACAAATACGGGACGCCAGCCTCGCCGTAGATTTGGCGCTTGGCGCCGCGGTCATATCGCTCGGTTGACGGCGAAAGCACCTCGCACACCCAGTCCGGCGGCGTCGTCAGGAACGCCGTGTCAGGCAGCACGGAAAGCCTCTCGCGCCGCCATCCCGCGATATCAGGCACAACGACATTCTCGCCCAGATGCAGTTCAGGCTCGACCATGAAAACCCAGCCGCCCGGGCCGCCATTGCCGAAGTCGAAAGGTCCGCCAAGCACGTTGCCCAATCGATGAGCCGCCACCGCATGCCGCGGCGCAGGCCTCGGGTGCGTCACCAACGAGCCGTGGATAAGCTCCGCCACGAGGTGCGGCGGCGCCGCCTCCACGTCGGCGTAGGTTGCTCTTCTGGCTGCAGGCTCCGCCATTTTCACCCAAGTAACAAACGAGATGAATTTGACTTGATAACTCGTACCTCACTCACCGATAAAGCGTCGCTTTCGCCGCCGCGACGATTTCCCCGACGTTCGGCAGCGCCAGCTTTTCAAGGTTTGCCGCGTAAGGCATCGGCACATCCTTGCCGGTGATGCGCATGACCGGGGCGTCGAGATAATCGAAAGCGTTCTCCATGATGCGCATGGCGATTTCCGCCGTAACACCGCACTGCGGATAGCCTTCCTCGACGGCGACGCAACGATTGGTCTTCATTACGGATTGAATGATGGTTTGGGTGTCCATCGGTCGCAAGCTGCGCAAATCGACGATTTCCGCTTCGATGCCCTCTTTTGCGAGTTCGTCAGCGGCCTTGATGCAATAACTGACGCCGATGCCGAACGACACCAGCGTCACATCCTTGCCGGCGCGATGAATGCGCGCCTTGCCGATCGGCACGGTGAAATCGTCGAGCTTCGGCACGTCGAAGGTCTGACCATAAAGGATCTCGTTTTCGAGAAAGATAACCGGGTTGGGATCGCGGATGGCGCTCTTCAACAGCCCCTTGAAATCGCTCGCCGTGTAGGGCGCGACGACCTTCAGTCCGGGAATTTGCGAGAACCAGGCTGCGAAATCCTGACTGTGCTGCGCGCCGACCCGCGCCGCCGCGCCATTCGGCCCGCGAAACACGATGGGACAGCCCATTTGACCGCCCGACATATATAGCGTCTTGCCGGCGGAGTTGATGATATGGTCCATCGCCTGCATGGCGAAATTGAACGTCATGAACTCGACAATCGGCCGCAACCCGGACATCGCCGCACCCACGCCGAGGCCGGCAAAGCCATGCTCGGTGATGGGCGTGTCGACAACCCGACGCGGTCCAAACTCCTGCAGCAATCCCTGGGTCACTTTATAAGCACCCTGATATTCGGCGACCTCTTCGCCGATGACGAACACGTCGCCATCCCGGCGCATTTCTTCGGCCATGGCGTCGCGCAAGGCTTCGCGCACCGACATGGAAACCATTTGCGTCCCCGCCGGGATCTCCTCGCTGGGGGGCACCGGTGTTGTCGGGACGATGGGAACTGGCGCCGCAGGTTTCGGCCCTTGCGCAGCTTCCGCCTTCGCGGCAGGCGGCGCCACTTCGGCCTTTGCAGCCGGCGCTTTTGGCGCGGGGGAAGCCGCTTCTCCCTCGTCCAGGATGATCGCGATCGGCGTGTTGACGGCGACATTGTCGGTGCCGTCGGCAATCAGGATTTTCCCGAGCACGCCATCGTCGATAGCCTCGACTTCCATCGTCGCCTTGTCGGTTTCGATCTCGGCGAGCACGTCGCCCGTGCGTATTTTATCGCCTTCCTTTTTGAGCCATTTGGCAAGCTTGCCCTGCTCCATGGTCGGCGACAACGCTGGCATGAGAATGTTGGTAGCCATAATCTTCCCTGCCCTTAAAGCGTAATGTCGGTCCACAATTCCGCAGCATCTGGCTCGGGATCGTGGCTGGCGAATTCGGCGGCGTCATTGACGATTCCGCGCACCTTTACGTCGATTTGCTTGAGATCATCCTCGCTCGCTTGTTTGGCGCGGATGAGGCGGGCGCGGACCTGTTCAATCGGGTCGTGCTCCTCGCGCATCTTCTGTACTTCTTCCTTGGAGCGATACTTCGCCGGGTCCGACATGGAGTGGCCGCGATACCGGTAGGTCTGCATTTCCAGGATGTAGGGGCCGTTGCCGGAGCGCGCCCATTCCAGCGCCTTTTCGCCCGCCGCCTTGACCGCCCGCACATCCATGCCGTCGACCTGTTCGCCGGGAATGTTGTGCGCCTGTCCGCGCTTTGAAAAATCGGTTTGCGCGGAGGCCCGGCTCACCGCCGTGCCCATGGCGTAGCGATTATTTTCGATGAGATAGACAACCGGCAGCTTCCACAACTCCGCCATGTTGAAGCTCTCGTAAACCTGACCCTGATTGGCGGCGCCGTCGCCGAAATACGCCATGGAGACCGCGCCGTTGTCGCGGTAACGGTTGGCGAATCCCAGTCCGGTGCCAATCGAAACCTGGGCGCCGACGATGCCGTGGCCACCATAAAAATTCTTCTCTTTGGAAAACATGTGCATGGAGCCGCCCTTGCCGCGCGAATAGCCGCTGCGGCGCCCGGTCAGTTCGGCCATGACGCCGCGCGCTTCCATGCCGCACGCCAGCATATGGCCATGATCGCGATACCCGGTGATGACCTGATCGCCCGCCTTGGACGCCATCTGCATGCCAACAACGATGGCTTCCTGACCGATGTAGAGGTGGCAGAACCCGCCAATCAGCCCCATGCCGTAGAGTTGACCGGCTTTCTCTTCGAAACGGCGGATCATCAGCATCTCGCGATAGGCGTGCAGGTCCTGATCGCCAGTGAATTCGGCAAAAGAAACAGTTTTGTCAGCCGTTTTTTCCGCGCTCGGCGCCCGCGCCGGCTTGGAACGTTGAGAAGCGGTGGTGGCCATGGCATCCTCGAAAAGCGCAACCGCGCAGGCTAAGCTGATAGCGTAACTTATCCGCCACGCAAAATCGACTCCGGCGCCGGCGTTGGGTTGCCAGTATAAGTCCGTTGAATTGCGCGTTTTCCGGGCTGAAACAAGTCATCTTGTTGCGCCGCGATCCCGGTTGTTCACGTCGGGCTTCGCCAGCGGCGCTGCTTACGGGTTCGGCGCAAACACGACGACTTCGCTGCGCTGAGCCCGCCCGAGGATGTTTCGAGCCTCCTCGTCGAGCAAGTCACGGTCGAGGCTATCGACCTGCAACATGCGCGCCCGTCGTTCGAGCCGCGTCCGATCCTCGCGCAAGCTGCTCAGCTCAACTTCAAGCTGCGCAATTTTGGCTTTGTAGGCGACACGGTTTTTCAGCCCGCGCTCGCCATTGATGGCGTGCCAGACGAAGTAGCCGCCGATGCAGCCAGAAATAACGTAGAACGTCAGCGACAACAAAATGACGCTGCGGCGCGTGCGGATGACCATCGCCCTAAACTCGCGCGGCGGGGTTAATTTTTCCGCAACGACCCATCAGGTGGCGGTCGGATAATCCGTATAGCCTGCGGCGCCCTTGCTGTAGTGGGTTTTGGTGTCGCCCCCGGCGAGACCAGCGTTATCGCGCAGCCGCGCCGGCAGATCGGGATTGGCGAGGAAAAGTTTGCCGAAAACAATCGCGTCCGCGCCGCCGCTCGCAACCAACGCCTCTGCCGTCGCCTTGTCGAAGCCGCAACCGGCCAGATACAGCCCCTTGAAACAACGCCGCATTCCCGCATGAACATCGTAGGCGCCCTGCTTCGCGCCATGGATGTAGGCGATCTCCAGCGCCGACAATTCAGTCGCAAGATGGGGATAGAGGACTTCCGCATCGGGGTCTGTGACATCGTTGAATTTGATTTGCGGCGACACTTTGATGCCGACACGACGCCCTCCCGCGACGCTACACAGGGCGTCGATGATCTCGAGCCCCAAACGACACCGGTTTTCGACACTGCCGCCATAGCGGTCGTCGCGCCGGTTGATCGAAGCATCGAGAAACTGGTGCACAAGATAACCCGAGGCGGCGTGCAGTTCGACGCCGTCGAACCCAGCCGCAAGCGCGTTTTGCGCCGCCGTTGCGAACTCGCCGACGATGCCGGCGATTTCATCGGTCTCAAGCGCCCGCGGCACGACGTAATCGATGGGGCCGAAGTCGGTGAAGTTCTTGCCATGGATGGCGATGGCCGAGGGCGCCACGGGCTGGACGCCCGGCGGCAGCAACGGCGGCACCGCAACGCGTCCCGTATGAAACAATTGCGCGAAAATGCGGCCGCCCTTGGCGTGAACGGCATCCGTAACCCTGCGCCAGCCAGCGACCTGCGCCTGGTTGTGCAGACCGGGAATGCGCGAATAGCCTTTGCCCATCGGCGACACGTAAGTGGCTTCGCTGAGGATGAGTCCGGCGCTGGCGCGCTGCCCATAATATTCCGCCACGAGTTCGCCGGGTACGCCGTGATCATCGTTTCGCGAGCGCGTCATCGGCGCCATGAGGATGCGATTGGGAAGCGTCAGGTCGCCGAGGGTGAGCGGCGTGAAAAGCGAGGGCATGTGCAATTCCACTGAGCGAGACAAGGCCCGCAAAGCTATAGCTAGATTTCACACGGGCTGCCATGTTTGAGCGCCCGACGCAGCGCCTGCTGTTATTTCTGCACCTTCAACGCCGCTCGTCCAGCATACCTTGCCTGCGAGCCCAACGCCTCCTCGATGCGCATCAACTGGTTGTATTTGGCCGTGCGATCCGAGCGCGCCAGCGAGCCTGTCTTGATCTGCCCGCAGTTCGTCGCCACCGCGAGGTCGGCGATGGTTGAATCCTCGGTCTCGCCGGAGCGGTGCGACATCACGACGGTGTAGCCGGCGCGGTGCGCCATATCGACGGCGGCGAGCGTCTCGGTGAGCGTGCCGATCTGGTTGACCTTGACGAGAATGGAATTTCCGACGCCTTTCTGTATGCCCTCCGAGAGACGATTTACATTGGTGACGAAGAGATCGTCGCCGACCAGTTGGCATTTGCCCCCGATGGCGTCGGTGAGCAGCTTCCAGCCCTCCCAGTCGTCCTCAGCCATGCCGTCCTCAATCGTGGCGATGGGATAGTCAGCGACAAGTTTGGCGAGATACTCGACTTGCTGAGTGATGCTGCGCGTCTTTTTTTCGCCCTCGTAGTGATACTTGCCGCCTTTGAAAAATTCGGTTGCAGCGCAATCGAGGCCAAGCACCATATCCTTGCCGACAGAAAAACCGGCCTCCGCAATGGCTTTCAGACAAAAGTCGAGCGCCGCTTCAGCGCTTGGAAGATTCGGCGCGAAGCCGCCTTCATCGCCGACGTTGGTGTTGTGGCCGGCCTGTTTCAGCCCGGCCTTCAAAACCTGAAAAACTTCCGAACCCCAACGCACGGCTTCCCGGATTGTCGGGGCGCCCACGGGCATCACCATGAACTCCTGAAAATCGATGGGGTTATCGGCGTGTGCGCCGCCATTGATGATGTTCATCATGGGCACCGGCAGGCAGCGCGCCTGGACGCCGCCGACATACCGATACAGCGGCAGGCCCGCCGATTGCGCCGCAGCTTTCGCCACCGCCATCGACACGCCAAGGATCGCGTTGGCGCCGAGGTTCGCCTTGTTGGGTGTGCCGTCGAGGGCGATCATGGCTTCATCGATACGCACTTGATCCTCGGCATCGAGTCCCCCGATAGCCTCGAAGATGGCGCTATTGACGTTGTGCACCGCCTTGCGGACGCCCTTGCCGCCGTATCGATGGGTGTCGCCGTCGCGCAATTCGATCGCCTCGTGCGCGCCGGTCGAAGCCCCCGAGGGAACCGCCGCGCGGCCCATCGAGCCGTCCTCAAGCGTCACATCGACTTCGACAGTGGGATTGCCCCGGCTGTCGAGAATTTCACGCGCGAGTACGTCGACGATTGCGGTCATGGGAGCCCCGGAACGGATTCGATTGTGGCGGTTGTCTACGACGAGTTGGCGCGTCGGGAAAGTCGCCGCTGGCGCAACGCTGGCGGGTGCGCCATTGACACGACCGTCAGCAGGTTGACGATAGCCCCATCAAATACAGGTTGGTCGCCAACGAAGCCAGGTTGGCTCGGCGTATCGCCCGGCGATGAATGCCGGGGCCGCCTTCGACAGGGAGAGGCTACGCCATGACGCCATCGCGCCCATTCGCAACCAGCCTGTTTGCAGCCATCGCTGTCTGCGGTATCCACGCGACAGGGGCATGCGCCGCCGATGGCGCCAGCCCGCTGGCTGGAAAGGTCGTTGCGACGACGGGCGAACCGCTTGCCGGCATCCCCATCAAAGCCTGGCGCGACAACAACCCCATCACGATTGCTGTCTATACGGACGCGACAGGCGAATATTCGTTTCCTGCGTGGTCAGCTTTAACCACGGGGGCCTACAGCGTCGGGATCGATCTTCCCGATTTCGAGAAAACAACCAGGCCCGCAACCATCGCCGCCGATGCGACGGCGCGGATCGACTTCGCGCTGACGGCAAAACCGCTCGCCTACGAGGATGCCACCGCCTCGGAGATCGTTGCTGGGCTTCCCGGCTCCGATCACCAGAAGACGCTGTTCAGCCAGTGCGGCAATTGCCACACCTTGCAGTGGGCGCTGGCGACGCCGCGCGACAAGCAAGACTGGACCCGGGTCATTTTGAAAATGGCGGGACAGGCCGGTCGCATCGAACAGCCGGGAACCTATGCGTTCAGCCAGCCGCAGTTCATCGAACCGCTCGCCGATTACCTCACGCAAATTCGTGGCCCCGGTTCGTCCGACCAAATTCCGTTCAAACAGCGCCCGCGCCCGACTGAGGCCGCCTCGACCAACCTCGTTGTGACCGAATATGCGCTGGCGCGTGGCGGCGAACGCGAGCTTTTCATGCTACGCGGCGACAACCGCTTCGTCTGGCCCCATGACGTCATCACCAATGAACGATACGCCTACTACACCGATCATTTTTCCTATCTTGTCGGCCGCGTCGACCTGAAAACCGGCGCCAACACGGAAATTCCATTTGAGCTGCCGCAAGGCGCAGGGCGCGGCGGGCGCGGCGACAGCGATGGTCGCCCGGGCAACCCCGGCGGCGGCGCGCACGAATTGCAATTCGATCATTCCGGCAACGTCATCGTCGGCATGGACAACGGCACCGTGAAATATGACCCGAAGACCGGCGCGTTCCTGCGCTGGCCCGTTGGCAGCGCCATGTTCGGCCTCGATCCCCAGGGCAACGTCTGGAACATGCGCAAGAACGGCGAGCTCATAAAACTAGATTCGACCAGCGAAACCTCCGAGATCACCCGGTTCGTCATTCCAAAAAACGCCGGCATCTATGACATGGACACAGATTCCAGAGGGCGCACGCATCTCTACATCTGGCGCGAAGGCAAGATCGGACTGTTCGATCCCGCCACCGTCAAATATGAGGAATTCAAAGCGCCAACGCCGATGTCCGGCCCGCGCCGTGGCCAGATCGATGGTCAGGATCGTTTGTGGGCGGCGGAGTTCTACGCCGGCCAAATTCTCCTGTTGGACGCCGATAAAAAACAATTGCGCGAATATCCGCTCATCAACGGCGGCAAGCCCTATACCGCGCCGTTTGCCGCGCCCTATTCGGTCAGCGCCGACGATAAAAACGGCATCATCTGGACCAACGACTTCAATTCGAGTCGCCTCTATCGCATCGACATGGCGAGCGGTCAGTCGACAGAATATCTGACGCCGTCCAATTACGAGTTGCGCGATCTTAAAGTCGACAAGGCCGCCGCGCGCCCGACCGTCTGGCTGCCGGCCTACCGTCCGCCCTCAAAACTGGTGAAGGTCGAGATGCGGTAGTTTGGCGCATGCTACGTTGCAGCGATTGCAGGGACGTGGCGCCTTTACTCTGCGGCGGCTGCGAGGCTGCGCGAATGGTTGGAATAGGTCGGCCAGTCCGGCGTGTAGCTGTCATCAGCCTGATGTCCCCAAGTGGTCCATCCAGGCCTTGTGCCCCTCGCAAAAAGTTCGAGATACGGCCCCGGTGAACAGGCCTCGATCAGCGGATATTGCTGATCGGGTTTGCGGGAATGCTCGCGTTTGCGTTCAGCGATGAAGTTGACTTGCGTTCGCCCTGGCGCAAGCGTCCGTGCTTTGGGGCCGCGCGTGCCAAACAGGATGATTTCGGTAACATTGCGAAAATAAAATCCGACACCCCTTCCATCGGACCCGCCATCTTTCCGTGTCTTGTGCCAGATCAGGTTGGCTTTGTAGTTGAAGCCCCAGGCCTTCATCACGGCGAGACCATCCGGGAGCAAGGCATTGGGAACCCAAAGATAAAGGTTGGCTGTCGGCGCCGCCGCTTGCGCGACCGGCAAGGCGCAGATGTCTGCAAGCGCCATCGTCTTGTATCGGGCGAGTCTTCGGTGCTCGGGCGCCATCTTGCCGGTGCGGTTCATGAACTGCCATGGCGGGTCGGCGAGGATGGTGGGGAACCGGCCGCGCCCTACCGACGAGAAAAAATCAGCATATAGTTCTTTTTGCACGATTTTCCCCAAAAAATGTTCTCTATTCGTTCTCATCATACAGATTGACAGTGATTCCGAAAACAAGAATCGGGCACCCTCCACCTCCACCACCTTCAATTCTGGGGAGAAGTTTGCTCATGTGGGTCGTCGAATTGCCGTAGCTCGAGCCTTTGCCAAGCAAATTGAATATCGTCTGGAGCCCGTCCGAGCGAGTGATGATCACTCCAACCCCGACCGCACGTAGATCGAAAAGCAACCTGAAATTATTGAGATCCCGATCATAGAAGGGGTCCTTGTTGTTCCATTCGATTTCGAGCGCTACGCCGTTTTTGAAGCAATCGATCTTGTGCGTGGGCGATTCTAGCAGTGCGTCGTCAAGCTTGATCGCAGTGTTGAATTTTTTCTCTACCCACCCAGCGCGAATCAGCGGTGCCTCAATCGATTTCGACAAGTCTGACTTGTTTCCGCCTGGAGCCATGATTTTTGATCTTGGAAGTCGAAATGCACGAAGCACCCTCTGGATATCGGCCCACTCCTCCGAATACGCTGTCGCCAGCACGCCAACGGCGTTTCGCCATTCGCGAACCTCATAGAGTTCGCGCAAATCTGCCGGCGCCAAATGTATTGTGGTCATAATCTCAGCATCGCCGAATTCACCGATTCGAGAAAGCCGCCCGGCTATTGATCGAAGCAGCGCCCTATTTTATGAACGCGCCATGCCCAAACACTCCTCGACGCCCAATCTGCTGGGCAAGCACGTCGCCCTGCCCGCTTCGCCGGACGAAGCCGAACTCGACCGCGTGCCAGCCCCCCACACCGATACCAACTATTTGGCGCGCTTCACCGCGCCCGAGTTCACCTCGCTCTGCCCGGTCACCGGACAGCCGGATTTCGCCCATCTGGTCATCGATTATTCGCCGGGCAAATGGCTGGTTGAGTCGAAATCCCTGAAACTGTATCTCGGCTCGTTCCGCAATCACGGCGCTTTCCATGAGGAGTGCACAGTTCGCATCGGCAAGGATCTGGTGGCGCTTTTGAAGCCGAAATTTTTCCGCATCGCCGGCTACTGGTATCCACGCGGCGGCATGCCGATTGACGTGTTCTGGCAATCCGGGCGCGTACCGGCACGATTGTGGCTGCCCGATCCCGGCGTCGCGCCCTATCGCGGCCGCGGCTGAGCCAGCCCCAGGGTTCGCTCCCGCAGGGCTGCCACGAGACCAGCGCGGTCAGAGTAACCGCCGAGTTCATCAAAACCGACGACTTCGCCGATTTCGATGGGGAACGGCGTGCCGATACGCCGGCGCACCTCGTGGAAAAACAGCGCCAACCGTAGATTCAGGTGAATGTGGCTGGCGATCTGGAAGGCCCGCGAGTTCTGCCCATGAAAATAGACCGGCGCAACGGGGCACTGCGCCGCCTGGATCAGTCGCGCCAGATAGGGCGTCCACGCCCGCTCGACTGCCGGTTGAGCGCCAAAAAAATCCGGCGCCGTCGCCATTGCGCCGGCGGGAAACAGGATCAGACAGCCGCCCCCCTGCAAGTGCTCGACAGCTTTCTGCCGGCTGTGGGCGTTGCCGCGTCGCGCCCCGCGGTTTTCAGCGAAATCGATGGGCAGCATGCGTCCGGCCATCTCCGGCGCGCGCAACAACACCGCATTGGTCAACGCCAGAAAGTCGCTTCGAACGGTTTCGACCAGCGAGGCCAGGATGATGCCGTCGAGAACCCCGAAGGGATGATTGGCGATGACCAGCAGCGGGGCATGCGCCGGCCACCGGGCCAGTCGGTCGCTCTGGTAACGCAGGTCAAGCGACAGCGCTTTTACAGCCGTGGCGAAAAAGCTCTTCTGGTTCCAGCCGCCTTGCTGGTGGGCGAGATAAAGCTCGCGGATGTGGTTACGCCCGCTCGCCGTCTCCACCGCGCCGATCAGTGCGCGCTTCCACGCGGGATCGCTGCGACTGGCGTAAGTAAAATCCGCGCTTTCCATGGGCTCCGTCGTAGTTAGCGCCGGCGACAACCGCATGACGTGTTTTACGCGGTTGCGTTCATCCCGCCCTAACCCTTGAGGCGCACTGTCGCGGCGATACCGGCTTCGACTGGAGGGCGCAATTGATTTCCGTGCGGTTTGGCGACTGTGTTGGCTGGCTGCACCCGGCAGCCGGGGATCGCGGCGTCCTCCTTTGTGGGTCGGTTGGACTGGAGGCTTTGTCCAGCCATGCCGGGCTGGCGGCGCTGGCGCAACAAATCGCCACGTCGGGCCAACCGGTGCTGCGCTTCGACTGGCCGGGCTGCGGCGACAGCCCCGGCGATCTCGATACGCCCGATCTCGCCAACCGCTGGCGCGACAGCGTTGCATGCGCTGCAACGCTGCTTGCCGAACACACTGGCGTTACGGAAATAGCCGTCGTTGGCCTGCGCATCGGCGCGTCCTTGGCGCTTGAGGCGTTGTCGACAATTCCGAACGTCCGCCAACTGGCCCTCCTGGAGGCGCCCATTTCCAACCGTTCTTTCTTTCGCGAAATCACAATGTTGTCGCATTTAATTAATGCAAAACCAGCACCCCAGCCGGCGACTTCCCTAGAAATTGGCGGCTTCGTTTTTCCGCCGGCACTGGTGAGTTCGCTTCAGGTCTCGCCCTCGCCGTTGCCTCCATTGCCAAGCCTTCAGGCGCTCCTGCTCCACAGGCAGCCCCTCAAAAACCACCCCGTCGCCGCCCGGCTCGTCTCCTCCGGCGCGCACGTCGAAAGCGGTGTTTTCGACGGCTACGATGGCTGGATGTGTGACCCCACCGCATCGCAACTGCCGCAAGCCGCGATTGGGCGTCTCGCGGCGTGGCTGGTTGAAGGCGCGCCGGCCAACCGTTCAACCGGCGAGGCCGCCTCGCACCGCGCGCCGCCGCCCGAGCCGAACGCCGACTATGTCGAGGCGGCCGTTCGCTTCGGCCCTTCGCAAAACCTCGCCGGCGTGTATTGCCGCCCGGCCCACGTGGCGCCCCACGCGGCCCTGCTGATCCTCAACGCCGGC
>JAYTTW010000266.1:0-17729 GCA_043744855.1 Hyphomicrobiales bacterium
GTTGAGTGGCGCGTCGTCAAAACCGCTGCCTGACACAAGCCGCCTGTCTAATTCCATCGCCCGGTGAAGCGCTGCTTCTCCGGGCTTTTTGTTGCCGGAGACACAAGGCTCACGATTGAGACTCCGACGACGTGATCATCGCCGGTCACGGCCGGGTGCTCGCCGCCGAGAAGCTCGGTCTCGCGTTTCTGCGCTAGTAGGCGCGCCATCGTGTCCGTGTTGCCGCCTGGCGGAAACGGAACGACAATGGTCACCGTCTTAGTCGGCCACTCTTGGCTGAACGCTGATGTGGGTGCGCACGCCAATGCGACGAGCAAAAGAAGCGCGGCAAGTCCGCTTCCCCTGGCGTCAGTTTGGAAAATAGTCTGCGCGCTTGCTCCAGCCCTTCGTTGATGAACATGCTGCGCTCCTTCTCTCGTTGACCCAACGCCGGTGAATGGACGCTGTTTTGCCGGACCGTTCGAATGTGTCCGGTTATTCGATCTGTTCGGATTTCTCCCACATCGATATGAGGGAGGCTCGTTTCACGTAGTCGAGGTGACGCGCCGGATCGACATGGATCCGACGCAATTCATCGAGCCGCTCGATGCGCACATCAGGGTCCTTTTCCTCAAGCAGTTTTTTATTGGCGATCGATTGCGCTTGCACATATTCGATGGCCGTAAGCCGTCGCTGGCGGTCATAGCGGTCGAGCAGGCCGTCGGCGTCGGCGCCCTTCGATATCTCGATCAGCTTGCGGGCCAGCGTGATCCCGTCCTGGAAGCCGCTGTTCATGCCCATGCCGCCGATCGGATTGTTGACATGAGCGGAATCGCCCGCGAGCAGGATGCGGCCGGCCCGGAACCTTCCCGCAACGCGCTGTTGAACGTTGTACATGTTTCGGTGGACGATTGGATAAGGACCCGCGTTCATGCATTCGCGGAAGCGCGCGTTGATCCATTCGTCGCTCATCACTTCCTCGTCGGTCTCCTCTGGTTTCGCAGGGAAGACACAGCGCCAGAGTCCCTTCCCATCCTCGCCCGGCACCTGCATGAGAGAGACCCAGCGATTCGGATGGGACAAATAATTGCGCAGGCGAAAACCATGAATCTCGCCGAGATTTATCGGGGTCGAGACGATGTTGAAACGCTCGGGCCACGTGAAGCCATCGAAACTGACGCCGGTCGTTTTTCTGACGATGCTGCGCCCGCCATCGCACCCGACGAGATAGTCGCCGCGATGCGTGGCCACCTCGCCGCTGGCGTCGCGCACATCGCATTCAACATGGTCGGCGGTCTGGCGAACAGCGACCACCTCCACCGGCCTGTGCAGGACGAAGTCCGGGCATTGCTTTGCGGCGTCCAGCACCGTGTAGACTGTTTTGTGCTGCTCGAGCTGGATGACATATGGGTGGCCGGAAACTTCTGAGAGACGCCCATAATCAAATTCGGCGACGACCTCGTCCCTCACGCGGTCACGCCACTGGAAATATTGCGATTTGAAACCCTGTTCCAGGATGCGCGTGGTAAGTCCAAGTTCCTCGAACAGATCGAGCGTCGAGGGCTGCAGTGTTGCGGCCCTATGGTCTTCCGCCGGCTTCGGCGCCATGTCGAACAGCGTTGCCTTGATGCCGTTACGCGCGAGGTAAAGGCCCGTCACAGCCCCGACCGGGCCCGCGCCTGCGATCAGCACATTCTTCACATTGTCCACGTCGCGTCTCCCGATGTCAGATGCTCAACGTTTAGTCATGCGCCGACTTGGGATTACCGGCCTCGACCTGCATCACGACGTTTCCTCCGCGCGCAGGATGCAGCAGATCGTTCCGCCGCCCAGCGGCGCCTGTTGGACCGGATCAAAGGTGCTAAACACCCGGGTTGTGTGCAGCGTGGCGCCGAGTACGCCCGACAGCGCGGCGCGGACATGTTTTTCGGGCGGAGTCGCTGAACCGAAAATCGTCGTCGGCGCTCCGGCGACGTGACCGGAGGGATGCACGCCGAGCTTGGCGATCGTCGCGACGAGCCGGCCGGTGTCGAGTTCGCCGTCGGCGTCGAGCCTCAGGCCCGCGCCGATCAGCATCCTCTTCAGCGACCGCGCATCGAGAAGGTCGCGAGTGATCACGTTACAAGCGAAGAGATTGCCGCCGGCGCCGGCGCGATTGCCAATCGCAATCACCTCGATGTTGCGAATGGCGGGCCCAGTGAAGGTCTGCACGCGTTTCGAATAGAGTTCGCCGTCCGTGACAATGGCTTCGTCCGTGACGGCGCTCGCCCTTACCTCGCCGATGGCGAGGCCCGCGCCAAGCGCCGCCGCCGCCCTTCCCTTGCGCGCCCGGGGGCCGATATCGCCGGTGGTGGGTTGCGGCACATTCACGATGACGGTCTCGACGTCGTCCGCGCTCATGCCGCCGTCGCACAAGGCCGCTTCGACAGCCGCCTTCACCTCGAAAGCGAAGGCCGCCGAGCCTATGCTGGATTCCTCTGGGCAAGCAACGCGCGCAAGGCCTACCGCGAGGCGCCGAGCGCTGCCGCCCTCGTCCCCTTCCACGTCGAGAAAAGCATAGCCGCTGGGCGTCGATGCGCCCTCGGCCCCGATCACCGTGATAAATTCGGAGCGGTCGGTCAGATCAAGTGCGGCAAGCAGGCCCTCAACGGCTCCACGCGCCTTTTCACGGGAGCCGTCTGTGTACTCGCCCGCCACCCGCATGAGCAGCGCCAGTCGCCGGATGCGCGCGGATCGGCGCGCGTCGAGCGCTGTCCTGAGGACTGAAAGGTCGTCAGGCGCCTGCATATCGAACTGAATGACATCAACGCTCATCCCCACTCCCCTTTCCCAAGCTTATGTCCTGATTGCGGAGCCTATCCGTTGACCAGGATGGTTGCAAGTGATATGATTTCAACTGAAAATGATTTCCAAAAATCAGGACAGATCAAAGTTGAAGACTTATTTTGAACGTCAATTCGAGAACGAGGAATTCCTGCTATTTCGCCTCGCAAACGTATCGCGTCGCGTCGCAAACGCCTGCGCCGAGGTCTACTTCGCCCAATTCGGCATTACGGTGCCGGAATGGCGGCTGATGGCGCAGATCGGCAGGTTCGGATCCATCTCGGCGAAAGATATTGCTGACAAGATCTCGATGGATCGCGTCGCCATCAGCCGAGCTGCAGCGAAGTGTTCGGCCGAGGGGCTCATCGGTGAGACACCCCACCCGGCCGATCGCCGCTGCAAGGTTCTGTCTTTTACGCCAAAGGGAATGGCGCTCTATAAAAAAGTCATCCCGCGCGCCTGTGAACTTGCAAACATCGTTGAGTCTGGCCTGACCAAAAGTGAAGCCAAAACGCTGAAAGCGCTACTCGACAAAGTGGATGCCTCGGTCGTGAAAATTGAGCCAGCGCTTGCGGGCAACGAAGACGCTGCATGACATGCAAAGGGAAACAAAGCATGCCTGATCCACGCTTGGTCATCGCCCCGCACTTCCTTTCGCGGTTCACGGTCAACGGCGTCGCCGCAAGCGACTTCGAGGACGTGCTGAACTCTCTCGAATCCTGGGATGACTGGTGTCGCGCCTGGTCGCAGCGCGCGGCGATCCACGAAAACCTGGGGCGCGAGGCGCTCGCCAAAGGGAAGAGTTTAAGCGCCGCCGACCATCTCTGCCGCGCCGCAGCGACCTATCATTTCGCGAAATATCTCTTCGTGCAGGACATGCAGCAGATGCGCGACGCGCATATGAAAGCGGTTGAATGCCTCGACCTCGCCTTGCCGCATCTTGACCCGCCCGGTGAGCGCGTGCTCATCCCGTATGAAGGGCGCACGTTGGCAGGAACACTGCGCAAGCCCAAGGGTGTTGAGCGTCCCCCGATCGTGCTGATGACCATGGGGCTGGACTCAGCCAAAGAGGAACTTCTCACCTTCGAGACCAACTTTCTCGACCGCGGTATCGCCATCCTCGCCTTCGACGGCCCCGGCCAGGGTGAGGCCGAATACGACATGCCGATCCGAGCCGACTACGAAAATGTCATCGGCCCGGTGATCGATTGGATCGAGGCGCAGCGAAAGGACGTAGACGCCGATCGCATCGCGATCTGGGGCATCAGCCTGGGCGGTTATTACGCCCCGCGCGCCGCAGCCTTCGACAAACGTATCAAGGCCTGCATCTCGAATTGCGGGCCCTATGATTGGGGTGCGCTGTGGGATAAGCTGCCGCCGCTGACACGTTCGGCATATATCAAGCGAAGCTTCAGCAACGACGCGGACGAGGCCCGCCAGAAAGCGCACGGCCTGTCACTGAAAGGCGTCGCTGAAAAGATCACTTGCCCGCTGTTCGTGATTGCCGGCGGCCTCGACCGACTGTGCCCACCAGAAGACGCAGAGCGTCTCGCCGCAGAAGCCAAGGGCCAGACCGTGCTCCTCTACATCCCGGATGGGGATCACGTCGCTCACAACCGGTTTTACATGTACCGAAACCAGTCGGCCGATTGGCTCGCTGAACAGCTTGCAGGTTAGAAATCCTCGAGCGTAGCCGCAGTCGCCCTCGAAAATCACACCTCGCCGTGCCCGGGTCCGCGCGCGACGCAAGCACATCATTCTGCGTAGCGTGACGAAGCCTTCTCCGTGTTGGGAGACGACCCTCGCGCGTTTCCTTCGGCCTCGCTACGAACGAAGCCGTCAGGGGACTAGTGGATTGGCGACACTCACCATGCAATCGCGCGTCATGATCGCGGCGCTTGTCGTTGGCGGTGCTGGCGCAACCGATCAACGTGTCATTTTTCCTTCGGTGCTCAATCGCATTTTGGGCACCCGCTTCAAGATTGTGTCTGGCTATCCAGGCACAGCAGATTTGACGCTGGCTTTGGAACGCGGGGAAATCGCAGGTATCGGCGGTATGAACTATTCCTCCATCCTGGCCAACAAGCCTGCTTGGCGGCGGGGATCGCCAGCACCGCGCAATCGACGCCGTGTGGAAGCTCCAGCGGCGATTTCAGACACGCCTTGCCATCGATCTCGGCGCGCCCGGGATTGATGAAATGCACCTCGCCGGCAAAGCCGAAACGCGCGAGGTTGCCGATGACGCCGGCGCCCAGGGAGCCCGGCGTCGGCGATGCGCCGAGCAGGGCCACCGAATGCGGCGCCAACAGCCTTTCGATGCTGCTGCGAGGCGCCGCATCAGTCACGCTTGTAGGCGCCAAGGCCGGGTCGGAAAGATTTTTCATCAAGGAATTGTTTGAGGCCCTTGGCGCGGCCGCCCTCCGTGTCGAGGAAGCGCGCCTGATGGCTTTTGGCCATCAGATATTCGTCGGCAAGTTCGAACGGCATGCCAATGGTGGCGCGAACCGCGTGCTTGGCGGCGCGCAGCACGGCGGGGTTTTTGCCGAGCAATTCTTTCGCCAGATCGCGGGTGTGATCGCGCAACTGGGCCAGCGGCACGGCTTCGTTGACGAGGCCCATTTTTGCGGCCTTGACGCCATCAAAGGTTTTGCCGGTCATCACATAATACATGGCGTCACGCTGGTTCATGGTGGCGACGTGCGGCGCAGTGACTGTTGTAGACGGCCAGGTCGTGTGGCGAAGACCGCTGGCGCCGGGGGTCGAATGTGGGGAGGTCATAAACCTGACTCGGCGCTCCGAAGGCGGCGCCGCCAGAAAAAGCGGAGAAGGTGAACCCAGTTCCCTGCCCTCCGCCAGCTTGAAATCAACATGATAGCTTCTAGTTTCGGCGTTGTGGGCGTCGGCGGCCTATCCGATTTCGGTTGCGGCGTTGGCCAACGTTGACTGCATGCGGACGCGCGCTTCCAGAAAACTTACGAGACGCATGGTCAAACTGGTTCGCGGCGCATTGGGCGGCCAAACGGCATAGACGTTCAGCGTCTCGATGTCCCAACCCGGCAAAACCAATTTCATGTTCCCGGTGGCCAGATCGTTACTCGCCAAGAACTCGGGGACCATTGCAAGGCCAAGTCCTGTTTTCGAGAGACGATAGAGGGCAACAGCGTCATCGACAGTGATGCGAGGCGTGAAGTCGATTTTGGTCGGCGTCGCTGACTTTCTTCGGAAGGTTGCGGCGTGAACCAATGGCGTCAAGTGCAGCCATTCCCAGTTCGCCAAATCGGACGGCTTGCGCGCACGCGGTCTGGCCGACACATACGACGGCGCCGCGACAAGGATGCGGCGCACCTCGAACAGTTTCTTGGACTTGAGGTTGCTGCTTTTCATCCAACCCATGCGGATTGCGACATCGAACCCGCCAGAGATCATATCCTGACGCACATCAGAAAAGCTCAGCGACAGGCGAATTCTCGGATACTCCCGTGCAAAGGCAGCCAGGTCTTCCACAAGACTGGCGTTCCCGAGCACGGCTGGAGCCGTGATGCGTAGCTCCCCGGCAGGCTGCCGAATCAGGTTCGAAAGGGCGTCGATGCCGCTTTCCGCTGCCGCACTCATCTTGCGCGCTGCCTGGAACAACTGCTCGCCCTCCCGCGTCAAGGATAGTCGCCGGGTCGAACGATAAAGCAGTGCGACGCCGAGCCTGGCTTCGAGTTGGGCGATGTGATGACTGACGACGGACGGCGACAGCCGCAGCGCCGTTGCCGCTGCGCGGAAGGAGCCGGCCTCGACCGTCTTGGCGAACACGGCCATCGGGCGAAGAGTGTCGAGCATTATCCTATCCTATCGAACAATCTAGACGAACAAACCTATCTTATCAGCCATGACCTGCAAGCGCATGGTGCCGGCGGGCAGTGCAATGCCCACGACCAATCATCCAGGAGGAGGTGCACATGAAGAACATTTTGGGAAGTCTGGCAGGTGTCGCACTCGCAGTCGTCGCCGTTGTGGCGCCGGCTCGCGCCGACGATCGCGCGGTCGTCGAAGCGTTCTATTCGCAGCTTCTCAGTGCAGCAGGCGCGGCGGATATCCCGGCGCGGGCAGCCAAAATCATGGCCCCGTCGTGGGTGAGCATCGGCGACTACTCGGGCAAGGACAAATCGCTCGAAGCCTTCGTCGGGCAACTGCAGGGATTCGGCAAGCTGATGCCCGATCTCAAATGGGCGCCGCAGGAAATCGTGCAACAGGGGAAAGTCTTTGTCGTGCGCAGCCGCGTCACGGGAACGCCTAACGGTCCGCTGTTCGGCGTGCCGGCATCAGGTAAGGGCTTCGACGTCATGACAATCGACATGCACACGGTCGAGAACGGCTTGATCGTCAAGAGCTATCACGTGGAAGACTGGGCAGGGGCAATACGCCAGCTCAGCGCGAAATAATCGGATGAACCTGCCCGTTATCCGCAAACGGGCAGGTTCCTAGAGCGCGATGACGTTTCTTCGAAAACGTCGTCGCACTCCAGGTTTTTGATTGAGCATGATCTTTTCCGAAAACCGGCGTTCCCTTTTCGGGATCATGCTCTAATGAATCAGCCTGTCGTCAAATCAGCAAGAAGTTTAATGGCTCCTGACCCCGGGTCTCCGGAGCCCTTGGGTTCACAAATACTTTGTCGGCGGGCCGGCGCCGCTGGCGATCTCGGCGATCAGTTTTTTCAAAATGGCCTCGCCAAAATCCTCGAAGGATTTGGTGACGATCATGAACGACCCTTCGCCGCCGATTACAAAATCCTGATAGTGATCGTCAAGGTCGGGTTCAACGGAGAGGATCGGCAAACCGTTGATGATGACTCCGGCGGCGACGGCCTCGTCGCGAGCCCGCGTCACCGGACGGCCGTTGTTGTTGGCGCCGTCGCCGGAAATATCGATGACGCGCCGCACGCCGCGAAACTCGCCACGTGGAAACGCCGTCATGGCGGTGTCGATAGCGCCGCTGATGGAAGTGCCGCCGCCAAACAGCAATCGCGGCGAACGCTCGATGGCGTCCGCGACGGCGGCGGAACTGGCCTCATCGCGCACGATCATCCACGGGATGACTTCGCGTTGCAGACGCGCTCCGGTCCATTGGAACATCGTCACAGCAATGGAGCGTTGCAGACCCGAGCGCACCGCATTAAGCACGCGCGGATTGCGAAAAGCCGCGATGTAACCGCGCTTTTGCAGTTCGAAACGGTATTGATTGACGCTGCCGGAAGCGTCGACCGCGAGCACCAGTTGCAGATCGACAGGGGTTTCGGCGAGTGCTGCGCCCGGCGTCAATCCCGCCATAACACCGGCGATTGCGCCTGCATTGAAGCGGCGCCGGCTCGTCTTGGCTCGCGACATTCTGACCTCGCTCCGGCCACAGGGGGCCGGGAGGACCATACCTGTCCCGCGAGTTGCAGCAAATCAATCCGGTTTCAAGGCGACGGTTGGGTCCCAATCAGCTTCGCGCGGCGGCCCGCGCATCGAGCTGGCGCAGGTTGTTCTGCACGAATGGGTTGTCGGGCTCGAGGCGTTGGGCGGCGAGGAAATCCGACCGTGCGCCGCGCACATCGCCGCGCAGCATGTGCGAATAGCCGCGATTGTTCAGCAAGCCAACGTTGAGGCCGCCGCGCTTTTGCGCCTGTGCATACTCCTTGTCGGCGAGGTCGAAGCGTCCGAGTTGATCGTGCGCTGCGGCCAGTCCAAGCCAGGCCTCGACATCGTTGGGCGAGGTTTCGACGGCGCGACGGAAGCCTTTTTCTGCAAGGCCGAAATTGCGGTTTCGGTACGCCGCCTTGGCGTCGGCAAGCGCGTCAACTGGCTCGGGCGTCGTCCCGGTGACAATCGCGATTTGCGCTTGCGGGTCAGCTTGCGGGCCGGCTTGCGGCGTCTCTGCAAACAGGCCGCCCTGCCCTGCGCAACCAGCCGTCGCAATCGCCAGCAACAGCGCCGCCAGGGGTTTCAGGATCGAACGCATGGGCTGGTTCCTGTTTTAAAAGTTGGCGTTGGAAACGCTGATGACGACGGGCAGCATGAGCACGACCAAAAGCGTAGGAAACACAAAAAGCGTTAAGGGAATGACCAGCTTGGCCGGCAACGCATAGGCTTTTTCCTCGGCTTTCATCATGCGCTTGTTGCGCATGTCGTCGGCGTAGGTGCGCAACGACTGCGAGATGCTGGAGCCCAGTTCTTCCGACTGCTGCAACAATGTGGCGAACGTCGTCGCCTCCTCGATCGCCAGCCGCGACGCCAGGCTCTCAATCGCCATGGCAAGCGGCTTGCCGCTGCGGATTTCACGCGCGGTGAACGCCAGGTTGCGCGCCATCGAGGGATAGCCGGCGCCAATTTCGCCGGCAATGCGGTTGATGCCGGCTTCCATGCTGAGCCCGGCCTGAACGCAGACGATGAGCAAATCCATAAAATCCGGAAAGCCAGAACGGTGTTCAAGCCGTAATTTTCCGATGCGGCGGTCGAGCCAGATCGACGGCGCCACGAAGCCGAGCACTGCGCCGCAAAGGGCGAACAGGCCGGCGAGGACAGCCGTTTCTTCGGGCGCCATTTGAGCGCCAGTGACGCCGCCGGCGATGCCGCCCACAACAGCGCACGCGAGGCGGGCGCCGAAAAACCAGACGACCGCCTGCCGGTCGTAATAGCCGGCTTGAATGAGTTTGGTGCGCAGCACGCGGCTGCGTTCCCAGTCGGTTTGGCCGGCGGCGCCGGCGGCTTTGCCGACCCATCCGCCGAGCCTGTTGAGGAATGCCGATGGCGCTTCAGCGTTACCCCTCGCGCCAGCCTCGTCGCCGCCGATGCGGCGCTCGACCGCCTCGCGTCTCGACCTTAATTGACCGGCGATCCAGACGACGGCGGAGGCGCAAAGGCCGGCCGCAACGACGCTCATAAGCGTGTCATTGTTGCTGAACAGATCGTTGATGGCGTGAAGGATATCTTCGATCATCGCTCAGAACCTGAAGTTGATCATTTTGTGCATGACGAGATTGCCGATCAGCATCCAGGCGCCGGCGCCGCTCAAACCCCACACCATCCAGGGGTGCGACCAGTTGGAGCCGTAAAAGCCCGGCGCCATCCAGTTGATGATGCCGAACAAAGTAAACGGCACGGCTGACAGAATGAGCGCCGAAATGCGTCCTTCCGCCGACAAGGCGCGAATTTTGCGTCGCATTTTTATGCGCAGACGCACGACATCGGTGAGATTGTCGAGGATTTCAGTGAGGTTGCCGCCGGACGAGGACTGGATCGCCACCGAGGTCACGAACAGCGGCAAGTCCTCCTGCCCGACGCGATCGAGCATGTTGCGCATTGCCGTTTCGATATCGAGGCCATAGGTGATCTCGTCTTCGGCGAGGCCAAATTCAGAACCGACGGGATCAGCCATCTCTCGAGCCGCCATGCGGATCGCCGCCGGCACCGGATGTCCGGCGCGCAAACTGCGCACCAGGATATCGAGCGCCTCGGGAAACTGCGTGGTGAATTTGTCGCGCCGTTTGCGGCGACGACGCGACAGGTAAAGCAGCGGGCCGAGCAAGCCGGCGGGCAAAGCGAGGATGAAAGCTGCAAGTGGCCCAAAGCGCCACAGCACCACCGCGAAAACCAGGCCGGCGAACGCCAGCGCCCCCGCGACAAGCCGCCACGGCCCGAACGTGACGCCCGATTGCAACATCAGCCGGTTGAACCACGTCGCAATGCGCAGCCGCGAATCAAGCGCGCCAAGGCCGCGTTCGCGACGCAGGCTGACAATGGCGTCGGCGCGGTTTTCTGCGGCTGCGAAAAAGCTCAGACGACGGTTGACGTTGCGCCGGTGGTTGGCCGACGTGAAGGTCAGGAGATAGACGGATTCGGCGATGGCGAGCACGGCGCCGACGACGGCAGCGTAGAAAACGTAGATTGGGTCAATCGCCTCGAACACGGCAAAACCTCAAAGCGGTTTGGAGGGATCGAAAATGTCGCCCGGCAAAGTCACGCCCATGGCGACGAGGTCTTGCAGAAAACGCGGACGCACGCCGGTCGCCATGAAATTGCCGTGGATACGTCCGTCGTCGTCGGTTTTGACGCGGACGAATTTGAATATCTCCTGCATCTGCACGACATCGCCCTCCATGCCGGTGATTTCAGCGACGGAAGTGACGCGGCGCGATCCGTCGGACAAGCGTTGCAATTGCACAATGACTCTAATGGCGGCGGCGATCTGGCCGCGGACACTGCTCTGCGACATGGGCAAGCCGGCCATGCCAATCATCTGCTCGAGGCGGGAAACGGCTTCGCGCGGCGCGTTGGCGTGGATCGTCGCCATCGAGCCGTCGTGGCCGGTGTTCATGGCTTGCAACATGTCGAAAGCCTCCTCGCCGCGACACTCGCCCAGGATGATGCGTTCGGGACGCATGCGCAGCGCATTCTTGACGAGTTCGCGCTGCCGGATCTCGCCTTTTCCCTCGATGTTCGGCGGTCGCGTTTCCATGCGGGCGACGTGGCGTTGTTGCAGTTGCAATTCGGCTGCATCCTCGATGGTGACGAGACGCTCTTTCTCGGAAATGAACGCCGAGAGCGCGTTGAGCATGGTGGTTTTGCCCGACCCGGTGCCGCCAGAGACGATCATGGTGACGCGCGCCGCAACTGCCGCCGCAAGCAAATCCGCCATCGGCTGACGCAACGCGCCCATTTCCACCAGACGATCCAGTCCGAGCGGCTTTTTCGAGAACTTGCGGATCGACACGAGCGGGCCATCGACGGCAATCGGACGCACCGCGACGTTGACGCGCGAACCGTCTTTCAGGCGCGCGTCACACAGGGGTTGGGATTCATCGACGCGGCGGCCAACGCCTGAAACGATGCGGTTGACGATGCGCATGAGGTGCGCCTCGTCGCTGAAGCGGACATCGACCGGCTCCAGTTGTCCCTTGCGTTCGACGAAGATGTTGTTGTGGCCGTTAATGAGAATATCGGCGATGGTGGGATCGCGCAGCAAAGGTTCGATCGGGCCTAATCCGATCATCTCATCGAGGATGTCGGAAACGAAATCGGTCAGTTCCTGGCCGGTGAACGCCAATCTTTCGCGCACGCAATGGGCGGCGACCAGTTCATGAATTTGCAGGCGCGCCTGTTCCGCCGGCAGCTTTTCCAACGCCGCCAGATTCAGTTCCTCGAGGAGCAGGTGGTGAATGCGGATTTTCGCATCAAGTATGCGCTGGCTGGTCAGCAGGCTGTTGGGCGGCGCTGGCGCGGCAGTGGCGCGCGGTCGCGCAGTCTCGCCAGGCATGCGCGGCGTATCGGCAGCTGGCGTTGGCGTAAGTGGCGGCGTTGCAACAGGGGCGGGCCTCGCCGGCTGGACCAGCGGTGGCGGCGGAATATCGAACACGGCCGCTGCCAGTGGCGGTGGCGGCACGTCGATAAAGGGCGGGTCGATCAGGCGCTCGGCGGAAAAACGACGCAACATCAAAAACCCCGATCAGGCGGCAAGCGCCGGGAACAAAATGCGTTTGAGATCGCTGGTGACAGAATTTCCGGGCTTCACCGTCTCAAGCGGTACGCCGCGGTCGATGGCTTCGCGCACCACCTGATAGTTGTTGGCGACCTGCCCGGCGAAGGCGCTGCCCAAGGCCCGCTCTACGTCTGAGCGTCGCAGGGTGCCGCCAAACAGCAGGCCGGTCTGGAAGCGGTTGACGATGACGCGCGGCGAATTGGCTCCGGTAAGCCGCTCGCCGATGCTGGTCGCCAGCCGGCGGGCGAAACGCAGTCCGGGCACAGTCATGTCGGTGACGACAAAAATGCGGTTTGACCCGGCCAGCACGTCGTTTGTCCAAGGAAACCAGGTGCGCGGCAAATCGATCACCAGATGATCGAAGCGGCTGGCAGCGACTTCGAGCAACCGCAGGATCGTCGCGGCGTCGACGGCGTGCGGCTCAGCCGGCTTTGCCGGCGCCGCCAGCAAGGACAGGCCGCTGGCGTGGCGTGACAGCATGACTTCCAGCAATTGCGCGTCGAGACGCTCGCCCTGGCCGCCGATTTCAGCGAGGTTTAGGCGGGGTTCGAGGTCGAGAAAATCGGCGCAGGCGTCGTTGTCGAAGTCGAGATCGACAAGGCAGGTCGATTGCCCCTCCGATTGCGGCGATGTGTGCAACTGCATCGCCGCCTCGACGGCGAGCGTCGTGTTGCCGACGCCGCCGGCGGCCGGCATGAAAGTCAGCACCTTGGCTTGCCGGTCGCCATCGCCGGCATCGCTACGCAACACTTTGACACACGTGCGCAGCAACTCTTCCGGGCGAATCGGCTTGCGTAAAAAGTCGCTGACGCGAATTTGCAGGAACCAGCGACCAACGGCTTCGTCGAAAGATTCCGTCAGGACGACCACCGGCGTGCGGCCTGCAAGGCGGATCATGAGCTGTTGCAAACCAACGAGATGTTCCCGTCGGGTGGCGTCGATGTCCGCGACAATCAAGCTCGTTGTCTGCAAATTTGCAGCTTGCATCTCTACGGCCGCGGCGATTTCGTCGATGCCGCGCGACAAAACGCTGAGCGAGGTCTGACGGGCCGCCTGCATGACGCTACGAAAATTGTCGCACAATTGGCTGTCGGCGCTGATCAGGAGAATACTGACATTGGGTGTGGTTAGGATTTGGGGTGCGGTCATGGTTTGCAAACTCACTTCTGCGTAATGCCAACGGAGGGCGCGGGCGCAGGCGACACCCCACCGCCGCCGGCTCCACCATCGGCGTTCCGGTAGGCGCGGATTGCGTTGGCCGGGCGCGCGCCGAGCACGGGGAGTTGCGTGTCAAACGACTCGCGACGCCAGGGGTCGATGATGTGGATCGCCTTGTTGGCGGCGACGGCGTCGCCAGCGTGGGCGGCCAGATGATCCGAGCGCGACAGGGAGTCAGCGCAACCGCCGAGCCCGAGACAACCGGCAAGGCCAAGGCAACAGGCGAGGCTGGCGCCCATTACGCGCGGCAACGCCGACGACTTTTCAATAACGCGTTGCACCGGCGCCTCCATTGCGAATGTCGAGAATGTGGCCTTGGGCGATGGTTTCGGTGCGGCCTTCGGTCTGGCGCAGTTGCGCCGGCGACAATTCCTTCCTGCCAATCAGAAAGCGATCGACGTCATTGGCGGGGATTGTTGCATCCAGCGGCGTGCGCAAGGGTTGGCCGGGGCGCGAGGGTTGCACGAGATGCGGCGTGACGATGATGGCGAGTTCGGTCTCGTTCTTGGTGAACGCCGTGCTCCTGAAGAGGGCGCCGAGCACGGGCACGTCGCCAAGCCATGGAAGCTGGCGGGTGTTGTCCGAGCTGACGCTTTGCAACAGGCCGGCGACCGCGAAACTTTGGCCGTCGCGCAGTTCGATTTGCGTGCTGGCGCGGCGCACCACAAGGCTGGGGATCGGCCCGGCAGGCGTTTGCACGGCGTTGGTCGTGTCGATCTGGCTGACTTCCGGCTCGATCTTCAGGCTGATGACGCCGTTGGCGAGAACGACGGGCGTGAAATTCAGGCCGACGCCGAACTTCTTGAATTCGATCGTCACCTGCCCAAGTTGTCCCGCAACCGGGAACGGAAACTCACCACCGGCGAGGAAGCTGGCGCTCTGGCCGGACATCGCGACGAGGTTGGGTTCGGCCAGCCGCCGCGCCAGTCCCTTGTCCTCCAACGCTTGCACGAGGGCGTCCGCGTTGGTGCCGCCGCGCAAAAGTTTACCAAGCAGCGAGGCAAATGGCGCACTGCCGGTAGCCGCCAAGGCGGGTCCGGACGTAAAGTTGAGCGCGCGGCTGGCGACATCCCATTGAATGCCGAGCGCTTTGCCGGCGTTGCGGGAGACTTCGATGAAGCGCACCTCCAGCATGACTTGCTGGGACTGCGAAATCGTCATGGAATTGATGACATCGGGGCCAAACTGTTTGGCCAAGGTCATCGCCCGGTCGAGCGCCACCGCATCGCTCGCCGCACCGGAAAGCAGGATGCGGCCATTTACCGAGGCTACTTCGATGGCCGAGCCCGGCAAGCGCCGCCGCAATTCCTCGCGCAGACGCGAGGTGTTGTAGCCGACCTCGATTTCATAAGTGGCGATCAGCGCCCGCTGCGCGTCATAAGCGGAGACGGTGGTGACGCCAAGCTTTTTGCCGTGCACGTAAAACGAGCGGTCCGTAAGTGGCATGGCGTCAGCGATCTCGGAATCGCCGACGACCAGATCGACATAGGATTGGCGCGATTTCAACGTCTGCGTCTTGCCCATCGGGATGGTGACGACATTATCCTGCGCGGCGGGAAGCGAGCGCTCTGTGCGTGCAGAGGCCAGCGAGGCGGCGAGGCCCTGCGTCACTTGGGCGCCGGTAGCCCATATCGCCAGCGCTGCGAGGCAGGCGGTCTTGAGGTTGCGAGTGTGATGCATGTGTCGCCTCTGAAACTTTCGCTGTTTTGTGTTAGTTGGCGCGCCCGGGCACGCTGTATTCCTGTCGCGTCATGTTGCGGATGACGCTGACGGTTCGCCGCCCTTGGCCAAAGCTGGCGACTGGCGCATCCTCGTCTGCGGTCGCCGTGCGAGCCGGCTCTGTGGAGAGCAGGTCGGCCGAAGTTACCCGGCGCGGCTCTTCTGTTGTGGTGACGCCGGCGGGTCGCAGAGCCAACGTCAGAGACCCGACGCTTTGGGCGACGATGAGGCGTTGCGCCTGCGCAATGGAAGCTTCCAGGGTGACGGAACGCGACACGGATGGCTTGCTGGCGTGATCATCCACCAACTGGTCGATGCCGAGCACCTTGATGTTTTGCAGCAGCACGTCGGCGTAGGCGTCGCCCTTCTCGCGTTGACGCGTCAGCAGCACGTCGACGCGATCCCCCGGCTGCACAAAACCAGCAACGCCGACGACATCGTCGACGCGAACCGTGACGGCTTTCATTCCGGCATCAAGGATGGCGGCGAGCACGGCGCGCTGGCCAGGTCCAGTAATCTTGGTCGCCAGCAACGGCTCGTTGTCATCCATGGCGGCGATGACGACACGCTTGGTCTTCTCAGCAAAGACGTCGGCGATCTTGGCGTAGGCGCCCTTCGGGGTCTGACCCTGCGCCCAGGGTATTTCACGCAGCATCGCAGGGGTGAGTTCGACGCCAAAACGCAACGGCGCGGCGGCGACGACGAGTGTGGCGAAGCTGGGCGCCGCCGCCGCAGGGCGCGCCAGTGCATCTGCGGCGCGCATGCGATCGTTGACCTGTCGGTCCATCCAGTAGCGACCGGACTGCACGGCGATGAAACCGAGCACTGCGGCGACTGGTATCATGGCAAGGGCTTTAACGCGCACGTTGATCTCCGCTCGGAAATGCAATTCCGTTGCGTCAACCTGCGGGACAGTTCCTAGCGAAAAGTAATAATTCTTGGCTTCCAGCGCTTTACCTAAGGAAGCTTCAGGTATTGGTAAACCGAATGGCGCACTTGTTCATTCGAATTTGAATAAAGCGCTTATGAGCATCTTCGCAGGGCTGCTGCATATTCCCTGGCGTTAGGGAACGGAGATGAACATGGGCGCCCCGTCGCGGCGGATCAGCGGTAAGGTGGACGCAGACCGCTTCTCGCTGTCATTGTTGTTTGCGTTGCTGATGGCGCCGATAGCCATCGCGCTGGCGCTTTCGGGTTGGTCGCTTCGCCATCCCGGCTTTGTTTCGCCGGTGTCCCGTGACGCTGTTCTGCAAGTTCCTTCCACCGCAGTGAAAAGCGCCGCGACGCAAACCGTGGCTGTGCTACGCCCTCACCGCGCGTCACCAGAGGGGATTGAAAGACTGCCGGCCAACGCGGCGCCGCAAGCCATGCTGGCGGTCGCTTTCATGCCGCAGGTCGATACGGTCATGGCCTACGCTGCGCCGCTGCGCGCAAGCCGCCAGACGACCGGCGATGCGCTGACCACCGCGTCCATGCCGCCAGTCGCGCCAGGCGCCAAAAGCCGTGGCCGCGATATCGCCGAGCGCCGCTGGGCGATGCAAACCCTGCGCAGCGTCGGCGTGGCGCGCGGATTGCGGCTGATCGCCAACGGTGAAATGATTGAGCTTGCGGGCGTCATGCCGCTGCAATCGGGGGCAATTTGCAAGCGTCTCGACGGCGTCGAGGAAGCCTGCGAGATGCGCGCTGCCGCCCGGCTCGAAGTGTTGACGCGCGGGCGCCTTATCACCTGCCGCGTCTACGAGGCGGCGGCAGGACAGGCGCGCGTTGGCGCCTGCAAGGCCGACAAGATCGATCTCGCCGACGATTTGGTGCGCAATGGTCTGGCGCGCCGCGTCGACGCCTAGGCTGAAAAACCCGGATTTTTGCGGCGTCGATTCCCGGAAATGGATCGGCTGCTCGCGCTTCCGTCGCGGGTCATCCGTGACGCGCGCTTGTGCGATGCGGATACCGGTCCCTATGGACTTGAGATGTCGCCACCGCTAGAAACTCGGGCTCCAAAATCGTGTCGATTCAGCCGTTTGGCATTATGCTGGCACGCTCGGCCGAGGGAGAGGCTTTTGCGCGACGGAACGGGCTGCGTGCTGCGGCGGCCGGGGAGCCTAAAGCCGGCCTCGCGGACGAGGATGTTCCTGGCCGGGTTCGTTAGCAACTTCGTTACCTGGTTCGATAATTGGCGCCTGCCCGGCTTCATGGCTTGCTGCGGCGTGTTTGCCAGCGGTTTGGCGAATGCCCAGGAAATGCAACGTCCATGGCTGGACCCTGCCCTGCTCGATGCGGCGCGCGGTGAGGCTTCGGTAACGGTTTATTCAACTACAAACGAAGAAGAAGGCTTGCCGCTGTGGCGCATTTTCGAGACGGCGACGGGTCTCAAGGTTAATTTTGTGCGCGCCTCGGATTCCGCCTTGCTGGCGCGCGTGCTGATCGAGAATCGCGCCGGACAGCGCTCCTGGGACGTCCTGCAAACCGCCAACGTCAACAAGATTCCA
>JAYTTW010000267.1:0-4484 GCA_043744855.1 Hyphomicrobiales bacterium
ACTGGGTTTGTCGGGGTAGGCGAAGAACGCCACGGGTTGTTGCGTCTCGACCGTGATGAGATGCTTGAAATCCTTGAGAAAGGCAGACGCTGGCGCGACTGCGTAGGGAACCCGCTCGATGGGGGTTCGGCCTGCGCCGCGTTCAATGCGTGCGGTGAAGAATTGCGAGCCGAGCCGGCATCCGGCAGCCGCTGCCACCTTGCCCGCCAGCTCCAGCGCCCGCCCGCGTGTCGCCTTGTTGGCCAGAAGGATCAACGTTGGTTCGCCCGAACGCAGCACCTGCGCGATATGTTCGATACGGGCCGGTGACGGGGCCTTGCGCGCGACTTTGCTTTTCGGCAGCGTGACGGGTGAGCCCGCGTCCTGCCAACTGACGTCGCCGGGCAGGATCAATGTCGCGATCTGGCCCGGATGACCCGAGGCAGCGGTTACCGCTGCGGCTGCATCCCAAGCGATCATCTGAGCCGAACTGGCGCGCCGCACCCAATGCGATAGCGGACGCGCCAGCCCCTCAATATCAGACTGCAACGGCGGGTCGTATTTCAGATGCGATAGCGAATGCTCGCCGACGATGTTGACCATGCCCGACGAGGCGCGTTTTGCATTGTGGATATTGGCAAGGCCGTTGGCGAGGCCGGGGCCCAGATGTAGCAGCGTTGAAGCGGGCCGGTCGGTCATCCGGTACCAGCCGTCAGCGGCTCCAGTGCAGACACCCTCGAACAGGCACAGCACGCTTTTCATCTTCGTGTTGTCACCAAGCGCGGCGAGGAAATGCATTTCCGACGTGCCGGGGTTGGCAAAGCAGATGTCGACGCCCTGATCGACGAGCGTCGCGACGAGGCTATCGGCGCCGTTCATCAATGTCCCGCCCTTTCGCGGTTTTGGCCGACGCCGGCCTGTTCATTTGCATCCCAGTCCATGAAGCCCATGCCCTCGCCGGCGCCTGCCGGGGTCCGCAGTTTACCGCCCATGTTTTCCTGATACACGAAGCTATAGGCATGGGGTCTTGTCAGCAAGGTTCAGCCTGTCGCTGCGGTCATTGGGGACGGGGCTTTGAGCGGGATCGGCAAACAGTTCATTCATTGTCATGCGGCGTGGCGTCAGCCCCTGATCAAAAGCGGTCTTCTCGAGCGCCTTGATGGCCGGCGTGCCCCCAACTGTCATTTTTTTCGCGATGCGAGATAGGCGATCACGTCGCTGATATCGGCATTGTCGGCAAGCCCGTCGAAGGGCATCCGTGTCCCCTTCACGGCGCCCTGCGGGTCCGCCAGGAAGGCGCGTAGGCGGTCTTCGTCCCAGGTGAACCCGGCGCGCGCCATCGGGCCGGAGAAGCGATAATCCTCCAGCGAGCCGGCCTTCCGGCCAAAAACTCCAACGAGGCTCGGACCGAGGTCGTCGGGTTTGTCGCCATGGCAGGCAATGCAGGCCCGGAAGATTTGTTGGCCACGAACTGGATCGGCCGCGAACGCGGGCGCCACGCCGCACAACAAGGCGGCGACGAGCCCAAAATACTTCAGCATGGAGGCTGCCTCACGCGTGAACCAGCGGTCTCGGCGATTTGAGATATTGCTCGGTAATCGCCTTGGCTGACCAGTAGGTCAGCGCGCCAATCGTGCCAGTCGGATTATGCCCGGCGTTTTGCGGATAGGCGGCGCCGCCCATGACGAAGAGATTGTCGCAATCCCAGCTCTGTAGATAGCGGTTGAGCGCGCTCGTCTTGGGGTCCTTCCCCATGATGACGCCGCCGGTATGGTGTGTCGCCTGACCGTTGGAGGCGCCGAAGTTTGTCGTGCGCGGCGCCGGCACGGTGGTTTTCGCGCCCATGGCCTTGCCGATGTCGTTCGCCTTGTTGGTGAGAAAGATCGACATCTTGCGGTCGTTCTCGGGGTAATTGAAGGTCATGCGCACCAAGGGTCGGCCGATGGCGTCGCGGTAGGTTGGATCGAGGTCGAGATAATTGTTGCGATTGGCATAGCTGGTGCCATGTACGTTGAGCGGCATCCAGTGATTGTACCATTTGGCCGTCGCTTCTTTCCAGGCCGTGCCCCAGCGCGGCGTTCCCGGTGGCACGGCGCGAACCTGAATCGGGCGCCCGCCACTGACGCCTGGGGCGATGTAGCCTCCGCCGAAAAATCCGAGCCCCGCATGATCGAAATTGTCGCCCTGGAAATCGTCGATGACGGCTGGCGATGTGCCAGTGCCGATGAACGGATTGATTTCTTCATCGACGAAACAGGTGACGGCTGAATTCGTCTGATAACAATAGTTTTTTCCAATGACGCCGTCGCCAGTCGCGGGATCATAGGGCTTGCCGATGCCAGCGAGGCGCATCAGCAGCACATTGTTGAAGGGGTAGGCGCAGAGGATGACGAGATCCGCCGGCTGATCAAGTTCCTCGCCGGTGCGCCGGTCGATATAGGTCACCGCGCGCACTTTTCTCGCGGCCGCGTCATATTTCAGGTTGCTGACATAAGCCAGCGTGCGCCGCTCGAATTTTGGGTCGTTGAACAATACGGGATGCAGGCAGATGTTGGGACTGGCTTTGGCGTTTGCCTCGCAGCCAAAGTACTCGCAATGGCCGCAATACTGGCATTGGCCGATGGCGCAGCCTTCGGGGTTCGTGTAGGGCGCGCTGGAGTTGGAGGCGGGCGTTGGAAACGGATGATAGCCAAGCTCTTTGGCGCCCTTCGTCAGCAGCAGGCCGGCTTGCGACATGATCAGCGGCTTGTTGGGATATTCAGCCGAACGCTGGCCTTCAAATGGATTGCCTCCCTCGACAATTTTTCCTTGGAGATTGCCGGCCTTGCCCGATGTGCCGCAAAGTTTCTCGAAGCGGTCGTAGTGGGGTTCGAGTTCGTCATACGTCACGCCCCAGTCCTGAATCGTCATGTCAGCGGGAATGGCATTCTTGCCATAGCGTTCTTCAAGGTGCGTTCGCAGAACGAATTCCGATGGCGTAAAGCGCCACGTGATGCCGTTCCAGTGGGTGCCCGAGCCGCCGACATTGTCGCCCATGCCGAAAATTTCCCAGCGCCGCATCGGCAGCGCAAGATCGGCGGGCGCATTGCGCATGGTCAACGTCTCGGTCGCGGTGTCGAGCATCAGCCCGTTGCGCACGCGCACTTTCAGTTCGTCACGAATATAGGGAAAAGCGAAGTCCTCTGAGGGCGTGCGATCCGCGCCGCGCTCGAGCGCAACGACGTTGAGCCCGGCCTTGGTGAGTTCGCGCGCCATGATGGAGCCTGACCACCCGAGCCCGACGATGACTACATCAACGGATTTCAGCGTTCTGGCCATCATTTCCCCCCAAAAATCTGTTGCTCGAATTCAGAAAACAGGCGCGCGTAAAACCCGCTGGATCGCCAAGTCTGGATAGGCAGGGCTCGTCAGATGAAGTCCTGAATCGATTGCGGTTCCAGAACGACTTTCTTGCCGCGGTACTGTTCGGCGGTTCGGGCGTAGGTCGCGGGCAATCCGGGATAGCCGATCATCTTCCACGATGCCTTGCCGCGATTGCCGCCGTGGATGGGATCGGCGAAGAAACCCTCCATCGCAGATTGATACAGCGCCTCCAGGAAGGGCTTGGCGCCGAAGCCGTCAAACTGCGCCTTGTTGGCGTCCATGTCTTTCAGCATCGCGTCGCGGTCGGCTGGCGGCAGGCGATCAAATTCCTTGCCGTAAGTTTTTTTGGCATAAACATTCGCAGCCTTGATGCCGGCGGCGAAATATTCACGCGGCGTCAGCGGCAACTGATAGCCCTGTTCCGGTTTGCCCTGAGTGAATGGCCCCGAGCGATAGAGCCGCGCGCCGTTGCCGTAGGCGCCGGCAAGCTGTCGATCCCAGTAGGTCACGAGGCCGCATTCAGTCCCGGAAGGCGATAGGGGATCGGCTGGAATGAAGGTGTCGTAAGCCGCCGACAAAAAGGCCGCCTCCGTCGCGCTCAGCGTGAGCAGCGCTTCGGGTTGCGATGCCGCCTTTTGCGCAGGTGCGGGCGATTGGGCGAGGGCTTCCTGGCCAGCAAGTGTGGCGGCAGCGCTGGCCCCCGCGAGGCCGGCGCCTTTCAAGAAGTCGCGTCTTGGGATTGAATCGCGGCTTGGGATCAAAGTGTCGGCCAAGTCATCCTCCCCATATTCGCGTCATGGCGCGCATTTCAAGGGAGCATCTGTCTGTTTCAGTTAGAACGCAAGTGGCAAGACAGCCGCCGCAGGGCCACGGGTCCAACGGGAGTGTGGGTGATTTCGCCTGAAGACAAGCACCTCGGCACGATTTTGGTGCCGGAACTTGTCGCCAATGTCGAGTTTGGCGACCCCGACCACAAGACGCTTTACATCGCCGCACGTTCGAGCGTTTACAAAATACGCTTGAATGTCGCCGGCATTCCCTAGTACCCGGAATCATAGATTTCGGGTACGTCGTTTTTGTTGAAGTATCCACTTATCATCTCCAGAAAGCGCGTCACTGCGTGACTCACTTTCTTCCGATGG
>JAYTTW010000268.1:0-17554 GCA_043744855.1 Hyphomicrobiales bacterium
GAGCCTTGGGTCTGGGCTGGCAGGTCGACGCGACATTGGGAGGCGCGCGTGCGGCGCAGCCGGCTGCGCCTGTCATCTGTTTCAGCGGCTGGGTCGAGCCATGGCGGACCGCGCAGGGGACCGCGACGGCCGCCCTGGTTCGCCGCCTGCGCCAACGTGGCGTTGCGGCCGAACTGCATGATCCCAATGACTGGCCGGAGCTGGCGGTGGCCTATCTGATGTCGCAGCCGCGCGACCTCCAGCCGACAATCGTAGGCTATTCTCTTGGCGCGCAGTCGGCGATTTTGCTCGCCAACCGACTCTCGGAGGCGGGCGTCCGAATTGCCGCGCTCATCCTGCTGGAGGCCTACGATCCCCCGCCTGTGTCCGCCGATGTTTTCAGGGTGATCCACTACTTCGTCTCCAGCGTCGCGCGCCGGGTGGTGGCGGGGCCGGGTTTTGGCGGCTACATCGCGAATATCGACCTCAAACAGGTGGACCCGGACTTCGCCGCCTCCGGCCATCTCGAGATCAATCACTTCACCCGGATCCAGAACCTGATTTTGCTAGCGATTCTGCAGGGCCGACCCGAATATCCGGCGCCGCCCGTGGTCACGCCCGCCCGCGCGCCGCCGCCAAAGGCCGGAAATCCAGCGCGCCGGGGTCGGTGAGGATTGCGCCTCAATCTGCCACGGGTCTCTTTGCTGATCACGCAGCCAATCCGAAGGCGGCGTCGAGCATGCCCGACGTAAACGGCTTGGCGAGGAAGCGTGTGCCCGACGGCATGTCGCGCGCAGCCGGCATGATGCGACCTGACGCGACAATGATGACGGCGTTCGGATTGCGGCGACGAACGAGATGCGCCAGGGACAAACCATCCATGCCGCCGGGCATTTCGATGTCGGTCAGCAACATGTCGGGCACCAGCCCGTCGCACATGAGGTTGATGGCCTCTTCCGCCGACGAGGCTTCAACAGCTTCGAACCCCGCGTCTTGCGCGTGACTGGCAACATCGAAACGGATCATCATTTCGTCGTCAACGATGAGAATGATTGCATGATCGCGCATGGCAAAACCTGGATTGAAGAAAATCAGATTCGAACTTTCGTCTGCATCGAAAAGCTTTGTGACGCCAATAAGTTCCGACTAAATTTTGTTACCCTGACGGTAACCCTAACCTGCGCGTCGGCGCATTAACCATCGGTTAATATCTGCGCACTTGGGCTTGCCCTGCTCCGGAGCAGGAATGCGCGCGGGACTGCTTGGGATCACGATGGTTGCCAAGCCTGCGACGCCGCGACATGCTGCGGCTTGGCGCGTATCCCGCAAAACCCGGCATTTCCTGCGGAACACGCCCTCAGGGAGACCACCCATGCTTCGCATCCGGCATATTGCACTGGCGAGCGACCATCCGGGCAAGGCTGCGGATTTTTACAAGGAGGCGTTTGGCTTTCGCGAATTGCGCCGCTTTGGACTCGACCCCGCAACACCCGATGAGGCGAAGCGGCCGTCGGGCGTTTTTCTGACGGACGGCGCCATCAATATCGCCATCCTCAAGTTCAACGACGATCAGCTGGGCAAGGGTCTCGAATTTCTCGGCATCCATCATTTTGGCGTTCACGTCGAGGATACGAGCGCCTGGATGGCCAAGCTGGAGGCCATGGGGGCTGAACCGGTGCCGTATGATCCGCCGCCCGGTAGCCACGCGGAAATCAAGTATCGCGGTCCTGACGGGGTGGTGTTCGATATCACCGGCCAGCTCTGGGAAGGCTGCGAGGAGGCATGACCCTCATTGCATGTTGGGAATGAGTTTCTTCACCGTCTCGATCATGGCGGGGGGCGTGCGATACAGGCGCTCGACGCTGGCTTGCAGGGTCTGCGGCGTGCGCCAGGCCATATCAAGGCCGAGCTTTTCCGCTTCCTCGACAAGTTCCGGATCATTGGCGGCGGCTTCCACCGCAGCCCGCAGGGTGGCGACGCGGGCCGCCGGGACATCTGGCGGCAGCACGTAGGGGCGGCCTAGCTCGGTGCTCGAAAAGACGAAGCGCATGAAAGTTTTTTGTTCTTCGGTTCTGGCGAAATCATAGATCGAGGGCGCCTCGGGGATTTCCGCCATGGCCGCCTCCTCGGCGCGAAACAGCACGCGCAATTTTCCCTCTCGAAACGCCGCTGCGCTGGCGCGAAACTGCCCCAGCGAAGAGCAAACGCCCTGCACTTCGTCACGCTCGATGGCGAGCACAATGTCGGCAGTTCCCTTGTAACCCTCGATCAGGCGGAACTTCGTGCCAAGCACATGATTGAAAACCGTCGGCAAGACGTTGGTGGAGTTGCCGGCGCCATTGCTGCCGACGATGAGTTCCCGGGTGAAAATATCGGCGACATCTTTGATCGGCGCTTTTTCGCCAACGACGCAGACGCGGCCGGGAAACGAGGTGCCGCCCAGCCAGATGAGACGGCGCGGATCGGCCTCGATGTTGGACTGCCCGAGCAGCGCCTGCGTCGGCAGATTTCGTGTGATGGCGCCGAGCACGGTGCCATCGCGCGGCGCTTGCGTAAAAATATAATTGGCGGCGACGACGCTGGCGGCCTGCGGCATGTTCTGCACGATAACAGCAGGATTGCCGGGGATATGCTTGCCGAGATAACGCGCCAGCAGCCGCGCGCCGATATCGTAATCGTTGCCCGGCCCGAAGCCGACAATCATCTTGACTTGCTTGTTGCGATAAAAATCCGTTTCGCGTTGCGCGGCTGCGGGTGCGATGGACGCCCCAAGCATCCCGACGGCAGCGAGGATGGCGCGGAATTTTCTCAGGCGCATTGCATATTGCTTTCGTTGATCGCCCACGCGGCAGCATTGCAGGCGCCGCGCGGCAGTGCAAATACCCGTCGTATCAATGTCCAACTTCAACAGCGACGCACAAACTCAAGCACCAGCGCGTTGAATGCGTCGGGCTGCTCCCATGAAATGGCGTGTCCGGCTTCCGCGATCATCGAAAATTGCGCATTCGGCAAATGCGCCGCCCACAATCGCATCATGGAAGGCGGCGACACGGCGTCGGCGCAACCAGCGATCACCAAGGTCGGTGTCGCGATCATCGCGAGTTTTGCATAGGTGTTTGGCGTGCGCAGTGGCTGCACCGGCGCGCCGGGCTGTCGGGAGCCGTGGTCAATCTCGATCCAGCGCTGCACGCCAAAGGGATCGCCGCCACGATACGATGCGCTGAGCTCGCGATGGTGGGCGGGAAGGTCGCGAAAGCCGGCAAATTCAATGCGGCGGCGCAACGCCTCTATCTCGGGCTCCGTCAACTGCGCGGAGCTGGCGGCGGCGACAAGGCTGCGCAACCGGTGCGGGCGCCAGGCGGCAAAATCGAGGCCGCAAAATGCGCCGCCGGCGACGCCGACGAGATGGAACGGCGGCAGGCCGAGATGCGTGGCGAGCGCGTCGAGATCGTCGGCGACCGTGGCGGGCTGCACGCCGCTTGCGGGATCGGCGAGGCTTGCGCCCCAGCCGCGCCGGTCGAAGGCGATGACGCGGTAGCCAGCCGACGCGAAGGCGTCGATCTGCGGCGCCCAAGCCGCGAGCGTCCCTGTGTTGGCATGCAGCAGGGCGATGGTCTCGCCGTCGCCGCCGGTGTCGACAAAATGCAATCGCACGCCGGGGAGCTCGGCGTAATGGGTGGTCAGCCTGTCAGCTCCGTGGATTGCCATTGCGGACTCATGCCAACGTCCCGATGCGGCGACCGGGGCGATGCATAGCCTACATTCAAAATCAGGCGAAAGCGGAAATTGTCCCGCTGCTGCGATTTCTAGAAACCGACGCCCATGAGCGGAAATTTCGGGCACAGCAGGTTGACGCAGCGGCCAGCGGTCGTGGCCGTTTCGGCGAGCGCGTAAACCGGCAGGACCGCCGGCGCGGACACAACTTTGTGGGACGCGGGCTGGCGGGCGAGGCGGCTGAGCTTGTGAGCCTTGTGTGCTTTGCTTGCCCGGCTGGCATGGCGCTTCGAGGCCAGTGGCTGTGCTGTTCGTTGGGGGGCGGACGCGTTCATCGCGGCATCTACGGCGGGCTGCGGCAGCGAGGCGACCGCGTCGGGGTCCGCTACGGGCGTTGCAGCGTCGGCGAGTGTGGCGACAGGCGCCGTCAGGGATTGCGCCTGGGCGGGGGCATGGCTGGCGGCTGTAAACAAGGCGGCGATGATGAAAACGGTGCTGCGGATCATGTTGATATCCTCTCGTATTGGATATCAATATACATCAATGTAAAGGTTACGGTGGGGAACGTGGACTTAGGCTAAATGACATGTAAATTATCACACTGTTAATAATTCAAAGATGTCCAGGCAGAACGCCAACCAGATCCTGGAGCGCGATGCCGCTTCTTCGAATCGTCGCCGCACTCCAGGTTATTGATTGGGCATGATCTTTTCCGAAAACCGGCGTCCACTTTTCGGGATCATGCCCTAATTGCGGCCGATAAACAGAACTTTCAAATCCGCCGTCGGGGTGAAGTCTGTGGCGCGCATTTCGAAGGCGGTCGGCGATATCCGTTTGAGATTATCGAGGCAGAAGCTGACGACGCGATCCGGCCTGCCCTTGTCGACGACAAGGCGAAAATTTTTGACCAGCCCCGGTGACGCCCTGCCCTTCATGGCGAAAATGATGCGGCGCTCGCGCAGCTTGAAAGTGTTGGCTTCCGGAGCCCCGGGTCGTACGCCCGCCTCATTCGACAGCGGCGGCAAACCCGGCGACGGCGGGGCGACCGTGCCGATCTTGTCGAGCCCGGCATAGAACCCGTCATCGATACAGAACGCTGTACGTTCCTTTTGCACCTGCGAGGCGAGGTTGCGCTCGTTGCGCAACGGCAGGCGCAGCGGTGTGTCGAGGCTCATGCCAACGCTGGTGCGATAGCGCAGTTCGATGTCGACGGGCTGGCTGGGGGGAAACAAATAACTTTTGCTGGCGGAGGTTCGCACCGTCCAAGTGGGAAAGTACAGCGCATTGCCATTCGCATCGTTTCCCGATTGTACCAGCAAGCCCGCTTCGGCCAGGGCCTCACGCTGTTTTTCCGGCATGGCCGCAACGGAGTTCTGAAACGTACCGATGGGAACCATCGCCAGCTTGTTGCGCCGCAGCTCGCCGCTGATGTCCTTGCCATTCAGCACCGCCGATTGAGTGACGCTGAAAGCGCCGGGCTTGCCGGCGATCTTTGTCGTAAGGCCCATGAAATTGACGGGATCGGAGCCCGGAATGGCGTAGGCAACGTCGGGGTCCGAGAAATCGAGGTCGGGAACCGGGAATGTCAGTGTGAGCGTGACCGGGGTCGGGCCGGGATTGACCAGCTTGTATCTGGCGACAACCGTATCGGGACTGATCGAGATATCGGCGCTGTCGACGACGACACCGCCTTCTGCGGCTTTTCCAGCAACGAGGCCGCCAAACGCAAGTTCCGTGGTGGATTCCTGCGCGCTGGCGTGCGGGGCGGTCAGCAGCGCCGCGATCAAACACACCTGCGCCAGCGGCACGGTTTGCGCCCGCAAAAATCTGCTCAACATTCGCGCAACCTATTTGATAACGTAAAACTTCGTCACGAACGACCACTTGGGCTCTACAATGACGCCGTTGTCGCTGGCTGGCAATATCTTGAGGCTGCGGGTGTTTTCACGAACATATTCGACCGCCGGTTTTTGACCTGCGAGTGCCGCCGGCACGTCCGGCAGGTCGATCATCTGGACCGGCTTGTCGCTCAGGATCGCGACCACCATGCCGACGCCTTTTGGCTCGGCGGCGACGAACTGGAAGCTTGATTTCTCCTTTGGGTCGGGCACCAGGCGCGACTTGCCCTTGGTCAGGAAATTGGCCTTCTCAAGCTGGCCGCCCTTGTCGGCAAGCGACTGGGTGTTGGGATAAATCTGCGTCAGGCGTCCGCCGGAATCCACGTCGACCACGACAAGATAACCGGATTTTTCAACACTCACCCGAACCGCCATCTCGGCGCCGACCAACACTTCTTCTCCCGGCAAGATTTCGAGCTTCACGCCATACGGATTATCGGCGCGCTGCTCGGCGTCGGTAATGGCGGGCGCAGTCGTCGGCCCGGTCGGCGCGGTCGGCGCGGGCGTCTGCGTCGCCTCGTTGCCGATGATGCGCACCGCCCGGTTGCGGATGGCTTCCTGAGCCGGGGCGGTGAATGACAGCCCCATAAAGCTGGCGAGAAACACCAACAGGAATGTGGATGGGCCGGCAGATGGGTGTGACATGATCGCCTTCATCAGATTGCTCATTGCGCGGTGAAGAGGCCGGCGAACCCGACAAGAACCTCGCCAGCGGCGAATTGGTTCATGGCTTCGGAGATTTTGGTCGGGTTGCGCTTGCGGTCCAGCTGTTTGATTGCCTGCTCAAGTTCAGTGAGGCGGCGGGTGGAGGTTACCGCGACGATTTCGTCGGCGCCAAGCGGCTCGCGAACCTGCAACTGCACCCGGTAGGTGGGATCGGTCGGGATCGCGGGATCCGATCCAAGCGGATACAGCATCTGCACCGTCCCATCGCCGGCTATGTTGAACAGGACCAGGGACCGACCGCCGAGATCACCCACCTCAATCTCGACGCGTGTGCCCTTGTGGTGAAGCCGGTCGTCGGGGGCAATGCGCACGGCTTGCGGCGACCGCGCCGCCCGCAGTTTGAGCCAGCGCACGGCGGCGGTGCGTTCGATGACGCTGGGCAGATCATTCCGATCAATGTTGTGGGCGATCACATCGCCGCCTGACAGAACATCCCGGGTTTGCGGATCCCAGACAACGTCGGGAGACGCGGCGGGATCGACGACCTCGAAGGGAACCTGCAGCGACAGGCCGGCGAAGCGGCTCGCCTGACCATCGAGAGAGGCGACGCGCACCGGGCCGGCGTCGGCGGCGGCCGGCGGTCGCGACGCGGCCTTCGCCAGCGGCGTTTTGGCTGATGCTGCAGACGTCGGAGAAGGACGCGCCGTCGCCAGCGGAGTTGCCGGCGCTGGAGCCGGCTGCGCGCCACCCGTTGGACGCACGGCGATGCCGCGATCAAAGCTGACGATGACGTCTTTCGACGCATCCATCCCCTGCGCTTCCGCCGTGACAATGTTCTGTCGCTGATCTGACAACTGGTAGGTGACGCGACGCGCGTACTCGAATAATTCCCCGGTTGAGATGACGCCGTCGCCATTGAGATCGGCGGCCCCTTCGAGCCCGCGCGCGACGGCGTAGCTGAGAGCGCCCCGATAGCCGACACCCGGCACGCGGATTTCTGGAACCATCGACTTGCGATCGACTGCCGCAAGGAAGCTTGAGGATTTGAAGTCTGTCGGCGTCATCAACGCGTCAGCGCGTGTTGAGACAGGCTTCAGATCGTCGCGACGCGGCGGATATTTTACCGACCGGTAGGTAATTTCGCCGGCGCGTGAATCCACCGAGCGCGCCAAGCCCCCACCCGAGCAGGTATCTGCGATGAAAATCACGCGGGCGCCACGCTCCTCAAAGCGTTTGATGAAATGGTTGAACTCGGTATTGAGAATTTTTTCGTTGTAGCGCGCCTCGTCCTTGGGATCAAAACCTGCCAGCAAAAACACTGCATCCATGCCATCCGGTTGTGAGCCAGCGACGCGCTCCGGCTCTTGCGCGCCGTGACCTGACAGCGCGATGTAGACGGTATCGCTGGGTTGCGCGCGACTGATCAGGTTTTCAAACTCGACCAGAACAGAACCGCGCGTGACGGCAGCGTTGAGCATGACGTGCATGTCGTTGGCGCCGAGGGAGCGCACGGCCTTTTCAAGGTCCAACGCGTCAGCGACTGCGCCCTTCAACGGCGGCACGAACTGGTAATCGTTGACGCCGATAATGAGGGCGCGCACGTCCGCAACCGCAGGCAGCGGAGCGAGCGCCAGCGAAACCGCGCATAAGCTCGATGAAATCCAATTCTTCATCGCTGTTTCCATCGAAAACCCAGCTTCCATAAATCCCGATTTGAGCGGTAGTCTCGCACGTCCGGCCTAAAACAAGTGTGTTCCAACGCACATCAGTCGAGAGTGAAGAATTTCATGGCGACTTCGACGCCGCTGCCGTTCGCGGCTTCCCGGATGGCGGCGGTGAGGAGGTCGCCGGTGGGCGCGGCGCCCGTGAGCCGCAGAGCCCCAAGCGGTCGCGCGCTGGCGATGGCGAGGAGCAGGTTGGGTTGATTGCGGGTTGCCGCGAAGCGATCCATGCGCAGGCTAAAAGAGCGGCGGGGGCCGTCGCCAACCAACGACGTTGAGGCATCGTGCGCCTTGCCATCATCGCCGATGAGAAACAGACCCACGTTCGGCATGGCGCTGGTCAACGCACCCTCAAGGTTTTGACCGGATTTGACGACTTCGCGGGCGAGGCTCAGTTGCGCCAGTCCGGCATTGCCGTCAGCCCGCAATCGTTTGACATAACGGACAGCGTTGCACTGGCCCGGCGCTACGGGTCCGGCGGCGATCTGGGCTTCCCAACCGTTGGCTTTGGCGAAATCCTTGTCAAACGAGTCGATGCGGCTGGTATCGCTGGCGAAGGCGTCGATTTCGGCTGACGCCGCAGACACGGCGGTCGCCATCACCAGGAAGCAATCGCCGCCATTGTAGTCGCGAATGTAGCGCTGAAGCCGCTCGGTGGGAGTGAGCGGCGCCGGCGGCACGAGGATTCTGGACGGCGGCGGCGATACGGCGGCTTGTTGCTGCGGCGGCTGCGGCGCGGATGGCGCGGGCGGCGAGGCAACCGAGGGAAGCGAGGTCGCCGTCGGCGGTTGCGTCGCCGGCGCGACGGGTGTTGGCGCGGGCGTCGGTGAAGGCCGCAAAGCCGGCGTTGGGGGCGCCGCCGCGAGGCTGACGGAGGGAGCCGGTTGGCCAGCCCCGATCGGCGATGGGGCGGACTGGTTGAGCCAGAAAAGTCCCCCGCCGACAGCCAGAAGGCCAAGGCCGGCGACCGTGGCGACGACCCATTTTGTCGAGCCGCCGGCATGGATCGGCGCGCCTGAACGGATCGGCGCGGCGGTTTTACGACCTGCGCTGGCTTCGCGCGCGGCGTTTTTTGCGGCTTGCCGCACGGCCTGCCGGGACTCGGCCGGCAAAGGAGTCGCGGCGATCTCCGCCATCGACGCCGGCCGGTCGGCGGGATTGGGTTGCAGCATCCGCTCCAGGATGGGCCGCATTCGCGCATCGACGCCGGCAAGATCGGGCACGACGCGACGCTTGTCGACGAGGTCGACCTGACTGCCGCCCATGTCGATAGGCTTGCCGAGCAAGCACTGCGCGATGACGAGGCCGAGACTGTAGATGTCGGATTTGCCGGTGACTTCGCCGCCAAACAGGCCGAGTTGTTCGGGAGAAACGTAATTGTATTTGCCGGCGAAGCCGCTGCCGATCACGGTCGCATCGCCGACGCGCGTCGAGCGGGCGATGCCGAAATCGATGATCCGCGAGTGGGTGACGTCGCCATCTTCAACGATGACATTGTCCGGCGACATATCCCGGTGCACGATGCTGCGTTCGTGCGCCGCCTGCAGGCCGGCAGCAATACGCTGCAAAAGTCTGTGCGCGTCGGCGACGGAAAGCGGGCCGCGCCCGATCAGCACAGACAGCGCCACGCCCTCGACCAGTTCCATGGCGAGGTAGTGACGTTGCAGCATGGGATCGAGGGTGAACACATAGTAACGGACAATGGCTTCGTGATGCAGGCGGTTGAGCGCCGAGGCTTCGCGACGGAACAACGCCAACGCCGCCTCGTTGTCAGCCATGTCGGCGCGGATTAGCTTGATGGCGACGGGGTCGCCCGTCTCGATCGCGTGACCGCGATAGACTTCCCCCATGCCGCCTTTGGCGAGCGGCGCGTCGATCTCATAGATGCCGCTCAGGCGCGTTCCCGAAGGGACGAAGCCTTGCGGCAACTGTATGCGGGTCGCCTCGTCCATCGCCTACCCACGGCCTGCGCCGGCGCCTGCCAGCATCACCACCGTATCCTCTTCCGGCTGGTAACGCACGACGGCGACGGTGACATTGTCGCTGGCGCCGCGCTCAAGCGTCAGGTCAATCAGTTGGCCGCAGGATATTTCCGCCTTCGTTGAAACCACGTACGACGCGATCTCGGCGGCTTCGACGTGGCCGGTGAGACCATCGCTGCACAGGACAAAAGTATCGCCCGCCTCGACTTCGCCGTGGCGCAACTCCAACTCCGGCTCCTCAAACACGCCGATGGCGCGAGTGATAACGTTGCGGCGCGGCCAGTTGCGCGCGTCCGCCTCGCTTAGCGCGCCGCTGTCGATCATTTCCTGCACCTCACTGTGGTCACGACTGATCTGTTCGATGACGCCACGACGCACCCGGTAGACGCGACTGTCGCCAGACCACAGGCAGGCGAAATAGTTACTGGCGACGAGCAGCAGCACAACCGTCGTACCGATGGTTTGCAGGCGTCTTTCGGCGGCGATGGCGCGAATCGAGCGATTGGCTTCAAACAGCGTCTCTTCGCAAGCCTTGAGCAACTCGGCTGGCGATGCGGGCGGCGCCAACTCGCGCAAGAGTTCAACGACGACGGCGCTGGCCAATCCGCCAGCGTCATGGCCGCCCATGCCGTCGGCGACGCACCACAAGCCGATTTCGGGACGGGCGATGAAGTTGTCTTCGTTCTGCGTACGCACCTTGCCGACATGGGTTGCGGCGGCGCTGTCGAAGGCGCGCGAATCAAGGAGTTGCGTCATTGCGCTTCCGCTGGTTGCGTCGCCGTCGGGGTGAGGTCGCCAGTCAGCATGCTGGTGAAAACGTAAGGGTCGAGCATTTGGGGTGCCGCGATGGCGCGGGGCGCAAAGTCGGCGCCGCCGGCGGTCCACCAGTAACTCATCGCAGCGCTGGCGTTGGCGCTGTCGAGGCGGCGGGCTTGCGCAAACATGGCGTCAAACGACTGCTCGCCGCGTATCACCACGCCGGGATGCGGCGACAACGCCTGTTGATCTGGTTGCATCACCATGTTCGCTTCCTGCGGCGCCGGCAATTGCTCCAGGCCCGCCGTCACCGACTCAAACACAGTGGCAGGCTCGAGGGTTGCAAAGAGAAATTGTTCAACTTGGGCAAACCACGCGTCGCGCGAGTCAAACTCTGGCGGCGCCAGATATTCGCCTGCATCGGCGAACGCCGCGACGGTCAGCGGAAAATATCGGCCGACGCCGTCCATCGACGGCATGAGAGCGCCGACGACCGGCATGCCGCAGAGCTGCGAGCCAAGCCAGAACCGCCAGATCGGCGCTGTCAGGAAAGCCTCCTGCCATTTGTCGCCAAGCTGGGAACGGCTGGCCGACATGCCACCCTGCAACCAAGGCTCCCACACCGACAAGAAGGCGCGTGGCGTTGCGACCGCGATGAAATCACGCTTGGCTTGCAGTTTACCGAAGAGGCCGAAGCGCATGTGCGTCTCAAATGCCGGCGGGGCAACGGAATTCCCGCAACGCCGGAAGCGTATAGGGATTTTTGCGCGAGCCGAAGCTGAACTGATATTGCAGTTCGCGCGGACCGACGACGAAAGTGGCGACGAGACGGTCGCCGCGTTGCACCGCCGCGCCAGCGTCCAGCATGCGGAACAGCGACCACGCGCCGCCGCGCTCCAGGATGGCTGGCGGCGGCGGCGGCGTTGGCGCCACGCCAGGCACAATGGAAGGCTGTGCGTCATAGGAGAATATCGCCGCCGTCCGACCTCCAGCCGCCGGCCACGTCATCGCTTGCGGCGCGATGGATGTCCCGGCCTGGGTTATGACGGTCTGGCCGCTGATCTCGAAACGCGCGGTAACCCCGGTGCCGCTCAACGCCGGCGGCAGCACAGTAACCGACATCATTGGCATCGGGCCACCGCTGAAAAACGCTTCCCGGATTTCCTGCGCCTGCTGAAACTGGCGCAGCAATCCGGCCGAGAGGCTGCGCGTCAACGGCTGGTCGACGCGCCATTTCCACTCGGGGCGCGACGTGTCGGTGTATTTCGCCAACGAGGTCTGGAAGAATTTGTCGAGGATGCCGCCCTGCCCGAAGACACGGCCGAAATCCGCCATGGCGATTTCCGAGGAGCCGCCTTTGACAAACGGATAACGCCCCTCCACCACCTGCTTGCAGGCGCCCGACACCTGATCGGCGAGCGCCTTCGACAATTGCCCCAGTTCGGAATTGTTGACATCTGTCTGGACGGCGCCGGCGACCGTCATCATCTGGTCTTTGAACGGGTCCGGCAACTGGTTGGCGAGGGCGCGGAATTTCTGCACCTGGGTTTGCAGCATGGCGTTGGCTTGCGGCGCCTGGCTGGGGACATTGGCTGAGCTCAACAGATTGTCGCGAATTTCGCTTAACTGGGCAACGAACTCATCGACCTGACGACGGCCGCCTGACGCCTCGACCCACGCGGCAAAAGCGCGGAACTCCGCTTCGACGGCAGCGCCGGGAATCTTGTCGGACTCAAGCAGCGCCGCGCCGGGCGACGCCGTCGCTGCCGCAGCGGGCGAGCTGAGGCTGACGCCGGCGGCAGGTTTTGCGGCGGGGTCTTTGGCGTCGCGCTTGAAGCCGGGGCGCTCTTTGGTCAGCGCGGTTTCATCGCGAATGGATTCGAACAGGGTTTTGAACGGCGAGTTCGCCGCAGCCGCCACCGTCAACGCAAGATATCGCGGCTTGTCGGCGGTCAGACGTTTGACGCGCAATTTGACCAGCGTGGCGCGCCACGTCGCGATGTATTCCTTGGTGTAGAGGTCGAGCAGATCGTTCGGCAGGGTTTTGTATTGGTCGGCGACGCTCGCCTGATCGGCGAGATTGCCAAGCACCCATCGTTCCTTGCCGATCTGTTCGGCGGCGCCGGGGATGCGGTCGAGGAAGGCGCGCTGAAATCCGGCGTAGGTGAAGAATCCGGGCACGCGCACGGTCTCTAGACTGGCGCCATTGACGGTCTCAAAGACGCGATCCATATCGGGGCCACCAGCGCGCAACGCCACCCAGTCGGGCACTTTGAGCGAGCGCGCCTGGGATTTCATCAATTCGTAGGCGCGCTGCGAGACGCTCAGTCGGGCCAGCGTTTTCTGACTTTCCTCGACAACCGTCGCGCTGATGTCGACGAGCGGCGGACGCCCGGTTTCCATGTCGAGCATCGCCTCGATGTGTTCTTCGACGGCCTTGCGGCCCTCGGCGACGCTGCCGGCGCCGGGATACAGGTTGTCGGCGAGATCCTGACGTTGCCAGGACAGCACAAGCTCCCGATCCACCGGCTGGAGACCGCCAAGCATCATGTAGACCTTGAGCGCTTCATAGACGTAGCTGGGGTCGTTGCGTTTGGTATCGAGAACTTCCTCCAGTCGGTACAGCAGGCGCGGACGCAACATGCGCTCCAGGGCCAGGCGATAGGTGGTTTGCGACGAGGATTCGAGACGCTCCCACTGACTGAGGCCAAAAGTCGCGGCGAGCGGAACAGCGGCGTCTTTCTGGTTGTAACCGGTCGGCATGTAGCGAAGCTTTTGCAGCAGCGGCAGGACTTTGGCGAAATCGCGGTCGGCGACCACATCTTCACGCGGCAGGTCGCCCGATGTGACGGAGTATTCCTTGCCGGCGCCGCTGGCGGCGTCAATCAGCGTCGTATTGCGTGAGTAACTGGTCGACCACATGGCGACGCCGCCGGCGAAAAGCGCGAAGATCGCGGAGAATGCGGCGGCCTTCAGAAGGCGGGCCCAACGCACCGCGCGCGGGTCGGTCGAAACCCAGGCGGCTTCCCCGATAATCACCTTTTGAATGAGATCGGTCAGAAAGTAACTTTTGCCAAGGCCGGAATAGGCGTTGCCGGTGACTTCGCGGGCGCCGAAATTTTTGACCAGTGCATTGATGAGCTGGTCGATCGGGGTGCCCTGCTGGGTGCCGGAGGTAAAATAGAAGCCGCGCAGAATCGCGTTGGCGTGATAGCGCGTCGGCTCGAAGACAGAATTGAGAAAGGCGTGCAGCGGACGTTTCAGCGCGGACATCTGCGCCGGGAAGCCATACAGCGAAACCCGGGTCGAGGGCGCCGGTTCATCCTGCAGGCGGTCCGGCATTTCGCGGTTGAGGCGCTCGATGAGCGCGTCAAACTCGTCCGGCACAACGCTGACAAGATTTTTGGTCTTGTCGTTGGTCTGGAAGGTGGCGCCGAGCACTTGCCGGCGAGCATTCTCGCCGAGGTTTCCGAAGTACTCGTTGAAGCCGGCGACCAGATCGCCTTTCGTGAACAGCGCATAAACCGGAAAATCGATTTTCAGGCGGTCATGCAGTTCGAGCAACCGGGAGCGGATCGCTTTGGCGTGGGCGGCGAGTTCGGTTTCGCTGAGCGACAGGACATCGTGCAGGCTGATGGCGACGATGACGCCGTTGATCGGCTGGCGCGGGCGGCTTTTCTTCAACAGGTCAAGGAAGGCAAACCAGCTCTGCTTGTCGGTCGCCGCGTCGGAGTCCTGTGTCGTGTAGCGCCCGGCGGTGTCGACCATGACGGCGTCTTCGGTGAACCACCAATCGCAGTAGCGCGTGCCGCCGACACCCGCGACCGCCGCCGGACCGCCTGGCCCGGACAACGGAAATTTGAGGCCCGAATTGACCAGCGCGGTTGTCTTGCCGGACCCCGGCGGACCGATAATGATGTACCATGGGAGGTCGTAGAGAAAATCACCTTTGCCGCCAGCCGACTCCTTCAGCGTCGCCATCGCGTCCTTCATGCGAAGGCCGAGTTCCTCCGCATCGTCTTCTTTTACCTCCCCCGCGACGCCGGCCTCCAGCGCCTTTGCGCCTTTGCGTCGGCGCCACAAATGAAACCCGGACACGCCAGCGAACGCCGACATGAGGACGGCGATGACGAGCGACTGTACGATCCAGTTCTCCAGCGGATGATAGCCGCCGATATTGAGGTAAGGCCCGGCGACGTAGACCGTCGAGCCTATGGAGCCGAGGCCAACACCGTATAGAACGATGCGGGAGAGGTCGCCGCCGAGTCCAACCTTCTTGAACATTGAAACGTCCCTCGCGCCTTTCGATCAGTCGGTGCGGGTGATAAGGAATTCGACGCGACGGTTGCGCGCCCGTCCCTCCGGCGTCTTGTTGTCCGCAACAGGATCGTCGGAGCCGTGGCCTTCCGTTTGCAATCGCTGTTTGTCGGAAACCAGCGGTTGCATCAGGGCTGTCGCCGCCTGCGAGCGGGCGATCGACAGATCGAGATTGTTCTTGAAGCGGTTGGTCTTGTTGAGCGGCTGATTATCGGTGTGACCGATCACCGTGACCGGACCTTTTTCACCCTCAACAATCTTGGCGATTTTCTCGGCCACAGGTTTGAATTGCGGCAAAATATCCGCTTTGCCGGAATCGAACATGATGCCACTGCAAATACGCATGGCGATCCACTTGCCGGCGTAGTCGGCGGTCATCACGCATCCCGGTATGCCCGGATCCAAACCGGAACGTATGCGCTGCAACTGCGTGGTGACGGCAGGCGGCGGCGGCGGCGGACCGGGCAGGCGTCGCTGCAACGTGATTTTGGTCAGCGGGTGCAGGGCGATATTGGCTTCCGCCGTGCGCTCGGAGGCTTGCCCCAGCATCGAACGCAGCGTCGCAAACACGGCAAACAGGCCGAGCGCCGCAACGCCGGCAACCACCCATACCGGCAGGCGCAGGCGGTTGCCCTTCACCGCCATGTCGAGGCCCTTCCAGCGCGGCGACAGATCGGCGGCGATTTTTGGACGAATGCGGCGCAACGTTTCGTAGAGATTACGCTGGATGGTTTGCAGTTGCATGGCGCCGCCGCCAGAGGTGCGATGCAGCCCCTGAAAGCCCAGCGCCAGACAAGCGTGTTGCAACTCGAGCACATTGTAATTGACGGCGGGTTCCGCCTTCAGCCGGTCGAGTTCTTCAAAGAACCGCACGCCGCCGATGCGTTCGCCGAAAAACCGGCTGAGCATGCTGTACTGGGTCCAGATGTGACGGTCGTCGGTGGGTATGTTCTGAACGATGTCGTCAGCGGTGGCGCAGACGATGTATTTCGCCGCCTTGGCTTGATCGGCTGGAACGCCAGCGGCATAAATTTCCTTTTCAAAAAATCCGACTGCCGCAGCGACCTGCTCCATCAGGCTGGCCAGGGAAGCGCTGACCATGGCGACACGCAGGCGACCGAGCAGCAACAGCAGCGGGCCGGCGGCGCGCATGATCGGGTTTTCATGTTGGGCGGCAAGGTCCTCGAAGCGCAAATCCTCGGCCCGCTGAACGCCGTCGGCGGCCATGGGTTGCGCCGGTTTCGGCGTCGCGATCCATTCGTCGGAACGGCCCTGGGAGGGGGCCGACGCCGCTGCCGGGCGGGCGATGCCGGCAAACGGTTGCGCCGACGGCGCGACGGGTCGAGGTGCTGCGGGTTGCGGGTATCCGGCCGGCGCCCTCGGGGGTGCGTTGGGCGGCGGCGAGGGTTGCGCCGGCGGCAATCGTCCGCCGGGATTGGGGCGAAACACCGTGCGCTCGCCGCCGCCGCCAACGCCGAAGGGGTTGTCCTTGTCATTCATCGCCGATCCTCCAGCACCGCCCAGAGATCAAGCTCAAGTTCCGGCCATTCGCCGGAGAAATGCATGCCGATCGAAGCCGCCGTCGAGAACTCCGGCCAAAGCGGCGAATTTCGGTCAAGATAGAAATAAACGTGATCGGTGATGGCGCGAATTTGCGGCGGCGGCGTCGGCAAATGCACCAGCGTTACGCCCGGCAGATGGGCGTGAACGATGTCGTTCATTTTGGTGTTTGGACCGATCTTGAAGAGGTTCGGGAACTGACTCTGGATTTCCGACAACGGGCGTCGCGCGGCGACTTCGAGCACCAGGTTGGCGGTGCGGAACAACGAACGGTCGCGGATCGGTGAAACGAAAGCGTTTTGCGCGCGTTCGATAATTTCCAGACGAATGGCGCGGCGGCCAAGACGCGCGCTCAGGAACTCCTGAAGGTCACGCACGACGGGTTCGAAGATTTCCTCGAGTTTGTCGTGATCATAGGCGGGATAGGTCCGGGCGCGCCGTTCCGTCGTCGCAAATGTCGCCAACTCCCCGGCAAGCGATACAAACGCCGTGAACAAGCGCTCGGGATGCAGGTAGCCAGAACTGCGCATGTGCTTCATGACGGGTATCGTGCGGTTCAGCAATTGCAGCACGAAGTAGTCAATGCTTTGCAAGCCGCCACCGGCGGTGGGATCGGCCGCGTAACGGGAGAGTTCCTCCAGCTTGTTGTCGATCCAGCCGACGACGCGGTCAAGCCAGCCGTTGATGACGGGATGCGCGGCGCAGACCAGCACGGGCGGCGCATACTTGTCGTCAAAGATGATTTTCTTGTCGCTGATCTCGAGAATGCGGCCGATGCCGAGATTGTGGAAACCGGGCTTCGGCGAGCGGCGCAGTTCGTAGGCCAGACGCGGATAGGCGAGATCGAGTTCCTGTTCGCTGCGCAACTCCGAGGTGGAGTCGATGAGGGTTTCGGAGCCCTCGGTGAACCGGCTGGCGCTGCCCATGGCGCGATGGTCCACTTCGCGGGTGTTGGAAGCGG
>JAYTTW010000269.1:0-17213 GCA_043744855.1 Hyphomicrobiales bacterium
CGACCCGCCCACAGCCCCTCCATCCAGCCAGTCATCGACAGCCGAAGGGGACATCTCTACTTTGCACAGATAGGGGACATTTCTACTTTGGGCTGACAGGACTTTTCCGATCCGGCCACGCAAGTTCGTCCGGCTACGCGCAAGCTCGAACAGGGGAAGCAGGTCGGCACTGCAAAAGTCTGTAACTTTGTGGGTTGCGTTCGCGTTCGCTTACGCCCGCCCGACGCGGTTCTGCCCGTCACGCGCCGCCCGGTTGCCGGGATCGACGACCAGCGCCCGCCCGAACGATTCCTGCGCTTTCGTGCGGTTGCCCTGCTTTTCGTAGGCGACACCGAGGCCTGCCCATGCGTCGCCGTTGCGATTATCGACGTTGAGCGCCGCGTTGAAATCCTCAACCGCGAGATCGTACTTGCCGGTCGCCGTCAGACTTTGCCCGCGCGCCTGGTAGGGCGGCGCCGAGAAGGGATCGCGATCAATGGCGTTGTCGAAATCGGTGATGGCGCGGGCGTGATCGCCGTTGCGCTGATGAATGAGGCCGCGCGCATGAAACGCTTGCGCGCCCTCCGGATTAAGCTTGATGGCGCGATCAAGATCGCTCATCGCGTCCTGCAGGTTGCCCTGCGTGCGCAACAGATTGCCGCGTCCCAGATAGGCGGCGGCATTGTTGGGATCGGCGCTGATGGCGCGGCCGAAATCCGTCAGCGCTGCATCGTTGCGGCCACTCTGCCGCATGGCGAGCGCGCGGTTGGTGTAGGCGGCGGCGTAGTTGGGATCGATGCGCACCGCCTGGCTGAAATCGGCGATGGCTTCCTGGTAGCGAGCGGCCCGCGCGTAGGCGGCGCCGCGCGTGTTGTAGGGCTCGGCGGTCTCTGGATTGCGCCGCACAACTTCGCTCAGCGAGGAAATGTTTTCGGCAAACGTACCATCCGGCGCCTGCACTTCGGCGATGCGCGGTCCCGACAGACCCACAGCCCCCGATGTCGTGTCGCAACCGGCCAGCGCCAGTGCCGCCAACAACGTCGCAGTCGTCATCTGCGCCAACGCGCGCCGGCCGGCAAAGCACCGGCAAATTCCGGTCAGGGGCAGTGCTGAAAACATTGTCACTCGGCGTATTTCCCGGCTTTTCGGCAGGCAATGGGCGCCTGACGTCGATCCCCCTGGGTTAGAATACGTTTAATCTGGCGAAATCGGGGCGCGCATGGCGTCCGGCTTTTGCGTCGCCCGGCGGCCCTGACCAACACCCGCCGGGAAAAACCTCCCGGCGCGGTAAATCTCTGCCCTCAAAACCGCTCCGCGTTAGCGGCGCACGCCAACCTCGGGCTTCGGCTTCATCGGCAACAGGCCTTCGCGCTGCATCTTCTTGCGCGCCAGTTTGCGGGCGCGCCGTATTGCCTCAGCCGACTCCCGCGCGCGCTTCTCGGATGGCTTCTCATAATGGCCGCGCAACTTCATCTCGCGGAAAATGCCTTCACGCTGCATCTTCTTCTTCAGCGCCTTGAGCGCTTGATCGACGTTGTTGTCACGAACGAGAACTTGCACGAGGGATCCTGTCTGGGCGAACGTACCGGAGCGACGCCGCGCCAATTGCGAAAGGGGAAAGCGGAAACGGGACGTATCCGGGACGTCCACGCGGAACATCCACGGTTGGCGGCGCAAATATCATGGGGTCGCCGGGTTGTCCAGCACAACGCACCGCACAACCCCACCGCACGAGGCAACCCCTCTGTTTTCGACAGTTTGCGCCGGATGCAGCCGCGCTTCAAGCGGCGATTGCCGCCACCGATGATTACGGCCCGAGCAGCCGCGTCACATGGCCCATTTTGCGCCCCGCCCGGGCCTCGTGCTTGCCGTAGAGGTGCACACACTGGCCGGGCTGCGCCAGCAGGTCGCGCCATTCGTTGGCCTCGCCGCCGATCAGGTTGCGCATTTCGACCTGTCCGTGGCGCCGCGTCGAACCGAGCGGAAAACCGCAGATGGCGCGGATATGCTGTTCGAACTGGCTGGTGACGGCGGCATCGAGCGTCCAGTGGCCGGAGTTGTGAACGCGCGGCGCCATTTCATTGACAACCAGTCGCTCTGAGCGGCCCTCGCCAACCACGAACATCTCGACAGCAATCACGCCGACGTAATCGAGCGCGGTGAGGATGCGCGCTGTCATCGCAACGGCGGCTTCGGCGGTTTGCGGGTGGATGCGCGCCGGCGCCGTCGTGACACTGAGAATGTGGTTGGCGTGGACGTTTTCGTTGACGTCGAACGCCGCAATCGCGCCATCCACACCACGTGCCGCCACCACCGAGACCTCGCGCGCAAACGGCACAAAGCCTTCCAGAATGGACGCCGCCTCCCCGCAGGCGCGCCACGCGTCGGCGGCGGCCTCGCGCTCGCGCAGCATCGACTGGCCCTTGCCGTCGTAACCAAAACGTCGCGTTTTGAGAATGCCCGGCAACCCCGTGATCGTCATGGCCCGCTCAAGATCAGCAAGGCTGTCGACAGCGGCGAACGGCGCGGTCTCGATGCCGAGACGATTGAGGAACGTCTTCTCGGCGAAGCGGTCCTGCGCGACCGCGAGTGCGGCGGGATTGGGGTGCACCGGGGCGCGCGCCGCCAAAAAATCAGCTGGGTGCGCCGGCACGTTTTCAAACTCGTAGGTCACCAACCGCACGCTCGCCGCGAACTTCGCCAGCGCTGCGTCGTCCTCGTAGGCAGCCTGCGTCTGCACGGCGCAAACATCAAACGCCGGCCCCCGTTCAGGGCAGAAGATGTGCACTTTCAGGCCGAGACGCGCCGCCGCCAGCGCCAGCATCCGCCCGAGCTGGCCGGAGCCTAGAATACCAATGGTGTCGCCGGGCGCGACGCTGGCTCGCAGCTGCGCCGCGCTCATGTTTGCCGCGCTCATCTGTGCCCGCTCATGGCGCGCCGCCACTCTCGTTCTGCGGCGCCTCCGCAACCGCCGCCGATTGCGCCGCGCGCCAGGCGTCGAGCCGTCCGGCCAGCGCCACATCGGACAACGCCAGCACCGCCGCCGCCAGCAGCGCCGCGTTGATGGCGCCCGCCGTGCCAATCGCCAGGGTACCGACCGGTATGCCCGCCGGCATCTGTACGATCGACAGCAAGGAATCCTGACCCGACAGCGCCTTCGATTCGATTGGCACGCCGAACACCGGCAGCGCCGTCATCGAAGCCGTCATGCCGGGCAGGTGCGCCGCCCCACCGGCGCCGGCAATGATGACCTTGAACCCGGCGGCTTTGGCCCCTTTGGCGAACGCCACCAGGCGGTCGGGCGTGCGATGCGCCGAGACAATGCGGGCAGCATGGCTGACGCCGAGCGCGTTGAGGGTTTCAACCGCATGGCGCATGGTCGACCAGTCGGACTGACTGCCCATGATGACGGCGACCAAGGCTGCTTGCGTGGCCACGACGGGCCTCCCGACCTGCGGAAAGCTCGCGGACATAAACGAACCCGCAGGAAGGGGCAAGCTTGCGGGCTCAGCGGACGTGGTTAACCGGCGCGGTCAGGCAATAATATCTGGCGTCGTCTGATCCTCGAGCATCGAGACCCGGTCACGCAGGGTGAGCTTGCGTTTTTTCAGCCGTTGAAGCTGGATCTGGTCCGGCGTGCCAACCCGTTGCAAGCCTTCAATCGCCGCATCGAGGTCACGGTGCTCTTCGCGCAGGCGAGCGATCTCCTCGCGCATCTCGCGGATTTCGGTTTCGCTCGGGCGGTCTGGCATCGTGGCGGGCTCGGTGCGGCGGCTCGCTTGCAATAACGCAGGCGCTTGCACCGAGGCAAGGGCGCCGATTGTTGATTTGTCGATCAACTTTTGCCGTCTGATTTTACTTGCACGCAGCGAAGTCTGTGTCAGACTGAACCTGCAACCTGTCAAAAGGAGGCCATAAATGTCCATGCAGAACCACATTCTTGAACTTGAAAAACGCCATAAGGCAATGGATCGCGAAATCGCGTTGCAGACGGCCCAACCCGGCGCCAGCGACCTGAAGCTCGCCGAATTGAAGCGAAAAAAGCTTCACCTCAAGGAAGAAATCGAAAAATTCCGTGCGGCGCAGGAGCCTGGTCAGGTTCACTGACAGCCAAACTGTGGCCGCTTGGGCTGAACCATGGCCATGGTTGGCGCGCGTCCGCGTCCTGCATTACGGCTGTCCCACCGCCTTCGCCATGTCGCGGGCGGTGTCGCGCAGGCGGAATTTCTGGATTTTGCCCGTCGCTGTTTTCGGCAACTCGCCGAACACGATGTGACGCGGGCATTTGAATCGCGCCAGCTTGAGACGACACCAATTGAGCAATTCCACATCGCTGGCGGCCATATCCGGTCGCAGTTCCACAAAGGCGCACGGCGTCTCGCCCCATTTATCGTCTGGCCGCGCAACCACTGCCGCCGCAAGCACCGCCGGATGCTTGTAGAGCACCTCTTCCACTTCGATGGAGGAAATATTTTCGCCGCCTGAAATGATGATGTCCTTCGAGCGATCCTTCAATTGCACATAGCCATCCGCGTGCTTGACGCCGAGATCGCCGGAGTGAAACCAGCCGCCAGCGAACGCCTCGCGCGTTGCATCAGGATTCTTGAGATAACCCTTCATCACAACGTTGCCGCGAAACACCACTTCGCCGAGCGTTGCGCCGTCGGCGGCAACCGGCATACCTGTCTCCGGGTCCAAAACGTCGAGGTTTTCGAGCACAGGATAGCGCACGCCCTGACGTGATTTTTTGGCCGCCTGTTCGGCTGCCGGCAAGCCGTCCCACTCCTCTTTCCAGGCGTTGACGACCGCCGGGCCGTAAACTTCCGTCAGCCCGTAGAGATGCGTGACGTTAAAGCCCGCGCCCTTCATCGCCGCCAACACAGCTTCAGGCGGCGGCGCGGCAGCGGTGAAAAACTCTACCCTGTGAGGCAGCGCGACTTTCTCGTCCGCCGGCGCGTTCAGCAATGTCGACATGACGATGGGCGCGCCGCAGAGATGCGTTACCTTCTGCGTTTCGATCAACTCGTAGATGAGGCTGGCGCGCACCTGTCGCAGGCACACCTGCACACCGCCCGCCAGCACAATCGACCAGGGAAAACACCAGCCGTTGCAATGAAACATCGGTAGCGTCCATAGATACACCGGGGCGCGACCCAGATCGCCGGTCAACAAATTTCCCATCGCCAGCAGGTAGGCGCCGCGATGGTGATAGACGACGCCCTTCGGATCGCCTGTCGTGCCCGAGGTGTAATTGAGGGCGATCGCCTCCCATTCGTCGTTCGGCGCCAGCCACTCGAAATTGGCGTCGCCGCTCGCCAGCAACGCTTCATAATCGATGCCGCCAAGGCTTTCGCCCACGCCCGTATATTCCGGATCGCTGTAGGTGATCACCAGGGGTTTCACCTTCGCCAGTTCCAGCGCCGCTTTCATGACGCCCGAAAATTCGCGATCCACAACGACGATTTTCGCCTCGCCATGATCGAGCATGAAGCTGATCGTGGCTGCGTCGAGCCGCGTGTTGAGAGCGTTCAGAACGGCGCCCGCCATCGGTACGCCGTAGTGCGCTTCCAGCATGGCCGGCGTGTTGGCGAGCATCACCGCGACAGTGTCGCCACGCCCAACGCCGTGCTGCGCCAGCGCTGACGCCAACTGCCGCGAGCGGTCGTAGAATTGCGCATAGGTGCGCCTGAGATCGCCGTGAATGATGGCGATCCTTGCGGGAAAGATCGCCGCAGTGCGTTGCAAAAAGCCCAGCGGCGTCAACGGCTGAAAGTTCGCCACGTTGCGCTCGAGGTCCCTGTCGTAGGCGTTTTCCATCTTGCAGCTCCGGGGCTGCGACGTCACATCGCGGCGCAACACTATCGCGCCTCGCTGAATTCGCCAACGCGGCAAAATCGTCGCCCTCAGCCGCCGCGCAAACCCGCGACGCCGTCCCACACAAGCTTGACGCCGATCAGGAACGTCAACGTGCGCACGATCGGATAGAACTTGGCGCCTGACAGCCGTCGCACCATCCAGACGCCGAAAAACGTCGCCGCAACCGCAATCGGTAGCAGCACGGCGGAAGTCAGAAGGTTGTCGCGCGAGACCTGGCCAATGGAATAGAGGATGGGAAACTTCACGTAATTCACGATCGCGAACAGCACGCCCATGGTACCGGCGAACACCGCTGGCGGCAGCTTCTGCGGCATCATGTAGACCTGCACCGGCACGCCGCCGGCGTTGGCGATGAACGAGGTGAAGCCGCCAATCGAGCACCACAACGTTGCTTTACCCAAATCTGGCTCGGTGGGCGGCGTATCCGCCGTCGCCTTGCGGACGGAGACGAGCACAAACACCGCCGCGATCAAACCGACGCAGAGTTGCACCAGTGGCGGCGTCACCCTCGCCGCGACAACGGCGCCAATCGCGATGCCGATGAACACGCCCGGCAGGCAATATTTCAGGTTGCGCAAGTCGATATTTTTGCGGAACGCCCAGATGTTCACGAGATCCTGCGCCATCAAAATCGGCAACTGGATCGCCACCGCCTGCACCGGCGGCAACACCATGCACATCAGCGGCAGCGACATGGCGCCCATGCCGGCGAACCCGCCCTTGCCGATGCCTTGCAACATCACCGCAGGTATGGCGACGAGATAGAAATGCCAGTCCGTCACCATGTTTTCGCAACACCCTTCGCCGCACCGCGCTCGCGGCAGGCTTGCAGATAGCAATACGCAAGCGGTCGCGACGCTTGCGGGGCGTTCCGGTTGGCGTCAGGAAAAACCGTCACCCCAAAACCCACAAGTGTTTTCCGGCCCTTCGGATCGGAAAATACTCTAGACTCGCCGCACGCGAGCGGAGGAAACCATGGCGAGCGCCTATCACGACACCTATGCCGCGTGGCGAAATGACCCGCTAGGCTTTTGGCGAAAGGCCGCCGCGCAAATCGATTGGGTGCGTCCGCCGCGACAAATTTTCGATGCCGACGCCGGCGTTTACGGCCACTGGTTTCCCGACGCGCAGTGCAACACCTGTTACAACGCCCTCGACCGTCACATCGCCACGCGCGGCGATCAGCCCGCCATCATCTACGACAGCCCGATCGCTGGCGCAAAACAGACCTGGACCTATCGCGAAACCCTCGACGAGGTGGCGACCCTGGCCGCCGTATTGCTGGAGCTTGGCGTCGGCAAGGGCGACCGCGTGCTGCTCTACATGCCGATGATCCCACAAGCCATGTTCGGCATGCTCGCCTGCGCCCGTATCGGCGCCGTGCATTCCGTCGTGTTTGGCGGTTTCGCCGCGAAGGAACTCGCTACTCGCATCGACGACGCCAGACCCAAACTCATTCTCGCCGCCTCCTGCGGCATCGAGCCGGGCCGCGTTGTCGCCTACAAGCCGCTGCTCGATCAAGCCATCGACATGAGCCGCACCGGCGTCGCCAAGGTGCTGCTGTTTCAGCGCCCGCAACTGCTCGCCGCAAGCCTCGCCGGGCGCGATCACGACTGGGCGGAGAGGATCGAGACCGCGCGTCGCGCCAACCGTCGCGCCGGTTGCGTCACCCTCAACGCCACCGATCCGCTCTATGTGCTCTACACCTCCGGCACAACAGGCGTGCCGAAAGGCGTCGTGCGCGACAACGGCGGCTATATGGTCGCGTTGCAATGGTCGATGACGAACCTCTACAACATCGCGCCGGGGGAAGTGTTCTGGACCGCCTCCGATGTCGGCTGGGTAGTGGGTCACAGCTACATTGTTTACGGCCCGCTTTTGCAAGGCGCGACGACAATCCTGTTCGAGGGCAAGCCGGTCGGCACGCCGGATGCCGGCGTCTTCTGGCGCGTCATCGCCGAGCACAATGTCGTGGCGCTATTCACCGCCCCCACCGCCTTCCGCGCCATCCGCAAGGAAGACCCGGAGGCGATTTTGCTGAAGCAGCACGCGATGAAAAAATTGCGCACGCTGTTCCTCGCCGGCGAGCGCGCCGATCCTGACACGGTACAGTGGGCCGAGCGCGTGCTGAACGTGCCGGTCATCGATCACTGGTGGCAGACGGAAACCGGCTGGTGCATCGCTGGCAATCCTGTCGGCCTCGGTAAGCTGCCGGTGAAATACGGCTCCGCCACCGTGCCGATGCCGGGCTATGAGGTGTGCATTCTCGATGAAGCCGCCAACCCGCTGCCTGGCGGAACCATGGGCGCCATCAGCATTCGCCTGCCGTTGCCGCCGGGCGCCTTGACGACGCTTTGGCAGAACGACGACCACATGCGCGCCTCCTATCTCGCCGACTATCCCGGCTATTACAAAACCGCCGACGCCGGGTACATCGACGCCGACGGTTATCTGTTTGTCATGGGCCGCACCGACGACATCATCAACGTCGCCGGCCATCGCCTGTCGACCGGCGGCATGGAGGAAGTGCTGGCGTCGCATCCCGATGTGGCCGAGTGCGCCGTCATCGGCGCCGCCGATGCGCTGAAGGGCGAGACACCCGTTGGCTTCCTTGTTTTGAAGTCGGGCGTCAGCCGCGCTGCCGCCGACATCGAGGCCGACGTGGTCAAACTCGTGCGCGAAAGAATCGGCCCTGTCGCATCGTTTCGCACGGCGCTCACCGTGGCGCGCCTGCCCAAAACGCGGTCAGGGAAAATCCTCCGGGGAACCATGAAAAAAATCGCCGACAAGGCGGAGTGGAGCATGCCGGCGACGGTCGATGATCCCGCGATTTTTGCGGAGATCGCCGCAGCGCTCGAACGACGGGGTTTCTGAACGCGGCGTCAGCAGGCTTGCCAAGCTTGCAAGGCTTGCAGGGCTTGCCAGAATTGCAAGGCTTGCCAGAATTGCAAAGCTTGCCAGAATTGCAAGGCTTGCAAGACTCGCAAGGCTCGCTGGCGAGGCTATTCCTTGACCTTAAGGTCTTTCAGCTTGGCGAACACGGAGGCGACGTTGACGGCCGCTTCGTGCGCTGCGGCGGGCGCCGGCTTGTTGGCGCCGAACACGTCTTCGCGGCTGAGCGTAGCCTCCGGGCGCGGTCCGGTGGTGATCTCGGCCGGCAGCAGCATGGCGCCCTGATCGAGGGCCTGCTGCGGACGATCCTTGTTGGCGCGACCGACTTCCATGTCGAGATCAAGCTGCGAACACAAACCCAGGGTCACCGGATCGAGTGGCGACAACGACGCCGAGTTCCAGTGCGTCCGCTCGCGGATCGCCTGCAACGTCGTTTTGGTGGTGCCGACGAGGCGCATGATTTGCGCATCCTTCAACTCAGGATGATTGCGCACCAGCCAGAGGATCGCGTTGGGGCGATCCTGACGGCGCGACAGGGGCGTGTAGCGACCGCCGCGAGTGACCTTCTTCATCTCCGGCAGATGCACCTTCGAGGGCGCCAGCGACAACTTGAAGTCGCGGTCGGATTCGGCTTTTGCGATGGTCTCGCGCGTCAACTGGTTGGACGTGATGGGGTCGTAACCCTTGATGCCCGCTGCAACCTCGCCGTCGGCGATGCCCTTCACCTCAAGCGGATGCAGTTTGCAAAAATCGGCGATCTGGTCGAACGTCAGCGAGGTATGCTCGACGAGCCAGACGGCGGTGGCCTTGGGCATCAACGGGGCATTGTTCATCGGCGTCTCCTCGTGCTCTGTCCCGCTCTCGCGCCTCGCCCCGGCGAGGCCAGAAAAGCGACAAGCGCCGCCGGGCTCCGGCCCGGCCGAGGCAGAGCCTCAAATTCATCATCCAAAAAGGGATATGCGCGCTCTATAAAGGCTGGGAATGCCGAAAGCAACGGATTTGCGCGCGAACTTTCAGCGATTTGGTTCGATAACGTGCAGCTTTTAGTTCGGTCTGAAACAAATATTGAATAACCCATCCGATAGGTTATATTCAACCATGGTTGTCATCCACCGCGCACATGGCTTCCGTTTCGTGATCTACACGCTTGATCATGAACCGGCGCATGTTCACATCACCGGGGCTGGGCAGGCGAAAATAAATCTTTTGGGGGCGGGTGGCGCGCCGCAACTCGTGTCGGTGTTTGGCATCAAGCGGGTTGATATGCGCCGCTTGATGATCGAAGTGATCGAAAATCGTGACGCCTTTTTGAAAGATTGGGAGCGCATCCATGGCCAACGTTACTGACGATGAATTGAAAGCGGCCGAGGCTCGGGGGCGTGTTTTGGTGGACAGCGAACCGCGAGCATCAGCCGCGCGTTTTGATCCAGCTTCGGGTCGGATAGTCATCGATTTGGTGAACGGCTGCGTTTACGCCTTCCCGGCGCGTCTCGTTCAGGACTTGCGGGATGCGAACGAGAGCGATCTTGCCCGCGTTGAGGTCGATGGCGCCGGGTTTAACCTGCATTGGCCAACGTTGGATGTTGATCTTTATGTTCCGGCGCTCGTGGCTGGTGTTTTTGGCACGCGCGCCTGGATGACGCGGGAACTGGCGCGCGTCGCTGGCCAAACGAAGTCACCCGCCAAGGCCGCTGCCGCCCGGTCGAATGGGGCCAAAGGCGGTCGTCCGCGCAAGCTGGCGAACGGTTGAATCGCGGACTTCCCACGAGCACCCTTCGAAAACGTCTCGATGCAGCTTCATGACGAGCCCGAAAGCAATCGCCGAAGACGCCGCAGCAAGCCAGTCGCCACTCTCCCCGCTGACGCTCAACGCCCGGCATATTGACGCGTTTGCCGGCATGTTGCATCCACTTTGGCTCGACTGTTCGCGGGAGAGTTTGGCATGGCTATTTCGATCGGCATGGCGACTTTCCCGGCGCCGTGGTTGCGTCGCTTGTTGCTGCTGGCGCCGCTGGCCTTCTGCCTGCCGCTCGATAGCATGGCGCTGGCGCAGGCCTACCCCAACAGGCCGGTTCGCATCACTGTACCGTTTGCCGCCGGCGGCATCGCCGACATCACGACGCGCATCCTCGCGGATCGCCTGAGTGCGAAATTCGGCCAGCAGTTCGTCGTCGAAAACATGCAGAGCGCTGGCGGCATCACCGCAGCGCGCGGCGCATTGCAAGGTAGCGCCGATGGCTACACCCTGACACTGTTCACCAACGGCACCGCCATCAGCGCCGGCATGTTCAACAAACTTCCCTACGATCCGCTCAAGGATTTTGCGCCGGTTTCCGGCATCGGTCAGTTTGATTTTGTCTTCGCCACAGCCGGCGACAGCCGCTTCAAAACGCTCGCCGACGTGCTCAAGGAATCCCGCGACAAGCCGGGCAGTCTGAACATCGGCACCGTCGCTATCGGCTCAACGCAAAACCTCTGCGCCGAACTGTTCAAGGCCATGGCCGGCATTGATGTGAAGATCGTACCCTACCGCACCACAGGCGACGTCCTGCTTTCGGCCATTCGCGGCGATATCGCCGTCGCCGTCGATCCCTACGCAACGATGAAATCCAATTTCGCCGATAACAAGCTTCGCGCCCTCGCAACGTCGGCGAAAACCCGCTCGCCGTTCCTGCCCGACGTGCCGAGCGTCGCGCAAGCCGGCGTGCCCGAGTTCGACGTTCCCTCGTGGAATGCGATTTTCGCGCCTGCCGCCACGCCGCCGGAAATCATCGCCACACTCAACAACGCCATAGCGGAAGTGCTGGCTGGCGACGACACCCGCAAGCGTTTCCTCGATGTCGGCATCGAAGCGAGGGCGACAACGCCCGCCGAAATCGGCGCCAAACTGAAATCGGAAATCGCCCGCTGGTCGGCGATCATCGACAAGGCCGGTATTCCCAAACAATAACCCGCCCACAATACCGCGCCAACAGATCGGACTGCCGATGTCGAAAATCGATCTGCTGATGCTGGTGTCGCTGCCGCCGCTGGTGCAAAGCGGCCTCGCGGCGCATTTCAACGTGATCAAGCTCTGGCAGGAAAGCGACCGCACGGCGGCGTTGGCGCGCCTGGCGCCGCATCTGCGGTTTATTGCGACCGGCGCGCCAATCCTTGCGGAAGGCATGAGCTGCCTGATCGATGCGGCGTTCATGGCGCAGTTTCCGCGCCTCGAAATGATCGCCAACCTGGGTGTCGGGTACGACAACATCGACGCGCCTGCGGCAGCGGCGCGCGGCGTCATTATCACCAACACGCCCGATGTGCTGACCGAGGACACCGCAGACACAGCTTTCGGCCTGCTGCTGTGCGCCATACGGCAATTGCCGCAAGCCGACCGCTATTTGCGCCGCGGCCTGTGGGCGCAACGGGCTTTTCCGCTCACCGCAAGCCTGCGCAACCGCACCATGGGCATCGTCGGCCTTGGCCGCATCGGCAAGGCGATCGCCCGGCGCGGCGAAGCCTTCGGCCTCAAAATTCTCTACAACGGCCGGGCTCGACAGGCCGACGTTGTCTGGCCCTATTACGCTTCGCTCATTGAGATGGCGCGCGACTGCGATATCCTCATGGTGGCGACGCCCGGCGGCTCCGGCACGCTCAATCTCATCGACGCGCCCATGCTCGAAGCCCTCGGCCCGCAGGGTGTGCTGATCAACATTTCGCGCGGCACGGTGATTGACGAGCCGGCGTTGATCGACGCTCTGCGCAACGGCAAAATCCTCACCGCCGGCCTCGATGTGTTCGCCGCCGAACCTGTGGTTCCCGCCGCGCTCATCGAGTTGCCGCAGGTGGTTTTGCTGCCGCATGTCGGCTCGGCGACGCAGACGACACGGGATGCAATGAATCAACTCGTTGTCGACAATCTTGTCGCCGTCGCCGCCGGGCGACCCCCGCTGACGCCGGTCACGTAAGCCCGCTTGGAGAATCGCGACCGCCAATGCACAATGGCGCATTGAATCGGAATATTTATCTGTGGAGACGGCGCATGATTTCGCCCGCAAGCAAAATACTTTTCCTCAATGCAAGCTGCCTCTGCCGGTTGGCGACAGCCTGCGTCCTGATGGCGTCCGCGCTGTCGCCGGCCAGCGCGGCTCTGCAACCCCCTGCCGCCGTCGACCGCCTCGCCGCCGCCGGCCCCGCTGGCCAAAACCATGTGTTGAGGCCGACTGGCCAGCAACGCCTCGCCCAATCAGGCCCGCCGGCGCTGCGCCCCATCCCGTCGCCCGTCGTTCCCGCCGCGCAACCGGCTGCGCCTGTCCTGGCCGCCGCAAAAAAGGTTAAGCCGGCGGAGACCCCGCCGTTGGCCAACGCAGAGCCAGCCAAGGGCTCCCCGACAACCCAGGTCAAACCCTACAATGGCCGCGCCGCCGACCTCGCGGGCCGTTATGCGATCCTGCGCGAGAACGGCAAGGACATGGGTTGCATGCTAACGTTAAGCGAGCAGGGCCGCAGCGGCGGCGCGTTGCGGGCCCAGTTGGCGCCCGCCTGCCGCGACAACGGCATTGTCGTGTTCGACCCGATGGCGTGGCAACTCGAACGCGGTCGTTTGGCGCTCACCGCACGCAAAGGCCACAAGGCCATGCTGGAGCATCACGAGGACGACAGTTGGTGGAAAGACCCGAAAGAGGGCAGCCGCCCGCTCGGCATTCGCAAATTGCAGCAATAGCGCGGCTTCCAGGAGTGGCTGCCGGCGCGTCGAAGCCACCGGGTGACAACAAAAACTTTCAAGCCAGGATCCGATGGCGCCGGATCGTGAAACGCTTGTTTTAGCCCGCCACTCCGTCCGGCTCGAACGAGGCAAGCGGTCGGCGCTGCCGCCCTTCAGCATCGAAATTGCTGTCCGCCAGCCAGCCGATGAACGCGGCTCGTTGCTGCATCCAGTCCTGATCGAGCATGGCGAACCAGGACGTATCGCGGTTTTCCCCTTTGACGATCATGTGCTGGTGAAACAGTCCTTCGAAGCGAAAACCCAACCGCTGCGCGGCGCGCCTGGAGGCGCCGTTTCGCGCGTCGCATTTCCATTCAACGCGCCGGTAGCCAAGTGCAAAAACTTTGTCGAGCACCAGAAAAAACGCTTCCGTCGCCAACCGCGTTTTTTGCGCGACTGGAGAGAGCACGATATTTCCGATCTCGAGTACGCCCATGTCAGGACGTACAGCCATCAGCGAAAGCAGTCCGACCGCCTGCCCGCCAGCCGCTCTAAGGATGACGAACGTCAACGGATCATCTGTCACTTCGCGGCCGGCCAGCCACTCAGTGAACGCGGCTTCGCTGGCGAAGGGTCCGTAGGCCATGTAACGCCAAAGTTCTACGCCGGGGGCAAAGCCGCACCACAGTGCGGCGGCGTGCAGCCGCGCCTGCAGCGGCTCAAGGCGCACCAGCCGACCTGGCAACGTGGCGCGCGCTGGCGCGGCTGGTGGCGGCCACTTTCCAAGATTTTCGCTCATCGTCACGTCCTGTTCCCCTGCACGTTGCAGGTTTACACGCATGACGCAAAGCCAAACATGCGAGCCCTTAGAGGGCGATGACGCTGCTTCGAAAACGTCGTCGCACTCAAGGTTTTTTGAATGAGCATGATCTTTTCCAAAAACCGGCGTCCACTTTTCGGGATCATGCTCTACTTCGCGCCCATGCTGCGTTTGCCGCGCTCTACATACTCGGTCATGAAGGCTTGGTATTCCGTATTTTTCACCAGCATGTGATGGAACGCGGCCTCAGCCGCCGCACCGGATTTGAAGGAAGGCGTGCGCTGCAACGCCTTTTTCGTTTCAGCCTTGAACTCGGCATCCTCTGCGGTCGCCACAAAAGCCTGACGGAAGATTTCGACGGTCGCTGGCGGCGTTTTCGGCGGCATCATGAAGACGCGCAGATAGGCCGTCGTGAACAGGTTTGAGCGACGATACATCTCCCACAGTTGTCCCGAAGGTTTTTTGCCCAGCGCCGCCTCGTAGTATTCGTGAAACGGCAACGCCGGCACGCCCTCAGCATCCGGCGGTCGCCGCATTGAGACGCCATCGTCGAGGGGATCGACCCACACGGGCAACACTTCGCCAGTGCGCCCCAAACCCGGTTCGATGGATGCAAACCACGAAGCGATGCCTTCGCTGTAGAACTGAATCTCGCCTTTTTGCAACGCCAGCCGCGCCTCCGGCGAGCCCTTGAAACCGGTCAGGTATTTGAACGGAAGCCCTAGCATTTCGAGCTGCATGCGCTCGATGACATCCTTCGAACTGTCCGGCGACAACCCGCCGACCCAGAAATCGCGCGCCTTCATCAAATCGAGCGGCTGTCGAAGCCCCGGCGCAATGTCGCTGCGCGCGTAGGTCAAATTCACATCCGGCGAGTTGCCGACGTAGGCGAGCGTGTTCATGTCAATGACGGTGGAATCGCCGAGCGCCTGCTTACCGGTGGAACCCGTGAGATAGGCGAGGGTGAGGCCATCGGGTTTGGCGACTTGCGCCAGCCAGTTCGTGCCGATGGTGCCGCCGGCGCCGCCCATGTTTTGCACGATGACGTTTGGATTGCCGGGAAGGTGCGTGCGCAAATGCCGCGCCCAGATGCGCCCTTCAAGGTCAGTCGAGCCGCCAGCGGTAAAATTGATGACGAACGTCACCGTCTTGCCGCGATAAAATTGCGCCGCGTCGGCATTTTCCGCGCGCGCCTCAGAAACGAAGCACGCCATCGCGAGGCTTATTGCAGCGGCGAATGTTGTCTTGCCTCGCCACCCCATGCAGCATCCTTTCCGTCTGGCGCGCGTTGTCATTCGGCAGTTTAGGCGAACGGGCTATCGCGTCAAATTCCGCCATGCCGAAAAATAGGAGTTATCGTGCGCACTGTTTTGCTTCTTATCGGTTCCAACATTTTTATGACGCTGGCATGGTACGGGCATCTCAAATTTCGCGAGACGCCGTTGTTCACGGTCATTCTGGTGAGCTGGGCGATCGCCTTTTTTGAATACTGTTTGCAAGTGCCGGCCAATCGCATTGGCTACGGCGAATTCTCGGCAGCGCAACTCAAAGTGATTCAGGAAGTCATTACGTTGCTGGTGTTCGCGGCGTTTTCGGTGCTCTACCTCGGCGAGGCGCTGCGCTGGAGCCATCTCGGCGCGTTCGCGTGTCTCGTCGGCGCCGTGTTGTTCATGTTTTTATAGGCAGCGAGTTGAGACTGAGACATCGGCGCGGGCCGGGCCGTCGGTTATTTGCGCGGCGACGGAATAACAAAAAACCCCGCAGCTCGCGCCACGGGGTTTGATTTGGTTGCGGGGACAGGATTTGAACCTGTGACCTTCAGGTTATGAGCCTGACGAGCTACCGGGCTGCTCCACCCCGCGTCAACTGCGAGACGCGCTTGTAGGCGGCGCTGTTCGCAAACGCAACACCTTTTGTAGACGGCATGGCATGCGGGTATTTCGCCGTTAAAGCCGCCGCCCGCATGAACTAGCCTCCTATAGGAAGAATCACGCCTCCAGCTTCGTCGATTGCCTCCCGAAGAATCTCATAGAGTTTTGCCAAAAAGTCACGCGCGTCTGGGCTCATTGCAGCACTGATTTGCGGCGCGGCTTGATTGTTAATGTTATCAACCGTCTCGGCTCGTCGAGTCGCAGAACCGGTTCCGCTGTGCTCATACGCAGATCTCCAGCTTGCAATCTGATTATCCCTTAGACGCTGTCTTGTCAGTTCCGAGAGCCGAGCGAAAACCGCGCGGCGTATCCGATCCAAAGCAGCCTCGCGTTCGTCATCGCCATTCGGCAGCCGGCTCCACCCGGCGGGACGTTCAAGCCATTTCGACGCTTCTTCTTGTAGCCGAGACAGCAAATCGGCGACCGGCCTAAGGTTGTCGTACTCGTCATTCCAGCCGTTCGCCAATCGACGGCTCAACGCTTTTACTCGCGTCCAGTGCTCTTTGGCGATCGCATCGTGATAGGTCAGACCAAGTCGGGCTCGCCAAGGTTGTCGAAAGGAGTCAATCGCGTCGTGCATTGCGATCTCAAGGCCCTTGAACTCATATTGTGGGGCGCAATCGACCAGCTCTTCCGGCTCGGCAGCCTGCTGCATCGAGCTTATGAGCCTGCCGAGTTCTCGCTTGAAGCCGGTCGGCAGTTTTTCGGTCGATTTATCAAGACCTCCCAAAAGAAACAATTGCCCTTCGATTTGCCGATCCAATGCACCGGCGACTCCTGCACCGACGATATCGCGTAAGCTCGCAATCGTACTACTGACAGAAGATACGACATGATCCCGCTTCTGTTCGAACGAACCGAGGTTAGCTCCCTTAACTTCATCGAAATGCGTGAAGGCAATGGCGACCTTGTCGGCGAATCCGGCGCTACCAATAGCTCGTAGGAGAGCGAGTGGAGCTGCCTGCATCGGCTGTTGGGCGTTGTCCACTAGGAGAATCATATCGACGCCGCCAAATCGTTGAGTGAC
>JAYTTW010000270.1:0-4381 GCA_043744855.1 Hyphomicrobiales bacterium
AATCCGTAGCGCTTCATCCGAAAGCCTCCTAAAAGTAGGCTCCCTATGAATCACGCTTTTGCTGATTTGCGAATCCCTCTAAATGACGACACGCCCTAACTTTACACAAATAATTTTTGTGTAATAAATTTCTTTACAATTTTTTTCGGGTGAATTATCCCTTCGCGTCATTATGTGGCAGGTGGACGCCGTCGGTGGCCCGTGATCTGCCTTCTTACGTCGCCGCGTCGTGAGGCAATGCCCTGGTTGGCGCCCTTGAAAAGGCTCCGCCGCAAGGATTTGGCATGAACGAAATCATCAAAACCGATGTTGTCATCGTTGGCGCTGGTCCCGTCGGCCTGTTTGCGGTCTTCGAGTTGGGGCTGCTCGATATTGGCGCGCATCTCATCGACATCCTGCCGCGCGCCGGCGGCCAGTGCACGGAACTGTATCCGGAGAAGCCGATCTACGACATTCCCGGATTTCCCATCGTCAACGGTCAGCAACTCGTCGACAATCTTTTGAAGCAGATCGAGCCATTTCATCCGACGTTTCATTTCAACGAGCAGGTTGAGAGCCTCGATGTACTCGGCAGCGCGACCGCGCCGCTGTTCCGGGTAGCGACGAACGGCGGGCAAATTTTTGAATGCAAGGTTCTTGTGGTGGCCGCAGGCGGTGGATCGTTTCAACCGAAAAAGCCGCCCATCGCCGGTATCGATGCTTTTGAAGGCAAGTCGATCTTCTACGCGGTGCGCAAGATGGAAACGATGCGCGGCAAGCGCATTCTCATTGTCGGCGGCGGCGACAGCGCGCTCGACTGGACGCTCAACTTGCAGCCAATCGCGGAACGGGTGACGCTGGTGCACCGGCGCGATGATTTCCGCGCCGCTCCGCATTCGGTCTCGGCAATGCGCAATCTCGTGGCGACGGGCAAGATGGATTTGAAGATCGGCCAGGTGACGGGCCTTGCTGGCGAGAACGGCGCCCTGGCCCGCGCCAGCGTTCGCGGCGCCGACAACGTTATTCAGGACGTTGCGTGCGACGTGATGATGCCGTTCTTTGGCCTGACCATGAAGCTCGGCCCGATCGCCGCATGGGGCCTCAACCTGCATGAAAACCTCGTGCCTGCCGATACGGAAAAATTTGAGACAAGCACGCCGGGGGTTTTCGCCATCGGCGACATCAATACCTATCCGGGCAAACTGAAGCTCATTTTGTCGGGTTTTCACGAAGCCGCGCTCGCCGCGCAGCGAGCCCACCGCTACGTTTACCCCGACAAGAAGTTGACCTTCCAGTACACCACGTCGTCGACAAATCTGCAGAAGAAGCTCGGCGTCGCCTGACAATCAAATCAGCGCGCGAAATTGTGAACTTCAACGTTGCATAAATTTAACCCGTTGCGAGGTTTGCGCGGTTAGAGTCAGGCATGACAGATATCGCGCAGAAAACCTCTCCGCTTGCCGCGTCGCTTGCTTCCTGGATGCCGTGGTCGGAGCGATCCGGTCGCGTCAGCCTGTTGAAACTCGCCAGCTTTCTGCTGCTTTGCGCGCCTGTCGTGTGGATGCTTGTGGAGTGGCAGACCGGGCGTTTGTCGCCCAAGCCGGTGACCGATCTGCTGCGTGAAAGCGGCGACTGGGCGATGCGGATGATCGTCATTTCCCTGGCGGTGACGCCGCTGCGTTGGGTGACGCGCTGGAACAAGCTCATACTGGTGCGGCGGATGTTTGGTTTGGCGGCGCTCTACTACACGTTGTTGCATATCGCTTTGTGGTGCGTGGACCTCGATTACGCGTGGGTGCAGATATTTACTGAAACGTTTTTGCGACTGTTCCTGACGGTTGGGCTGGCGGCGACACTGCTGATGGCGGCCCTCGGCGTCACCTCGAACGACTATTCCATTCGCCGTCTTGGCGCGGCGCGCTGGAACGCCTTGCACCAATGGACCTACGCGGCAACGCTGCTCAGTCTGGTGCACACCTTCATGGAGGTGCGTCTCGATGCGACGGAGGCGACGCTGCTCGGCGGGTTTTTTGTTTTGTTGATGGCGTTTCGCGTGGTGCGCAAATTATCCAGCCCCGGTCTTGTCGCGTTGTCCAGCGCAGCGCTCGTTTGCGCCGTGGCGACAGCTGCAATCGAGGCGGCATATTATGGGTTTTCGACCCGCGTGCCGATCTCGCGCGTGCTCGAGGCCAACCTCGATTTCACCTATACGATCCGGCCGATGTGGTGGGTGTTGGGCGGCGGCGTCCTGCTGGCGCTGCTGGCTGCGTGGCGCAATCGTGTTGCGCCGGCGCCGTCGGTGCAACGCAAGGCTGCGCGGGTCAAATGAGCGCTGAGAGTTGTGCTTGCCTCCTACGATTTGCCGCTGCTGAAAAGAAATGGCGCGACATCATTGACGCCAGGCGGCTTTTGCGCGGCGAACGGCATCGGGCGGCAAACCGCCATGGCCGAAAGCCCGACGCGCGCCGTAAGCAGGCCATTCAAAACGCCCTCGCCCAGTCGCGCCGACAGCCGCGCGGCAATGCCGTGACCCAAAACCTGCTGAACGATGGAATCGCCGACCGCCATTCCGCCTGTGATCGCAAGATGCGCGGCGACGGAACGCGCGAGACGCAAAAATCCCAGCAGGCCCGGACGTCCACCGTAAATTTCCGCAATGCGTCGTGTCATCCGAATCGCCTGCGCGGCGACAAACAGCACATCGAGCAAAGCCCGCGGCGATATGGCGGTCACCACGGAGACGCGTCGCACCGAGACGGCGATCTCGCGCCGCACTTTTTCATCTAACGGATGCATGAGCGTGCGCTCGGCAATGTCGATGAGGTCGCGACCATCAATGATTTCGTGGGAAAGACCTTGCAGATGGGCGCGGGCAGCCGCAGTTTCCGCCCGCGTGGCGTAGAGGTTGACGAGGTTGGCGACGCCGCCGCGCGCCGCGTCACGATCATCATCGGCGCGGGCTTTGGCGAAACCGGCATGCAGGCGGGCAATGCGCTTCTGTTTTCGCAAGGCAAGCAGTTCGCGGCTGAGAAGCACAAGCAACGCCAGCAGGGCGATGCCGGCGAGCCCGACACCAGCCCAGCCCAACGCTGGCGTTCGCGCAAAAAGATTTTCGACGACACCCCAAAACCAGACGCTGATTCCAAGCGATACCAAACCTGTTATGGCGGACCAGAACAAGCCGCCCCAACTCATCACGCCGCTGGCAAGCATGCCGCGCTTCTGCGCGATTTCGACAGCAACTTCCGCCTCGGGAATTTTGCCGCCGCCCGGTGTCGCGTAGGCATCGGGCTGCAACTCGATAACCGGCGCAGGCTGCGCGTCGCTCGATTGCGTCGCCTCCAGACGAAAGGCGCGCGGGCGGGTGTTGCGGGTGTCTGTCATGCGTTCCAGGTATCTGTCATGCGTTCCAAGTATCTGTCATGCGTTCCAAGTATCTGTCATGCGTTCAACGCCATTTCTCACTCAAACTGTGCATTCGCTTCGCGTACGTCAAGTGCAGGCTTCGGGTACGTCCAGTGCAGGCTTGGGGTACGTCCAGTGCAGGCCAGGCTTCATCAATTGTGAAGACAAATTAATGTGACCCTTTGATGCTTGCGGCGCATGTCTGCCGCTCCCATTTCAATCGTCAGAAAGGGAGATGCACCATGCGTTTTCTCAAAGCACTTGTCCCCGGTGTCGTTGGCGCGACACTTCTTGCGTCGACGTCGTTCAACCCCGCCGTTGCGGCGCCAACCAGCGTCGTCCGAGCCGATGTTCTGTCGCCGGGCGCACCAATAGTTGAAGCGCGCTACCGTGGGCGTCGTGTCGTGCATCGCCGAAACGCGGGAGTTCCAGCCGCGTTCCTTGGCGCGTTTGCGGCAATAGCCGGCGCTGTGATCGCCAACAGCCGGTCGGATGATTATGGTTACGGTTATGGCTACGGCTATCCGCAGTACGGGTATTCGTATCCGGCCTATGGGTATGCCTCGCCCGCTTACGCCTACGGGGGTTACCGTGGCGGCTATCGCGGCGGCGTGGTCTATCGCGGGGGTGGCTACCGGGGTCACCGTGGCGGCTATGCGCACGCGGCTGGCGTCGCCGGTGTTCATTCCGGTCGCCATATTCGCTAGGCATTAGCGTTTTCCCGTAAGCCCAAAGCGCGAAACAAGAACGCCGCAGATTTGCCCCTGCGGCGTTTTTTTGTGGCGTGGTTCCGCCACCGTTTATTCCGCCGCGATCTTTGCAGACAGCGGATCTTTCAGGTTCAGGATGCGGCGGGCGTTGTCGTAGAACAGCTTCTGCTTGTCGGCGTCGCTCAACGGCACAGCCTCGAGCAGCTTGAGGCAGGTCGCCGGATCCCAGCAGGGATAATCGGTGCCATACATGACATGATCGATGCCATAGTATTCGATGGCGAATT
>JAYTTW010000271.1:0-17155 GCA_043744855.1 Hyphomicrobiales bacterium
GGCCGACAACCTCATCCACATCGAGCGCATTCATGAAACTGGTGGTGCGCTCCTGGAATTCCTTCTGACGGCGTTCGGATTCCTCCGCCTCCGTGAGAATGTCGATATCCCATCCGGTCAATTGCGAGGCGAGGCGCACATTCTGGCCGCGCCGACCAATCGCCAGAGACAATTGGTCATCGGGGACGACAACTTCAATACGCGCGGAATCCTCGTCGAGCACAACCTTGACCACTTCCGCCGGCTGCAGCGCGTTGACGATAAACGTCGCTGCGTCCGCCGACCACGGAATGATGTCGATTTTCTCGCCCTGCAGTTCGTTGACGACGGCCTGCACGCGCGAGCCGCGCATGCCGACGCAAGCGCCGACGGGGTCAATCGACCCATCGCGCGAGATAACGCCAATCTTGGCGCGTGAGCCAGGATCGCGCGCCACGGATTTCACTTCGATGATGCCATCGTAGATTTCGGGCACTTCCTGAGCGAACAGCTTGGCCATGAACTGCGGATGCGTGCGTGACATGAAAATCTGCGGCCCGCGCTGTTCACGCCGCACGTCGTAAACGTAGGCGCGAACCCGGTCGCCGGGGCGGAACATCTCGCGCGGGATCAGTTCGTCGCGACGGATGATCGCCTCGCCGCGGCCAAGGTCGATAATGACATTGCCATATTCCACCCGCTTGACGATGCCATTGACGATTTCGCCGATGCGCTCCTTGTAATCCTGATATTGGCGATCACGCTCGGCGTCGCGAACTTTCTGCACGATGACCTGCTTGGCCGACTGGGCGGGAATACGGCCGAAATCGAACGGCGGCAACGTTTCCGCGATCCAGTCGCCGACCTGCGCGGCGGGATTTTTCTTGTGCGCGTCGGCCAGGGTCAACTGCGTCGCGTCGTTCTCGATTTCGTCGACGACGAGCATCAGCCTCGAAAAGCGGATTTCGCCCGTCTTGGGATTGATCTCAGCCCGCACTTCGGTCTCCTGCCCGTAGCGCGAGCGCGCCGCCTTTTGCAGCGCATCCTCCATCGATTGCAGCACGACTTCGCGCGGAATGGATTTTTCCCGCGCCACGGCGTCGGCGATTTGCAACAGTTCAAGTCGGTTGGCGCTAACGGCCATGTCTGCCTCCATCAGCGGGGGTTGCCCGCGTTACGTTCAGCGTGGCTTGCGAGCCCCGCGATTGGCGGGTTTCCCCGCCTTCCTTGCATAACCACCAACCGGCGGTGTCTTCGTTGATCGGGGATGGGCGCGCGTGCGGGAAGCGGCGGCGCCATCGGCTGCTGCGCTCGCCCCGTCGTCTTCCGTCTCCCCCAATCCCCTGCCTGCCGCCTTGGCGGCGCGCAGCGTCTCGCGGATCAGCGCTTCCGTCAGCACCAGGCGCGCTTCGCCGACGTCGCGTATTGGCAATCGCACATCGGCTTCCTCGTCGGCGCCAGCGTCCATGCGGCGCAGGTGCAGAATGGCGTCTGCGCCATCGCCCTCGACGCTCTCGATCCAGCCGCGAAAGCGTTTTCTCCGGTCGACCGCTACGTCCATTTCTATACGCGCCTCATGACCGAGGGCGCGGCGATAGTCGGAGACGCGCACCAGCGGACGATCAATGCCGGGCGACGACATCTCCAGATGATAGGCTTGCGAAGTCGGCTCATCGATATCGAAAACCGGCGAGACGGCGAGGCTGGCTTTTTCGCAGTCTTCCACCGTCATCGTCCCATCCGGCCTTTCCGCCATGATCTGGATGGTCATGCCGTTGGCGCCAGAAACCTTGACCCGCACAATCCGGTAGCCGACGTAAGCCAGAACCGGCCCGGCGATGGCGACGACGCGCGCCGCAACGCCGGTCTCACGCACAAAACGCGGTTCCTCGACGCCGCCAACCCCGGCCGCGCCAGCAACTGCGTGTGCGACTTGCGCTGTACTCTCGTCTTGCAACGAGAAACTCCATGAAGAAATTTCGCGCCCGGTTTCAGGTAATAAAAAAGAGCGGGTCCCGGGCGGGCCCCACTCTCAAAAATGATCATCCAAGGACGATCTGTATGAGAACGTTGATAGCGACAATATAGCGATCCCGACGACAAACACAAGTTTTATCGCCGCGCCGGAAATGGCTCAGTCTGCCGTCCCGACGCGCCGATCCTTCAAGCCTCGACACCCGCGCCATTCGCCCGTAAGCCGACCGCTTTCTTGCCCGGGTGTATATTGGATGCAACTTAATCCCAATTCTGTCGCCATGACGGTGTTGCTGGCCAGCCTGACGGCGCTGGGGCCGCTGGCGACCGACATTTATGTAGCCTCGTTGCCGCAAATCGCCACAGCGTTCGGCGCGTCCACGGCGGCGACGCAATTCACCATCACCTGCTACCTCATGGGCTTTGCGCTGGGCCAAATTCTGTATGGCCCGTTTTCCGACAAGTTCGGCCGTCGCCCAACGATGCTGGTCGGCTTTGCGCTTTATCTGACCGCGACACTCGCCTGCATGTTCGCCAACTCGATCACCATGCTGATTGCCGCTCGCGTCGTGCAGGCGATGGGCGCCGCTGGCCCAATCATTTTGAGTCGCGCCATCGTGCGCGATCTCTATGAAGGGGCCCGCGCCGCCCGCCAATTCGCCCTGATGAGCGTAATCGTCGGGATTACGCCGATCCTCGCGCCAGTCCTCGGCGGCTTTCTGCAAACCTGGTCCGGCTGGCAGGCGAGCTTCGTCGTGATGGGCGTCGTCGGAGCGAGCATCGCCACCGTCGTGGTGTTTTTGTTGCCGGAGACAAACCGGCGAAAGCAGCCCGGCCCCATTTCCATTGCAAGCATGCTTGGCAGCTTCACCATTGTCGCGCGCAATCGCGCCTATCTCTCTTATCTCGGCATACAGGCGTGCTGTTACAACGGCTTGTTTGCGTTTGTATCGGCGTCGTCGGTGGTGTTGCAGGGGACCTATGGGCTGTCGCCGATCAAGTTTGGCTTCGTTTTCACCGCCTGTTCCACGACGTATGTGTTGGGCGCCTGGCTCGGCTCGCGCCTTGTCAATTCGCGCGGGCTCGAAGGCATGATCCGTCTGGGCGTCGCCTGCCTGTGCGCCGGCGGCGTCGCTCAGGTGCTTGGCGTCTGGTTGTTCCCGCAAGCCATCGCCGGCGTCGTCGTGCCAGAAATGATCTATTTCATCGGCGTCGGATTTTTGCTGCCCAGCACACTGGCGGCCGCGCTGACGCCTTTTCCGGAGCGGGCTGGCGCAGCCTCGTCCCTGCTCGGCTTCGCGCAGATGACATCGGGCGCCATCGTCGGTTCGATCATCGGCGCAAATCTCGGCGCCAGCGCCTGGCCGCTCGCCATTGTCACGGCGGCGGCGGGCCTCGGCGCGTTCGGCATTTTTCACACCACCGGGGCCGCGCGCGCCGCTACCGTTACCCATTCAGGTAGCCTGGTGCGTTGACGGCGCCGCACATGCAATCGGCGTGACGGGTTGCGATGCAAGCGATCTGACGGATGCTGAATTGGTTTTGCGGGAGCCGCTCATGCCTGATAGCCGCCGTAAATCTGCAACGGCGAGGGAGATTAAAATGGGCGAAGCGACCGGAACCTTTGAGCAGATTGTTGCCCTCCAACCGCAGCATGAGGCGCTGCTGCGTGCACTCCGAGCGCTGGCATTTGAACTGCACCCTGATCTCATTGAGGTCTCGCGGCCCGGCGATCGGGCGGTTAGCTGGGGATGGGGGCCGAAGAAGATGAGCGAAGCCTACGCCTGCGCACTGCCGTACAAAGATCACGTGAATCTTGCTTTCTATCGTGGTGTTGATCTGCCTGATCCAACCACAAAATTGCGGGGTACCGGAAAGGCGATGCGGCATGTGCCGATTACCCATCTGGATCAGCTTACCGACGCGTGGTTGCGGGAGTTGATCGTCGCGGCGCGAGAAGAACGGCGACAGGCTCTTCGACTGCCGGGTTGACCGAGCCGCCAGCGAGGAAAGCCGGTCCTCCAGAGCACGGCTATGAACTGGTACATTGTCGAACAACACCCTGTCGTCCCACCCGCTGCCTACACCCGGACCTTCGGCCCAAAACCGCCGCCTAAATCGTTCGCGATATCGCCAGCATCGCCCTCAGATCAAGGCTTGCACCGCCGCCAGCAAGCGCGCGATGTCTTCCTCGCGCGACAATCTGTGGTCGCCGTCTGCAATGGTCGTCACGGTAACCGGATCGCCATGCATGTGTTCAACGAGTTTCATGGCGTGCCGCCATGGCACGTCTGGATCGCGCAGCCCCTGTAGAATATGCACCGGACAGTAGCTGCGCACCGTGCCGTCGAGCAGCAAATGCCGCCGCCCGTCTTCAAACAATGCCCGGGTCACCGGGTAGGGCTCCGTAGAATAGTCGGACGGGCGCATCCATACCCCCTTTGTCTCGATGTCGCGGCGCGCCGCCTCGGGCATACGCGGCCACAGCAACGCCTCGGTAAAATCGACGGCGGGGGCGATCAACACCATGCCGTGAAGCCGTGCTGTCTCGCCCAGTTTTTCGAGCGCCCGCGCGACCAGCAGCGCGATCCAGCCGCCCATCGACGAGCCGACCACGATCTGCGGTCCCTGCGTCTGCTGGCGCAGCATCGCCAGGCTTTCCGCCAACCACGCGCCGATGACGCCGTCTTCGAACAGCCCCCCGGATTGGCCATGGCCGGAATAGTCGAACCGCAGGCAACTGCGCCCCTGCGCCGCCGCGAAGCCGTCAAGCCGCGCCGCCTTGCTCGACAGCATGTTCGACTTGAAGCCGCCGAGCCACACGATCCCCGGACCCTTGCCCGCCCGCCAACGCATCGCCAGCCGTCGGGGGTTGCCTGACGGGTTGCTTGACGGATTGTCTGGCGGGTTGTCTGGCGGGTTGCCTGGCGCCGCCATTTCGACGTAAGTCACAGCGACTGGATCGGCGTTTCCGGTGGGTTCGGCTGGCGTCACGAGTGGCCTTCCTTCACGGCGACGCAGTGCGCCGCTGGCGGGTACGAGGTGTAGGCCGCGCCTTAGCGCCCGGCAACCGTCTGCCTAAACGCCGCGTCACAGGGAATTTGCCCCGTTGGAGAGCTTGCGCCGTTGACGCCTTCGCCAACCCTGTCGCCGGACGATGTGGCCAGCACTCTTTCCGGGCGCAGCATCCTGCAGATCATTCCCGATCTCGATGCCGGCGGCGCGGAACGCACCACCATAGACATCGCCGCCGCGCTGGCGCAGGTCGGCGCACGGCCTCTGGTTGCCTGTCGCGGCGGCCGCCTGATCAGTGAATTGCAAGCTAGCGGCGGCGTCTGGATCGAGTTTCCCGCCGCCACTAAAAACCCGCTGCGGATGGCGTGGAATGTGCGCCGCCTCAGCCAGATCATCCGCCGCGAAGGCGTCGACATCGTGCACGCCAGATCGCGCGCCCCCGCCTGGGTGGCGTTGGGCGCCGCGCAATGCACCGGCACGCCGCTGGTCACCACCTGGCACGGCGCCTACAGCGGCGTCTCGGCGGCCAAGCTGGCCTACAACTCGGTGATGGCGCGCGGCGATGCGGTGATCGCCAATTCCGATTATACCGCCGGGCAGATTTTACGGCGTCACCCCTGGGCGCACGACCGCATCCGCGTCATCGAGCGTGGCGCCGACATGCGGCGTTTTTCGCCCTCAGCCGTCGATCCCGCCCGTGTGCAGAAACTGCGCGACCAATGGGGTGTGGCCGCCGATCAGCGCATTGTGCTGCTGGCGGCGCGCCTGACCGGCTGGAAAGGCCAGAAAGTGCTGATCGAGGCGGCGCGATTGCTGACCTCGCGCGGCGTCTGCGACACGCGTTACATTCTCGCCGGCGACGAACAAGGCCGCGACGGCTACCGCGCCGAACTGGCGACCGCCATTGCCGCCGCCGGCCTTGAGGGCGTCGTGCGCATCACCGGGCATTGCGAAGACATGCCGGCTGCACTGCTCGCCGCCGCCGTCGTGGCGGTGCCCTCCACCGAGCCGGAGGCTTTTGGACGGGTTGCCGTCGAGGCGCAGGCGATGGGCGCGCCCGTCGTCGTCTCCGAGCTGGGCGCCGCCCCGGATACGGTGCTGGCCCCGCCACGGGTTGAGGCGCGCCAGCGCACCGGCTGGCACGTGTCGCCTGGAGAGCCTGGCGAACTGGCGGACGCGCTTGAGGCGGCCCTGGCGCTTGGCGCCAGCGCCCGTGAGGCCCTCGTTGAGCGCGCCCGCGCCCATGTCGAGGCGCGCTTTTCCTTACAAAACATGTGCACGGCCACCCTTGATGTTTATGCGGCGCTGTTGCAGCAGCGGCGGACCCTGCGGGCGGCCATCGTCGCGGGCTGAGGCGTGAAGTTTTGTTGACTTCGCAACACAATGTCCTAATGCTTCAAGTGGGTCTGGTTGCAGCAAGCTGCGCCACAGGCAGTCTTGCTTGAAGTCTTGCTTGGCTCTCGCCCGATCCGCGATAATTTCGACAGGAGATGAACCATTCGCCGACCCATGAAAGCCCCGCCGACCCCGCAGAAGGACGGCCCGCGAATAAATCAGGACATACGGTCAGCCGAAGTTATGCTGATTGACAAGGAAGGCCAGAAAAGGGGCGTGGTGGCGCTCGGCGACGCGCAGGCGCTCGCTGATGAAGCCGGAATGGACCTGGTCGAAATTGTTCCCAACGCGGTTCCGCCGGTATGTAAAATTCTGGATTATGGAAAGCACCGCTTTCTCGAGCAGAAAAAGGCCGCCGAGGCGCGCAAACGCCAGAAGGTGGTCGAGGTCAAGGAAATCAAGCTTCGGCCGGGCATCGACGATCATGATTATGGCGTCAAGATGCGCGCCGTTCGCCGCTTTTTCGAGGAAGGCGACAAGGTCAAGATCACCCTGCGCTTCCGCGGTCGCGAACTCGCCCATCAGGATATCGGTTACGCGCTTCTCAATCGCGTCAAAACCGAAACGGCTGTCATGGCCAAGGTCGAAGCCGAGCCGTCCATGGAGGGCCGTCAGATGGTGATGATTCTCGCACCGCGTTAGAAGCGCGATCCGATAGTTGAAAATTCAGCGACAAGACCACGCTCAAACCCGTTGAATGGCGGGAATCGCGATCCGGATTTTGGTTCAACGTTGATTGGATAACGCTCAGGGACCGCAAACAGGGAGGATGGAATGCCGATCGTATTCTACGTCATCCTGCTTTGGCTGAAGATCACCATTTGCACGACCTTGATGTTCCTTTGGCTGTGGCTGGCGCGGGATCGCGGCTACACCGGCCTTAAACTTTTTGCGCATTCGCTGGCGGCGCTCGCCTTCTGGACAGCGCCATGGGCGATGTTCCTGTGGTCGCAGGCGGATCTGTATCAGGGGCACTGCGGCTTGCGCCAGGGCGTGCACGATTGCAGTCTTTTTGAATATTTGTGGCAACGCCTGCGCTGGCTTCGTTATGGCATGGTGATTGATGTCGCGCTGCTGTTCGGCGTCGTGCTGGTGATCTGGCGGTCGCGCATTTCGCGCGGCAGCAATTCCGGCGCGCTTGGACTGCGGTGAGATCACTCGCGCTGCAAATAACCCAGCACGACATCCCGCATGCGTTCGGCGCTGGTGTTGTGCGGAATGAGCGTGCGAAATTTGCCGTCAGGCCCCATCAAATACGTGAGTGACGAATGATCGACGCCGTAATTGGCGGGATCGTTGGCCGGCGTGTACTTGACCCGATGCACCTTGTAGGCGCGGCTCACCGCCGCAATCTCCGCCTCCGTGCCAGTCAGGCCGATCAGCCGGGGATGAAAACTCTCGACATAGTCTGCCAGCTTGTCGGGCGTGTCGCGCGCCGGGTCGACACTGATGAACAGCGGTTGCAAACGTTCCGCCACAGCGCCCAACCCATGGATGGCCGCGCTCATCGTCAGCAGGTCATCCGGGCATACATCCGGGCAGCGCGTGTAGCCAAAATAAACCAGCAGGAAGCGCCCGCGAAATTCCGTGTCGCTGACGCGCTTGCCGTTGTGCGCGGTCAGCGTGAAGGCGCCGCCGAAACGATCCGCCAAGGGATCGGCGACTTGTGCTGCGAGTGGCCCTGCAAAGGCGATCGCCAACCCCGCCAGCAGTGCGCCACGACGCGAAATCATTTCTTTTCCGGCGGCGGCGCAAGTCCCTTGACGCCGAACACGCCATCCTCAGCAAGCGTGCGCTTGACCAGCGGATCGGCGCGAAACCATTCCCCGGCCTTGCCGTTGGCGCTTTCCCACAGGCTCTGAAACTTCGTCGGCTTGGCCCATGGCTGCGCGCCGTCTTCGCGAAGCTGCTGAACCATGAACATTTGCATGGCCGGATTTTCGATGAGCAAACCATCCGCCTGCACGGTCTTGCCGCAGTAGGGAGAGAGATCGACGACCGCGTTGGCGAAATCCACAGGGCCCTTGACGATGGCGCGCAGTTTGCCGTCGCTTGTCAGCAAGCCCATCTGGCGTTTGCCGGCGCCACAAGCGTTCGGACAATCGCCCGTCAACGCGCAGGCGAGGTCGACGACCTTGCCTTCGATGACGGTGATTTTTTCAAATTCGATGCCCCAGCCGTTGGCGGCCATTGCGGCCGGGCCGGAGAACGCCAACGCGGCGGCGAGTGAGACTTTGCGAAGCATGGCTCAGTTCCCGAACGGCGTGATGCCGTTTGCCTCATGCGTCAAGTTGACGACGCCATTGTCGTCGGCAACCTTGTTGACGAACAGAAACTTGACGCCATCGCGCTCGACGAGATCGCCATCGACCTTGACTTCATGGCTCATGATTTTAACCATTTTCGGTTCGGACACGTTGGCGTCGGCGTCTTCGAGGCGCAGCACCATGTAATACGCGCCGTCCTTGGTGCGGATGCTGACGGGAATGCCTCCCACCGCGCACCACACGGCGCACTGGTGATGCGCCGTCCCCAGCGCGAACATGATGCCGGTCACCTGGCACCAGGTGTCGATGAGTTCGCCGGTCACCTGCACGCGCTTCGGCGCCGCCGTTTGCGCGGCAGCGACAGCGGGCGCACTTGCGGCCAAGATTGCTGCTGTAATGGCAGGCAGAAATTTCAAGTTCAGCTCCCCAATCCGGCTTCGCCCATACTTGTCTGGCACGTTGCGCGAATGCAAAGCCTACAGCACCTCCAGTCCACCCGTCGAATGACAGATGTGTGATTTATCATCACACCGGTTCACGCATTCGCGAGGAATTTGCGGACCGCCGCGATCAATTCATCCGGCGCATAGAAGGGAATGTCGTGCATGGAATCTGCGGTCGCCCACACGATACCTGGAAAATCCTTGTTCAGGCGCGCCACCACATCGGGAGTAAATCGATCTGACTTGAGGCCGCGCACGAAATACATCGGAACTTTCACCTTCGCGAGCTCTTCCCAAACATTGAGTTCGCGGCGTGGGCGCACATCCCCGGCGACGCCGACGGGAGCGGAATTCGAATAGTCTGGATCGCGTTTCAACTGGTACCCATCGGCCACCTTGGTCAGCGCCTGCTCGGCGCGGGCACGATCCTTCGATATGCGCGGCGGATTGGCGAGCTTTCCAAATCGCTCCATTGCGGCGTCAACGCTTGGGAAAACAACCGGCGGATTGTTGATGCCTTTCGGGCCCGGCTCATCGCGACCAAAGGCGCTATCGACGACGATCAGTTTCGACAACTCGTCGGGAAAACTGGAAGCGAACGAGACCGACAGGCGGCCAGAGAACGAATGCCCGAGCACGACGGGCCTGGTCCACCCCAACTGCTTGATGACCGAGCGAATGTCGCCCATCAACGCATCCACGGAGTAGTTCTTCGATGGGCTCCAGCCCGATTCGCCGAAGCCGCGCATGTCAAACACCGCTACTTCGCGATCGCTTGCCACTTGGGTGGCGACGTTGATCCAGTCGAACGAGTCGAAATAGTTTGCGCCGTGCATCATCAGCACCGGCGTTTTTCCGGGCTTGCCGAACGTCCGGTAAAAAATCGACACATCGCCGGACGCAACACGCCCGTCAGCGCGCGCCCCGGTGGCACCCGCAAACAGGCTGACAGCGGACAGTTTCAACAGGTGACGACGGTCAAGCATACGGGCCTCCCCTTTGTCATCGCGCGACGGCGCGCGTCGCCATTGCTACCACTGTGGGAGTCCGGGGTCATCGGCGCGCCGCTTGCCTTGCTGCATCGCGTCAGTCCATAAGTGCGGCGGCGGATCGGGAGGCGGCGGTATCGGGCAATCTACCCCGAACGGGCGCCGCTCCCCAGTGATTGCGCCCCGACACGAGGGACGAGACAGCGCCGCGAAGCCCCGCCGCAAGCCGGCCGAACCGACGCGATCGCGGCAGGCTCGCCTGGCTCCCGAATCAGCGCTCAGATGCATTAGAGTAAAGAGGGACCAGACATGTATTTCGACAAGCCAGAGGGTAATCCCGACGACAAGGTGGCGTGGGGGAGCGATGTTGCGGCGCAACTCCTGAGGCGCTTTGGCTTCCCTTACATCTCGCTCAATCCCGGCGCTTCCTATCGCGGCTTGCATGACTCCATCGTCAATCACCTCGGTAACGAAAACCCCTCGATGGTGCTTTGCCAGCACGAGGACCATTCCGTCGCCATCGCGCACGGCTACGCCAAGGCGACCGGCGAACCGATGGCTTGCGTGTTGCATTCCAACGTCGGGCTGATGCACGGCATGATGTCGCTCTACAACGCCTATTGCGACCGCGTTCCGATGTTCGTTCTTGGCGCCACCGGCCCGATGGACAGCGATCAGCGCCGCCCGTGGATCGACTGGATTCACACCTCCGCCGATCAGGGCTCGCTGGTGCGCGACATCGTCAAGTGGGACAACCAGCCGGCGTCAGCCGAAGCGCTGGTGGAGGCGATGTGCAAGGCCAACATTCTGACCCGCGCCGATCCGCCGGCGCCTGTGTTCATCACGCTCGACGCCGGGTTGCAAGAATCTTCGCTCGGCAGCGAAGTGAAATTTCCCGATCTGGCGCGCTATCAGCCGCCGCCGCCGCCGCGCCCGGCGCAGAAATCCATCTCTGCCGCTGTGGCGTTGCTTATGGGCGCCAAACGTCCGCTGGTGCTGGTCGGCCGATGTGGCGTTTCGATGGACGGCTGGAACAAGCGGGTTGAACTGGTCGAGCGGCTTGGCGCGATCGTCATGACCGATCTCAAACTGCGCGCCTGCTTCCCGACCGATCACGCCGCGCACGTTTGCGAACCGTTTAACCAGTTCTCGCCCGAAACGCGCGCCATCGTCGCCGAAGCCGATGTGATTTTGTCGCTCGACTGGGTCGATCTCGGCGGCGCCGTGCGACCCTTGAAGAACCAGCCGGAAGCGCCAGCGAAAGTCATCGCCTGCTCGCTCGATCAAACGCTGCACAACGGCGCCCACTCGAACTACATGGCTTTGGCGCAGATGGATGTGTTCATGGCGGCGACTTCGGAAACCGTCGTCGATGATCTCCTCGCCGCGTTACCTGCCGGCAAGCCGAAAGCGCCGTGGCGTGAGCCATTCGTCAAGAAGCCCAAAGCCTCCGACCCCAAGCGGATGAGCATGGACGAGATCGCCAAAGCGCTGCGCAGCGCCTTTGCGGACCCCGACAAGGTCACCCTCGCCGGCCTTTGCCGTGGCTGGCCTTGCCATCTGTGGCCGTTCCACGACTCACAGGCTTACACCGGCAAGGACGGCGGTGGCGGCATCGGCTCGGGCGCGGGCATTGCCGTTGGCGTCGCGCTCGCCATGCACACGCGCGGCCGCGAAACCGTTGCAGTGCTGGGCGATGGCGACTTCCTCATGGGCGCCAGCGCGGTGTGGAGCGCGGTGCGCGCCAAAATCCCCATGATGATCGTGCTCAACAACAACCGTTCCTACTTCAACGACGAATTGCATCAGGAGACGGTGGCGCGCCGCCGCAACCGTCCCGTCTCCAATCGCTGGATCGGCCAGAGCATCGGCTCGCCAGAAGTTGAAATCGCCAAGCTGGCGGAATCCTACGGGGCGGTAGGCATCGGTCCCATCAAGGACGTCGCCGATCTCGAGGCTGCCATGACCAAGGGCGTCAAGGCGATGCGCGAAGGTCACGTCGTGTTGATCGACGTGCACGTAAATCCAGGTGAAGAACGCAGCGCGCGCTCGACCATTGAGGATAGAAAGACGGCGTAAGTTGTCACGACACGCCGGTTTTGTGAGTTGCAACGCGCCGCCTTCAAAACGGCTCAAGCGTGCGGTAGGCTATATGGCGACGGCGCTGTTTTCGGGAGACCAACATGAACGAGCACGCCCCGCGTGAAGTTTTCACCTGGCCGCACACCGACGTATCGCGCGTGCCGTTCCAAGTTTACACCGACCCCGAAATCTATGCGCTCGAACAACTGCGTTTGTTTCAGGGGCCGACGTGGAGCTTTCTCGGACTTGAGTGCGAAATTCCCGACCCCGGCGACTACAAAACCACATTCATTGGCGAGGCGCCCATCATTTTCGTGCGCACGCCGGATGGCGATGTGAACGCCATGGTCAATCGCTGCGCCCACAAGGGTTCGCTTGTCTGCTACAAGCCGCGCGGCAATGTGGCGGAATTCACCTGCGTCTATCACAACTGGATTTACAATCTCGACGGCGATCTCACCGGCGTCGCCTTCAAGCGCGGCGTCGGCGGCAAGGGTGGCCTCAGCCCTGACTTCGATCAGAAAAAGCATGGCTTGCAACGGTTGCGTGTCGAGCGTTTTCGCGGCCTCGTCTTCGGCACGTTCTCTGACGCGACGCCGCCGCTCGCCGATTACATCGGCGCCGAACTTGTCGCCGCCATTGATCGCGTATTCATCAAGCCGCTCAAGGTGCTCGGCTACCATAGCCAGATATTGCCAAACAACTGGAAGCTCTACACCGAGAACAACAAGGATTCCTATCACGCCAGTCTCCTGCACGTGTTTCACAATACGTTTGGCGTTGTGCGGCCCAACATGGGCGGCGGCATCAAGCTCAGCGAAAACGGCTGGCATCACTTGAGTTACACGCAGCGCCAATCCCTCGGCGATGACGACATCGGCAAGGAAAAAGTCCGCTCCATGCAGGACCAGTACAAGCTCAACGACGCTTCGATGATGCAGCACGTGCTCGAGTTGAACGATCTTGTCACAAACTCCATCCAGACCATTTTTCCGGGCCTGGTGGTGCAGCAAATCCTCAACGCGCTGGCGGTTCGCCAGCTTGTTCCGCGCGGCGTTGAACGCAGCGAGTTGATCTGGACCGTGCTTGGCTTTGCGGACGACGACGACGCCATGACGGCGCTTCGCCTCAAGGTCAACAACCTTGTCGGGCCGGCCGGCCTCATTTCCATGGAAGACGGCTGCGTCGGCGGCTGGGTGCAACGCGCCGCGCATGCCGATGCGGACGCCATGACGATCATGCCCATGGGCGGCTACGGCGTCGAACCCAGCGAGGGCTCTCGCGTCACCGAATCCGCCGTGCGCGGGTTCTGGAAGGGTTGGCGGGCCTGCATGGGCGTGTAGAGCATGATCCCGAAAAGGGAACGCCGGTTTTCGGAAACGATCATGCTCAATCAAAAACCTGGAGTGCGACTACGGTTCGAAGAAGCGTCTTCGCGCTCCAAGCGCGTTTCAGATGGAATGATGAAATGAACGATGCTGCGAAATCCGAAGTTGCCGGCCCTGCCGTGCGCGCCCGCGTCGAAGCGCTGCTTTGTGAGTACGCTCACTGCATTGATGACGACCGGCTCGAAGGCTGGCCGGATTTGTTTACCGAAAGTTGTCTTTACCGCGTCGTTACACGCGAAAATTTCGACAACGGTTTCCCCTTGTCGCTGATCAACTGCGATACACGCGGCATGCTGGCGGACCGCATCACGGCGCTGCGCACGGCCAACATTTACGAGCCGCACGTTTATTGCCACATCAGCGGCGCCGCGCGCGTGTGGGAAGCGAGCGACGGGTTCCGCGCCCGCAGCAATTTTATTGTGGTGCGCACCATGACGACAGGCGAGACCTCGATTTTCGCCTGCGGTCGCTATCTCGATCACATCGTGGAAGAGGCTGGCGAACTGAAATTCCGTGAACGCGTCGCCGTGCTCGATTCGCGCCAGATCGACACGCTGCTCGTGATCCCCATCTGAACGGCGCGCTTGAAGTATTTTAACGAAAAATAATTCAGGTCTCGACTTTCGTTACCGACGTCTCGGCCTCAAGGCCCTTGCGTTGCCGCGCCAGAGTTTCAAGGCCGTTCGCCTCCCAGTCACCCGCAACAGCGCGACGGGCGAAGCGCTCCCAGGTGTCACTCCATTTGCCGAGTGTGTAACCGTGCCACGGCGAAGGGGTCTTCAGCGCGGGCAAGCCGAGTTCGTCCCACAGCCGGCGCGCGTCTTCCATGAATTGGCGCGCCGGCAACGCCAGCGGCGGCATCAGCGACTTGCGGGTCGCGTCGATGAGCAACGAAGAGTCCGTCTGGTTCGCGCCGTACTGCGCGCCTTGCACGCCGCGCCGGAACGGCAGCATGACCATGTCTTCCAGCGGATTGGAACGATAGGCGATCGACCACAACACCGCGTCCACGGACGATGGATCGATGTCGTCACTGACCGCGATGCACATCTTGCCTTGGCCCGCGACAAACGACGAGCATCCATGCAAGGCCCGCCAAACTTCGGTTTTCGGCGTGCCGAATTTGAACTGCACGAAAATTACCGGGCGCAGATTGGTCAGTGGCTCATGCATGACGACGCGCTCGACGCCCTTGACGCCAAGCTGCGTTTTCAGATGCCGCAGATACAGCGGCTCGTAGGCGACCTTTTTGATAACGCTCGATTCCGACGGCGTCACCTGACTGAGGATAGCGTTGAACACCGCGTTCTTGCGATGCGTGATCGCCGTCACCTGCATCGGCATGTTGAACGCTTCAAGCGCCACATAGCCGTTGCTTTCGCCAAATGGCGCTTCGGGTTCAAGCACATCCGGCTCAATCCATCCCTCGATGACGATCTCGGCGCGCGCCGGAACCTCCAACGGCACCGTTTTGCAGGCCACAAGCTCCACCGCTGCGCCGGCCAGCGCGCCTGCGACTGCAAATTCATCAAGGTCCTGCGCCAGTTTTTGCGGCGAGGCGAACACAATGGGCGGCGCCGCGCCAATCGCAATGGCGATCGGCATGCGCTCGTTGCGTGCCCGATATTTCTGCCAGTGAATCCAGCCGCCAGCCCCGCCCGGTCGCGCCACCATGCGCACCACGATGCGATCTGTGGCTTTAAGCGCGGCGCGATACATACCGGTATTGCGAATGCCCGTTTCCGGATCTTTGGTGATGCACAGCGTCGCTGTGAGATAGGGCGCGGCGTCGAAACCCGGCGTTGAAACCGGCGCCGGCAGTCGCGCCAGGCCCTGGCCGGGTTGTTTGAGGGCGTCACCCGTCTCGACGACTTCCTGACATGGCGCGTGCGTTACCATGACTGGCGCGACGGGGTTGGCGATAGCCGCGTTCCACGCGTCGCCAATTTCTTCGACAGCGCAGTCAAGTCCGACAGCGTAGATTTGCGGCGATGCCGACAAGGCGCCCAGCGCCACCGGCATATCGTATCTTCGGCCTTTGGAATCGACGACATTGGTGAACAGAAAGGCGCGTCGTTCGGCTTCCGGAATGCCGCCGATGAATTGCCAGCGCACCAGCGGATGCAACTGCGTGTCCTTGTTGACGGGCTTATCGATGCGCGTCAGCAACCCGGCTTTATCGAGACGCTCCAGATGCGTTTGAAAGTCGAGGGCCGGTTGCGGACGCCGCCGCGGCGCGAAGGTCTCGTCCGGCGCGCCAGTCGCCTCGAAACAGTTCGTCAACTGCACGCGTCCGCTCCCTGTGTTGTCAGGCCCGCCTGCAGGATAACGCGCGGCTTGCCCGAAGCCGTCCCTTGACACTATCGTACCGGGGCGTCAACGCGGCGCACCACATCAAGTCCACCGCACCCGGCGCACCACAAGGGAAGCAACCCATGAGGCTGTCACGACGTTCTGTCGCCTCGGGCGCTCTATCCATTTTGGCGGCGGCGCGCGCGGGCTCCGCTGACGCCCAGTCACTCGAGGCGTTTTATCGCGGCAAGACGATCGACATGATCATCGGCTATCCCGCTGGCGGCTCGAATGACATTTACGCGCGTCTCGTGGCGCGACACATTGGCAAATACATTCCTGGCGCACCGAGCGTTGTGACACGCAATCTGCCAGGTGCTGGCAGCATCGTGGCTGGAAACTACCTCTACAATCTCGCGCCAAAGGATGGCACGGCGCTCGGCCTCGTGTCGCCGACCATGCCGCTCGATGAAAAACTTGGCGCGAAGGGCGTCAAATATGAATCGGCGAAGTTCAACTGGATTGGTCGTGTCGCGCCCTCAACCAATATTTGTTTTTACTGGCGCGATTCCGCCATCAAAACGCTGCAGGATCTGTTTGACCGACCCAGCACGTCAGGCGCCACGGGCGCCGGCTCCACCGTGTCGGTTTATCCCACCGTGATGAACAACGTGCTCGGCACGAAAATCAAACTCGTCATGGGTTACGCCGGCTCGCCCGAGGCGATGCTCGCCATGGAGCGCGGCGAAGTGGAGGGGCACTCGACGAGTTTCGATGCGTTGCGCACCGGGCATCCCGACTGGATCACCGAGGGCAAGGTGCGCATCCTCGTGCAATACGGGTTGACGCGGCATCCGCAGCTTGCGGATGTGCCGACCGTGCTCGAACTCGCCCACACGGACGAACAGCGGCAAATCCTGCGGGCGGTGGTCAACGCCAGCGAGATCGGGAAGATGATTCTCTCGCCTCCCGGCCAACCGGCGGAACGCGTCGCCGCGCTGCGTAGAGCCTTCGACAGGATGCTCGACGATCCCGAGTTTATTGCCGACGTTCAAACGTCGCGGGTTGAACGCATTCCGTTGTCGGGCGAGGCGCTGCAAAAGCTGGTCGTCGAAGTGGGAGGGATGCCGCCCGAAATCGCCGCGAAGGTGCAGGCGGTTTACGCACAGGGCGGTTAGAACGAGTTCCGCCCGAACCGCTCAAGTTTTTCGGGTTACGCGCCATCGCCTTCTGCAAAAACCTGCAACGGTCGCAACTGTGGCATCACCTGTTGCGCAAACAGCGTCACGGTTTCCCGCATTTCCGCAAGCGATTGATCGCCGAATGCAAAC
>JAYTTW010000272.1:0-4361 GCA_043744855.1 Hyphomicrobiales bacterium
TGGAACAAAAGACCCTGCAACCCCTCGACAACCCCTTCGGCCCAAGGTTGTCACCCATGTCTTAGGTACGTTCCGTCACCCATGTGTCGAGGCCGGACATAAAGAGTAATGGCGAGAGTGACGGGACTCGAACCCGCGACCTCCGGCGTGACAGGCCGGGTGAAAAGCCAGCGATTTCGAGGTAATCGTTAGACTTTCCCGGCCTCCAAATGCCCGGAACAAACGGGGAAACGTTAACGCCTTGCCCCGGCCCGGCGGATGGCACAAAAAAACCCCGCGCCGGCGAACCGGGCGGGGTTGAGTTTGCGGTCAGCGGGAGGAAGTGCTGACCGGTTCAGGACCAGTTACCGACGCTCGCCACCGCGTTGGATCCAAGCGGCGAAACCTTGAAATACGAGTTGGCGCCGACAATCGCTGGCGCCGCCACGCCGAGCGAGACTTGCGGAATGACCGTCCCGGCTGTGGTGACACGTAGAATGCCGCGCAGGCTGGCGTAACCCGCCGTCAGCAGGTTCGCCGCCACAAGCGCCGCATTCGCCGCCGTGTTAAACGTCGAGCTTGTCGCCGCCGGCGTCGCAACGGGGGCGGTTTTGACCGCATCGGCTGTCCACATTTGTGTCAAAACCGCCGTGCCGCCCAGCGCGAAACCAAACGAACCCGACGACGCGCTCATACCCGAAAGCGAGAACTCACATTCGAACTCGTAGGTTCCAACGGCGAGGGTCAGCGCGCCGTTGGCTGTAGCGTTCAAGAGTTTCTGCGCGGCGGTCTGCGATGTGAGTGTGTAGGCCGCCGTCAGTAGGGCGAACTGTACGGAGGGAATGACGCCACGCTCGCTGGCGACGACGTTCGAGTAGAAAACCGCACCGTCATATTCGACAGCGCCGGCTTGCGGTGTCGTCGTGTTGACGCCAGTGGCGAATTTCAGCGGCGCGGCCGCCGCCGAGCCTGGCGATAGGGCGCCGCTGAAAAAATTCGACATTACACGATGTTCCAGAGCGTGCCGTTGTACACCAGATCAATGGCGCACCACGCCTGATTCATCACGAAGCTGGCGGCGCCGTCGATATTCCCCGCCGCAGCTGTCAGGGTGATGTTGTTGGTGGCGCAGTCGCCCTTGCCATCCTTCACCGTCACCATGTCACCGGCGACGGGCGAAGCGGGCAGCGTGACAGCGGTTGCCGCCCCTGTCGTCTTGTTGATGACAATCAGGCCGCCAAAATCAGCGGTGACACCCGTATAGTTGCCCGCCGCCGTGAGGATGGTGACGTGGCCCTGCTGGCGCACATTCGTGACGGTTCCGCCGGTGATCGCCACCGCGCCAGCGGCCTGCGTCGACAGCGTACCGAGGCCGGACACATCCGTGTTCGCCAACACTACCGCGCCAGTGCGTCCAGCGACAGACAGCACTTCCGAGGCAAGGCCGTCGATCTTGTCCCATGTGGTCCCGTCAAACGAGATGAGATCGCCGGTGTTCCACTGGCTGACGCCATCAATCGTCGTCGCGCCGGTCGTCGAGACCTTGTAGTAAAAACCCTTGGTCCCCACGCCAGACGCCAGCGCTGGCGAGTTTGTCGAAGCGTTCCACGCCCCCTGATAGTTCAGCGCGCCGACAACCGAAGAGGGAATCTGCGCCACCGGGATTTTGCTGGTCGCGTCGAGCGTGGCGAGGCCGTTCGCCGCGCCGGCGCCAAGATTGGTGCGCGCCGTCGCCGCGTTGGCCAAATCAGAGAGGTTGTTGGCGGCGGACAGCGGCGTGTAACCGAGAGCCGCTGTGACGTTGGCGCCAGTGAGCGAGATCGTGCCGCTGGTGTTGGTGATGTTGGCGCCGACAATGACGCCGCCGAGCACGGCGCCGGTTGCGGCGGGGAGAATGTATTGGGAAAAATAGGACATTAGATCAGGCTCCAGAGGTTGCTTGTGTGGATGAGGGTCAGGCTTTCATAAGCGTTCGACAGGAGTACTGACGCCTGCCCGTCGACGAGTTCCCCGGCCGGGGGAAGCACTGTAAAAGGCGATTGCCCGGCCCGCCCGATGGCGTCCTTGACAAAAAACTGCTGGCCGACCGAGGCGCCGGAAGGCAGATGGACGCGCTGCACGTCGGCGCAGGCGATGAGAACCATGGTGTCTTGCAGCGTGACCTGAACGTCTGCGGCCGCGCCGGGCAGAACGACGCGGACGGGCAGGATTGTCCCGGTTGGAATCGGCGTCATGGCGAACGCGCCATCGAGATACGCCTTGGCCAGCGCGGCGCTGGCGAAGCCATTGCCGCTGGCGTCTGCAAGCATCGTGTATGCGACGGGACCGGCGAGGCGCGAGGTGTTGCTCGCGGTCCAGATTTCAATCGTCGTGTCGGGGTTCAGCACCGCCAGCAGCGACGCCGGCGGCCACACCTGCGCGCTGCCGCCGAAGTAGAGGCCGGGGTGCGCCGAGTCGTACCAGACTGAAATCATGGCCCCGCGCCCCACAGGAAAAACTCGGGCGAGACGCGGCTGATTTCGCAGGGGACGGTGCTCGACAGCATGATCTTGCCGCCGTTCGCCATCAGGTACGTTCGGAAATCCAGCGGCGCGAGGAAACGCATCGGCTGCGACACGCCGGTTTGGCCGGCAAAAGATTTACTGTCGGGATCGAGGTCCGTGCCGAGCCCGATGTCGATGCCGAAATACAGCGCGCCACCCGACACCAGCGGGCGCACCATCAAATCAAGCCGCATTACCATGGTGTCGTGCGCAACGCGGCCGCGAATTTTCTGGCCATCCCAAAGCACGGCGCCGACAAACGGCGGCTGGGCGAACGACAACGCGGTGGGTGCGCTGCGGGTAATCCACGTGCGCGTGTTCGGCGCCAGGGTGAGGACGGATGAATCCGTGTCGCTGTAGTCGATGAAGCCCAGCGCCGAGGGACCGGGGATGCCTTGGTCGCCTTTGATGCCGCCTGGCTGAACAGTGACGACCGCCGCCGGCGGAAACGTCACGGCGACCGCCGCGCCCTGATTCCCCGAGACAACCACGGGAACCTGGTAGGTGGTGATGACGATGTCCGCCATTACGGCACAGAGATGGTTTGCGTGACCGGCCAGTAAATCAGGAACGGCATCACCGCAGGAACCCCATCGGCATCGAGCTGGTCGTAACGGCGAATGTCAAAAAAGACGCCGGCGCCAATCGCCGGTTTTAGCGCCACCGTCTGGGCGGCTGTCAGCCGGATTTCAAGGGTTGTCGTGGAGGTCGGGACCAGGGTTCCGTTTAGCGAATCGAGCTGCAGCAGCAGGGGCTGACCCGGCCCCATTCGCATCTGCGCGGTGACACGCGGATTGGCGACCAGCGGCTCGAACCCAAACGCGGCGCCGCTCCATGTGATCGCGTCTTTGAACAACGCGCCAACCCGAATGGCCGTCCGTGTATAGGTCGTCATGGCAGGCCTTTCAAAATCTCAAAACGTCACTTGCGGAACAGCGCGCCCCCGTGCGTCGTGATCCACTCGAGCAGGCCCGAGGCGGCGATCAGGACGCCGAAAACGCCGCCAACGATCCAGCGGCCCCAGCGCACGAAAATCAGCCCGTCCCGCAGCACTTTAACGCTGGGGGCCATTTCGTTGACCTTCGCCGCCAAGGTATCGACGCCACTTTGCAAGGTGCTGATTTTCACATCCCGCCGTTCGGCAGAGTCGAGCAGGCGCTGCACGCCGCTGGCGGTTGTCTGCGCCAAGGCGCGGTCGTGCCGGCGCTCATTTTCGAGCGCTGTCAGACGGTGCAGAATGGAGTCAACCATTACCTTGGGGTCCCGCCACAACCGCCTTCTTGGTCACCGCCCGGAACTGCTGGCGGATCGACAGCACAGTCGTCAGCGCGTCTTGCGCCGCCTTGTACGACGTCACAGGATCGGTCGGCGGCGCGGCGCAGACGCGGGCGATCAATTGGACTGCCGTGGCCTCGGCCTCCACATAGCGCGCTGGAATGTAGCCGGTGATGGTGGCGATTTGAAACGCCGCATCGGCGAACTGGTATTTGTCGCAGATCTGGCCGAGCGCAGCGCCGGCCTTTTGCACGGCGGTTGCGGTGCCGGTTTTGATCGCGGCTGTGACGGACGGATCGAGCGTGGTTTGCATCGGGCCGCAGCCGGCGAGGCCGAGCGCGGCGATAGAGGCAAGGATGATTTTCATTCTGACGGTCCTTCTTTGTTGATGCGTTGCGGGAAGAATATCCAGATTGCCGCGCCGCCAATGCCTATGGCGAGGATGGCGGCGAAGATGTATTCGCGGGCGGTCACTGCGACACAACTTTCGTTGACGGGATGGAGTCAGCAAGCGCCGTCGTCGTTGTGACGACCTTCGCCACAACCGGATCGGCGGCGACAGCG
>JAYTTW010000273.1:0-16967 GCA_043744855.1 Hyphomicrobiales bacterium
TTCCGGCCCGTCTGACGACAAGTCCGAGCTTTACAACAAGATCGACACGCTTATCCCGCATCTTTCAAAAGAGCATTACGAAGTCGACGAGAAACAGCGCACCGCAAACCTTACGGAAGCCGGCAACGAATTCATTGAAGGCAAATTGTCCGATGACGGTTTGCTCGCCGAGGGCTCGCTCTATGACGCAGCCAACGTCACGATTGTCCACCACGTTCAGCAGGCCCTCAAGGCGCACACCCTGTTCCAGCGCGACAAGGACTATATCGTCCGCAACGACGAAGTCGTAATCATCGACGAATTCACCGGGCGTATGATGCCGGGCCGCCGCTATTCGGAAGGGCTGCATCAGGCGCTCGAAGCCAAAGAGCATGTGCAGGTTCAGCCGGAGAACGTCACACTCGCCTCGATCACCTTCCAGAATTATTTCCGCCTCTACAAAAAACTGGCCGGCATGACCGGAACTGCGGCGACTGAGGCTGACGAGTTCGCCGAAATCTACAAGCTCGATGTCGTCGAGATTCCGACCAACCGCCCCGTCAGTCGCCTCGATGAGGATGACGAGGTCTACCGCACCGCAGCGGAAAAACTGAAAGCCATCGCGCGGGAGATCGAGTCGGCGAACGCCGCCATGCAGCCGATGCTCGTCGGCACCACATCGATCGAAAAATCAGAGCAACTGGCGGAGTTTCTGAAGACCCACGGTTTCACGCAGATCGATTTTGAAGACCCGCTGGCGCTGCCTCAACTTTATTCCGCCGCGCGCAGCGGAAAGTCGTCAAAACTGTTCGCCGTTCTCAACGCGCGCTTCCATGAGCAGGAGGCCTACATCGTCGCGGAAGCTGGCGTCCCCGGCGCCATCACAGTCGCCACCAACATGGCCGGACGCGGTACCGATATCCAGCTTGGCGGCAACGTCGACATGCGTATCTCGCAGGAGTGCAAGGATATAGCGCCAGGCCCCGAGCGCGATACGAAAGAAGCGGAAATCCGTGTAGAGATCGCAGCCTTCAAGGAGAAATCCATTGCCGCCGGCGGCCTCTACATTATTGGGACCGAGCGTCACGAAAGTCGTCGTATCGACAACCAGTTGCGCGGCCGCGCTGGCCGTCAGGGCGATCCCGGACGCTCGAAATTTTTCCTGTCGCTCGAAGATGATCTCATGCGCATCTTCGGTTCCGAGCGGATGGACACGATGTTGCGCCGTCTCGGCCTCAAGGAAGACGAATCGATTGTTCATCCGTGGATCAACAAGGCGCTCGAAAAGGCCCAGCAGAAAGTCGAAGCGCGAAACTTCGATATCCGCAAGAACATCTTGAAGTACGACAACGTCATGAACGACCAGCGGAAAGTCGTCTTCGAGCAACGTCGCGAAATGATGGCGCAGGACTCGTTGGAGGAAACCGTCGGCAATTTTCGCGCCAACGTCATTGACGACATCGTCTCGCGCCATATTCCAAAGGACGCCTATCCCGACGCCTGGGACGCGGCTGGCCTCGATGCCGATGTCAAGAATTTCGTCAATCTGGACCTGCCCATTTCCGATTGGGTGAAGGAAGAAGGCATTGCAGACGAAGAGATCAGCGAGCGGCTCCACAAGGCAGCGGATGCCGCCTATGCCGCCAGCATCGAGAAGAACACACCGGACGTCATGCGCTTCGTCGAGAAGCAGGTTGTCTTGCAGGTGCTCGACCATTATTGGCGCGAACATCTTGTCATGCTGGATCATCTGCGTCAGGTCATCGGCTGGCGCGGCTATGCGCAGCGCGATCCACTTAACGAATACAAGTCTGAAGCGTTTGAACTCTTCAACGCGTTGATCTCGCGCTGGCACGAGTCGACGACCGCGCAACTGTCGCGCGTCGAAGTGGCCTTCGAACCGCAACCAACCGAGCCGCCACCAGAAGCGCTTCCGCAACCGCAAGACAGCGAAGCGATGGCCCGCATCAACGCCATGATCGAAGCCGGCGAATTTTCAGCTCCGGCAATGGCCCCGGCGCTCGAACGTTCCAGCCTGGAGACCCGCAAAGCCGACGATCCCGAAACCTGGGGCAAGGTTGGCCGCAACGAAGCCTGCCCGTGCGGCTCTGGCAAGAAGTTCAAGCATTGCCACGGTGTGCTGGCGTAACTTTGCGCCGTTCGTTGAGTGGGCGGTAGATGAATTCCTGATGAACGTGTCAGCCACTCTCTGTTCAGCTTATCGCCGGTAATCTCCGTGTCAGACTTCAAGGCGACAGCTTCGCCGAACCCACGGAGAGACAGATGAACAGAGTTCTGCATAAGGCTTTCACTGGCGCGGTTGCGGCCTTGAGCCTCGGCGCGATGGTCGCAGCCACTTCAACTCCCGCCAGTGCCTATTGGCGCGGGCATGGCGGCGGATGGGGTCGCGGCGGATGGGGTGGCGGCGGGGTAGCCGCCGGCGTTATCGGCGGTCTCGCCCTCGGCGCGCTTGCCGCAGGCGCATATCGCCCGGCCTACGGTTACGCGGCGCCCGTCTATGGAGACCCCGGTCCGTACTATCCGGCCGCCGGTTATGCCGAACCGGGATACTATCCGGTTTGCCACAAGGAATGGCGACCGGTTTACCGCGCCGACGGCTATTACCTTCGCGATCGTCTGGTTCGCGTCTGTAATTAAGCTTGGCGCCGACGCAAATCGTCCTTTGGAGCCGCGCTCCGGAGGACGCTTTTGTTGGCACGCCCATCAACCGGTCGGCGGACCGACGCCGCTTCGCCGTACCGAATAAAGCTCCTCAACGTAACCTTGCTCCATCCAGTAGATGTGCCGCGACCGTCTGCTAAAGGCTGCGTCGCCGTCGCACATCCTGGCGACGACATTCTGTTTGAATCCCGTGCGCGCATTGGAGGCTTCCTGGTTGATCGACAGGAACCATGGCGTTACCCGCGCAATCAGCGCGATGTAGTCGGCAGCTTCCGCGATTTCAGGCAACGAATCGACGTTGAGTACGAGCGTGTAGTCGTCGCGCAAATCGCCCTTGGCAGAGGACGGCAAAAGTTTGACGCGCGCTGCATTTGTTTCGCCGAACAACTCGACGCTGTCCTCGCCGAAACTGTCGGCGACAAACGCTGCCTGTATGGCGCACACGAACGGCAGATCGATGATGGTGTAGTCCGTAAATCCGCGCATCAATGCATAGCGCGCCACCGTGCCGAAGCCGCCGCCGATTTCGAGAATTGCACTGTTCTTGGCGACGCCAAGTTGCTCAATGCGATGCGCAACATAGCCATGCCGCAGGGAATCCGGGTTGAGGGTGCGTTTGCCACACGCGATGACGGGCGGACCGCCAAGCGCCGGCGGCGCCAGCGAATGTCCAAGTTTCAACTCGACGTCCGCCAGCAGCGTATCCAGCGGCTCCCGGTTGAGCCGCAGATAGTCACGCCACGAGGTTTGCAGATTTGAGCTGACCGGGCGCGCGCCGATGGCCTCCGCCAGGCTCAGCAATGCATCCCGACACCGGACCGCCAGAAAATTCGCGGGATAAGACCCTTTGGCGCGGAAGAAACGCTCGGAGTGCGCCATTCCCGTCAGCGCCGACTCGACGCCGAAAAGGTCGCTGAGCTGTGCACGCAAAGCGCCGATGTCGTCTGCCGCAAGCGCCTCTCGCAATCCGCGAGAGTAACCTTGCAGGTCGCTCCAGATGTCCGCCTCCGAGGGTACGCTGGCGCGCTTGTAAGCCGCGCACACCCGGCGCAGAAACCCGTCGCTCAACCCGCACTCCTGCGGCAACCGCAAGGTAGGGTAGCTCGGCGGGTAGAACATCGGGTGCATCAAGGTCGGGTAGCGCAAATACCTCGAATTGAGGAATTTGTGCACTGCCGCTTTGAGCTTTCTCAATGGGAAGTTCCGCCCCGGTCGCTACGGCGAGGACCGCGCACCGAATTTTCGCCGGATGGATGCGCGCCGGACACCGGTATTTAGTGGTTAGGGTCGGGCGCGTAGGCGCTGACTTCGGCAGGAACTGGCGACTTTGCGCCGAAGCCGAAGCGCGGCAGCCACGACGGCAGCAACGAGGCTTGCGGCTTGACAACAGCCGTCGGCGCCTGAGTTTCCAGCTCCCTGACCGGAGGCGGCGCCAAGGCCGCAGCAGCCGCGACCGGCTTCTTCGCTGGCGCTCCGGCAGCGGTGTCGCTGGCGGCTATCGCCGTCAGGGCTGCCGGCGTTGACGCGGCTTTCGGGCTCGCGACTTGCGCAGGTGCAGCAGCCGGTGGGTTGACCGCCGCCGCGGCGACCGACTGACGCCCTGAAGTTTCAACCGGGGTCGTCGAAGCGCTCGCCGCTACGGCGGCAACGCCAGGCGGCGAATTCGCAGCCGCCACCGCAGCTACTGTCTTGGAGCCTGCGGCCTTATTGGCGGCGATCTGGACGACAGCGGGAATTGGCTTGCCCGCTTCGTTGATGGCGACTTCCACCGGCGCGCGCACCAGCGCATCGGGCCGGCTCGTCCTGGCGCCGCTTGACGCAAACGAAGGGTGCTGTCCGCCGTCGGCATAGACGAGTTTCACCGCCTTCACGCCACTGGCGACAAGTTCCGCCACCTTGTGATTATCCTGTTTCTGCTTGGCTGCGACCGCCGCTTTGAGATCGGCGTTGTCCGACATTTCAGGGCATTTGAAATTGGCGTCGAATTTCGCGGCTGGATCGGTCGGCGTCGCGCCGAAAACATACCGCTTGTCGCAAACACCGACTCGCGTTTCCCGGCCACTGACTTCAAATTGGTCCGCGCCTTCTTTCAGCTCGCGCCAGAATTTCATGTTGGGGTCGAAACGATGCTTGGCCAGATTCTCCGCCGACATGCGAAACGGCAACGACTGCATCTGAATGGCGCGTTGACCGCCACCAAAGGCTTCGCGGGCGATGGCGTAAATTTCCGCGATTTGCGCGTCGGTCATGGAGAAGCAACCCGCCGACGAGCAATCCCCATGCACCATGATGGAGCCGCCGCTAAAGCCGTGCGCCTTGTCATAGGCATTGGGATAACCGACGTTGAACGACAAATAGTACGCTGAATTCGGGTTCATTTGCCCTTGTGTGATCGTATAGAAGCCCTCCGGCACCTGACGGTCGCCTTCGCGCTGTTTTGGGCCCAGTTGGCCTGACCAACGGCACATCGGGAAAGTCTTGATGTGCACATAGCGCCCATCGGCCCGCATCTTCCATATCTCGAGTTCGGCTTCTTTTTTGAAGGTGCGGATAAGAATGGGCTGGTGCGAATCCGAACCATTCGCCTGCATCAGCGCGACTGTCTCGGCTGGGATGGCCTGGTAGGCGCGATAAGAGCCGGAGCCGTTCTGATCGGCGCAGGCTGTCAAAGCGAGCCCGACGGCTGCCGCCGCGACAAGCCGGATCGCGCGACGCGAACCACTCCCAACCATGCCGGGCGATGCTTTCATTGAGCTGACCAAACCTGAAGGCTCCGATGCGCGATGCCGCAATTCCAACGTCGCAAGCGATGGCATTAAGTCACTGTATGGATTTACCTGCTTTATCGTTACACCAAAGTTACCACGAAACCGGTGTTTTTATAAACACGGTCAATCCAAGCTTAAAAAGCCGCGCGAGGTGACTATATTTTGCGGCCAATGGCAAGGAATTTTTCAGCTCGCGCGTTGCGCACTTCATCGCGTGACAACTTCGACAAACCCGCCAACGACTGCGCCAATGCCTCACCTGCCGCCTTGATCGCAGCTTTTGGATCGCGGTGCGCCCCACCGGCAGCCTCGGCAATGATTTGGTCGATGATGCCGAAACGCAGCAGGTCCTGCGCCGTAATTTTCATGTTTTGCGCCGCCTCTTGCCGCCGCGAGGAATCGCGCCACAAAATCGAAGCAGAGGCTTCAGGGGACGCCACGGAATAAATGGCGTGCTCGAACATCAGCACACGGCTGGCGGTCGCGATGGCGACAGCGCCTCCGGAGCCGCCCTCGCCCAAAATGATCGCGACATTCGGCACCCCAAGCTGGAGGCACGCGTCGGTCGATCTGGCGATGGCTTCCGCCTGGCCCCTTTCTTCGGCGTCGACGCCGGGAAAGGCCCCGGGCGTGTCGACCAGCGCGATCACCGGCAAATCAAACCGGTCCGCCATTTCCATCAATCGGGCCGCCTTGCGATAGCCTTCCGGACGCGCCATCCCGAAGTTGTGCCGTATACGGCCTTCTGTGTCGGCGCCCTTCTCATGACCGATCACGCAAACGGACTGACCGCGAAAGCGCCCAAAACCGCCGATAACAGCTTCATCGTCGGCAAATTTTCTATCGCCGGCGAGGGGCGTGAATTCGCTGATCAGTCCGTCGACGTAATCGCGGAAATGCGGCCGTTGCGCATGTCTGGCAACTTGGGTCTTCTGCCACGGCGTCAGTGCGGCGTAGAGATCTACCAGCGCTTTGTCGGCTTTGGCCTCAAGGCGGGTCAGTTCCTCCCCGATAGCGACCGCGTCGCCGCGTGAGGCGATCACACGCAACTCCTCGACCTTGGCTTCGAGATCAGCGACGGGTTGCTCAAAATCCAGGTAGGAACGCATTTAAATCCTGAAGCTCAAGCCATTTCCGGCCCCGAGCGGCCTCGCAAAAAGTCGGCGGAAACTGGAGTTTTGACGCCTTGAAGTCAAGGCGACGCGGCCTGCTTAAGTTTTGGCGTTGAGTGGATGCAGGTCGCGGACCATGGCTTTCACGCGCTCATCGAGTACATGGGTATAAATCTGCGTGGTTGAAACGTCGGCGTGCCCCAGCAATTCCTGCACCACACGCAAATCTGCGCCATTTTGCAACAAGTGGCTGGCGAAGGCGTGACGCAACACGTGCGGACTGATCCGCGACGGCGCAATACCCGCGCGCCCGGCCACGGATTTTACCTCGCGGGCGAAAGCCTGCCGCGTCAGATGGCCACTGGCGCTGTCTGCCGGAAACAGCCATGGCGATGTTTTTTTGAACCTTTTGTCCAGAAGGTCCACGTAGGTTCGCATCGCCGAACGCGACGGCCCGGTAAGCGGGACCAGCCGCTCGCGCCCCCCCTTGCCGCGAATGTTCAACACCGGTTCGCGTCTGACCGCCGCCGAACGCGGCAAGGATACCAGTTCTGAAACCCGCATTCCCGTGGCGTAAAGCGTTTCCAGCAAACAAAAAGTTCGCGCCGCCCTCAACCCCGCAGCGGGGGACGCCGCTGTCTCGCTGGCTGCCTCGCCCGCCGTGCGCAGCAGGTGGTCGACCTCGTCGACCCCCAACACTTTGGGCAGCCGCCGGCCCTGCCTTGGCCCTTCCAGAACGGCGCCGGGATCGTCGTTCCGCAGACCCTCCGCATAAAGAAACTTGTGCAATTGTCGCAAACAGGAAAGTTTTCGGGCAGCCGAGGTCGCCTTGAAACCGCGCGTCTGGAGGTCCGCAAGATAATCGCGAATACACCCGGAGTCGACGCTGGTCGGGCATTTCCCGCGAGCCTTCAAAAACCCGTCATAGTCATTGAGATCGTGATGGTAGGCGGCGAGCGTGTTGGTTGCGGCGCCGCGCTCCGCCGCCAACATGTCGAGAAAGGACGCGAAGAGGCGCCCGTCGCTGGCAGCCTCGCTCATGGCTTTGCCGTTCCCAGTTTTCCAGGCGCCACGGACACGGAGGTTTCCCGCGACTGCGGTTCGACAAAAGCCACGAGCGCCCACATGCCGCCCCAAATGACGGCGGCGAGAAATCCGACGAACAGAAGAAATCTAAAGACGCTTGGCAACGGCGGCCACCAGTGATTCGGGGTTCCAATAGCTCACAATACGTTACAGCTTCAACACGAGTTGCATGCCGACGCTTAATTTCGGGCGCGCGCCATGGTATCAGCCATGGGTGAACGAAATTTCCCAACTGGCCTCACATACTCCAGGCGACGAAGCGGCGCGCCGTTCCGGCCTCGCCGCGAGTGTCAGAGCGCGCCTTGATGGCCGCTCGCTGGTGCTCGTCGGTATGATGGGCGCAGGCAAGACCTCGATCGGGCGGCGACTGGCGGCAACGCTGGGAATGCCGTTCGTCGACGCTGACGTCGAGATCGAAAAGGCGGCCGGCATGAGCGTGTCGGAAATTTTCGTGCAGCACGGCGAAGCTCATTTCCGCGACGGCGAGAGGCGGGTGATAAGCCGAATTCTCGGCGAGCAGCCCGTGGTTCTGGCGACCGGCGGCGGCGCCTGGATGAACGCCCAGACCCGCGAACGCATTTCCCAACGCGGCATTTCGATCTGGTTGAAAGCCGATATCGACGTGCTGTTGCAGCGGGTTCGCAAGCGCAGCAACCGTCCGTTGTTGCATGCCGACGATCCCGAAAAGGTTTTGCGCGGTTTGGTCGAGGAGCGCTATCCCGTTTACGCACTCGCCGATCATACGGTGGTGTCGCGCGAGGGGCCTCACTTCGTCATGATCGACATGCTTCTGGACACGCTGGACAGCAAACTGAAGCCAGTCGTCGGTAAGCCACAGGTTGAGCCGCCGACAAATGCGTTGCAGATCCCTGCCGCCATTGTCGCGCCAAAGGCAGGGTGCGAGAACGTTTGTGTAGCGGTGGAACTCGGCGCCCGTCGCTACGAAATTCATATTGGGGCTGGCCTTCTGCAGCATGCGGGAGACGCCATCGCCCGACTTGCCCCGCACAGCAGATGCGCGATTGTGACCGACGCAAACGTCGCGACGCACTGTCTGGCGGCCCTCGAGGCCTCGCTGAAAGCAGCCGGCATAAGCAGTCGCAACATTGTTATCGAACCGGGAGAGGCGTCGAAATCCTGGCCGGTATTCACCCGCGTTTGCGATGCAGTTCTCGAGGCGCGTCTGGAGCGCGGCGATATCATCATCGCGCTCGGCGGCGGGGTCGTCGGCGACCTCACCGGTTTTGCTGCAGCCTCTATTCGCCGCGGCATGCGCTGCGTCCAGATACCGACCACCCTGCTGGCGCAAGTCGACTCATCGGTTGGCGGAAAAACCGCCATCAATTCTGAACACGGCAAAAATCTGATTGGCGCTTTTCATCAGCCCTCGCTCGTGCTGATTGACACGGACGTGCTCGCCACCCTGCCAGATCGCGAATTTCGCGCCGGTTACGCCGAAGTGGCGAAATATGGCCTCATCGACGATGCGGCGTTTTTTGCGTGGCTCGAAGCCAACTGGCGCGAAATTTTTGCGCGCGGTCCGGCGCTCACCCACGCCATCGCTGTGAGTTGCCGTTCCAAGGCCGCCATTGTTGCACGCGACGAGACCGAAACCGGGGATCGCGCCCTGCTTAATCTTGGCCATACGTTCGGGCATGCTCTGGAAACAATCACCCGTTTCAACAGCCGGAGGCTTGTGCATGGCGAAGGCGTCGCGATTGGCCTCGCCTGCGCGTTTCGCTTATCCGCCCGTCTGAAACATTGCAGCCGCGAGGACGCTCAAAGGGTTGAGGCTCACTTGCGAGCCGTTGGGTTGCCGACCTGTTTTCGCGACATTGCGGGCTGGAACGCGGGCGCCGACTCGATACTGGACGCAATGTATCAGGATAAAAAGGTTGAACGCGGCGCCTTGACGTTCATTTTGGCGCGCGGCATCGGCCAGAGCTTCATCGCCCGGCATGTCGCAGCCAGTGACGTCAAGTCGTTCCTGCGCGACGAGTTGGGATACTAGAAAATGCATGGCGCCGGCGGCGAAGCGATCTCTGTCGACCTTTGGGTAGCCATTCCCATCGTCGTCGCCTGCCTGCTTTTGTCAGCGTTTTTCTCCGCTTCCGAAACAGCGCTGACGGCAGCTTCACGAGCCCGAATGCACGGGCTGGAGAGATCCGGCGACCGGCGCGCCGCCGTCGTCAACCGTCTGCAATCGAACCGTGGACGACTGATCGGCGCGATGCTGCTCGGCAACACTCTCGTCAATATTGGCGCGTCCGCGTTCATGACGAATTTACTGACCGGCGCTTTCGGCGACGCCGGCGTCATCTACGCGACCGCCTTGATGACCGTGCTGCTGCTCATCTTCGCGGAAGTGTTGCCGAAAACGGTCGCCATCCATTACCCCGACCAGTCCGCACTGGCGATGGCGCGTGTGGTGTCGTTTTTCATCACCATTTTCACGCCGGTGCTGATCGCTGTCGACGTCATTGTTGGCGGCGTCCTGAAGTTATTCGGGTTTCGCGCCGGCTTTCACACGTCGATCATTACCGCTGATGAAGAATTGCGGAGCACGGTCGCTCTCCTGCATCGCGCCGGCGGCGTCGAACGCAAACATCGCGACATGCTCGGTGGCGTGCTTGAATTGAACGAACTCACGGTCAGCGACGTGATGGTGCACCGAACTCGTATGCGCGCCATCGATGCGGCGCTGCCGCCGCGCCAAATTGTTAGCGATATTCTCGCCTCGCCCTTCACGCGAATCCCGCTGTGGCGGGACCAGCAAGAGAACATCGTCGGGGTTTTGCACGCCAAGGACTTGTTGCGTGCACTCGCCGCCGTTAACGGCGAAGCCGATCAGCTTACCATTGCGGAAATTGTCTCGCCGCCCTGGTTCGTCCCGGATACGACGCGTTTAAAAGATCAGTTGCAAGCGTTTCTCAGCCGCAAATCCCATTTTGCCCTTGTGGTGGACGAATACGGGTCGGTCATGGGCCTTGTCACCCTTGAAGATATTCTCGAAGAAATCGTCGGCGATATAAAAGACGAGCATGATGCGGCGGTTCCGGGCCTGCGGCAGTTCCCGGACGGTTCCGTGCATGTCGACGGTTCCGTTCCGATCCGCGACTTGAACCGCGCCATGGACTGGACACTGCCGGACGAAGAAGCGACGACCGTCGCCGGCCTCGTCATTCACGAGGCGCGCGCGATCCCTGATACCGGTCAGGTATTTTCATTTCATGGATTCCGGTTTGAGGTGCTGCGCAAACAACGCAACCGCATTACTGCGCTGAAAGTGATGCCGGTAGAACTGGAAATCGACGGCTGAAAAAGATCATGCTCAATCAAAAACCTGGAGTGCGACGACGATTCGAGGAAGCGTCATCGCGCGCTAATGCGTCGGCGTCGTTTGCGCGCCCGGCAGCTCGGGCGCCATGAATTGGGCCCGCGCAAGGGCGGCGAAACGGCCATTCTGCGCAACCAGTTCGTCGAACGTGCCGCTCTCTACAATGCGTCCTCGATCAAACACAATAATGTTGTTGGCGTTTCGCACCGTGGACAACCGGTGTGCGATGACAAATGTCGTTCGGCCCTGCGTTGCGGCGTCAAGCGCCGCCTGGAGCTGACGTTCTGTCGTCGCGTCGAGAGCGCTCGTGGCCTCGTCGAAAATCATGATTGGCGGATCTTTCAGCAGCGCGCGCGCGATGGACACGCGTTGTCGCTCGCCTCCCGACAGGGATCGGCCGCGCTCGCCGACCATAGTCTTGATGCCATCGATCTGATTGGCGATGAAGTCGGTCGCTTGCGCCCGCGACACCGCAATCCCGATTTCTTCTTCGGTTGCGTCGGGTTTTCCAACGCGCAGGTTCTCCTCAATGGAACGCGCGAACAGCATCGGCTCCTGAAAGACGACGCCAATATTTCGTCGCAGCGACAGCAGCGTCATGTCGCGTAAATCGATCCCGTCGACAGTGATGCTTCCCTCATTGGGATCGAATACCCGATGCATCAGCGCCAATGTGGTCGACTTTCCAGAGCCTGTCGAACCTACCAGCGCGACAACTTGTCCGGGTTCCACCGTGAACGATACGTTTTTGATGGCGACGCGGCGCCCGTCGTAGGAAAACGTTACATCGCGAAACTCGACGCGGCCCGTGAGCCGCCCCGGATCAATCGCATTTAGTTGATCGCGAACCGCAGGCTCGGTGTCGAGAACACGGAAGAAATCCTGCAATTTTGGAATTATCATAAACACCCAGTTGACGAATCCGACGACTTGTTCGAGACGCATGATCAACATGCCGGCAAAATTCATGAAGGTGACGATCTCGCCAATCGTCGCGAGCCCCTGCAGATGCAGACTTGTCCCGAGCAGGAAGATAGCCACCAGCGTCAATGTTGCGGAAGCCCGCGTCACCACCGCCGTCACTGCCCACCAGGAAAGCACCGGCAACTGGGCTGTCAGCAATGCCGAGATGACTTCCCGCATGGCGCGCGTTTCCGCGTCGATACGCGTAAAACTCTGGATGACAGCGACATTCCCAAGCGCGTCGGACGCGCGTTCGGCGAGATTGTTATTATAGTTTTCCACCGCGCCCTGCAAAGCTTCGGTCTTGCGCACCACATAGATGGTCAAAATAGCGAAAAGAATAACCAGCCCAATCAAGAGAGACGCTAGCCGCCAGTTCACAAACAGCGAAATCGGCAGCAAGATGAACAGCGCCACAAATGACGAGCAGTTATCGCGAAAGAACGACAGCCAGACACTCGCCATGCTCTGCGTGGCGTCGAGCATGGTCTTCAGCAGTCGTCCCGAGTGCGTCGCCGTGTGAAAGCCCAACGGCAGATGCAGCACGTGTTCAAAATATTCCGCCATGATCGCCAGGCGCCGACGATGCGACAGGCGATCGGCGTTCAGCGCAACCACCACAGCGGCCAGAATGGTGAACAAACCAAACCCGACCCACGCGCCGACGAGAGGCAATAGTTCTGACCATTTCAGCGGCGTCGACGCTGTCTGCGCATTGACCATCTGATCGATAATGCGTCCAAACATAACCGGCTCAGCGAACTGGGCGCCCGCGAGCGCGATATTCGCCACGACCAACACAATGGCGATGCGCCTCTCCGGCCCAAGCTGGCCCAAGACGCGAACGTAGGTCTGAATGAAACCCATGACGATCAACTGGGCCCGGAAGGCATTTCACGCGCCCCCAGCCGCTCCTCTCCGGGATTTATAAACCCGGCCGCAGCCCGCCTCCAAGCGGATTTGCAGGTTTTTCAGCGAACCGGTATGGGAATTGAAACACGGCAAGGGTGGATGCATTTCATGAAAAAAGTTTATCCTGACGCGCATGCCGCCCTCGCGGGGGTGATCCGCGACGGCATGACGATTATGTCCGGCGGCTTCGGCCTTTGCGGTATTCCTGAGACCCTCATCATGGCGATCCGCGATTCCGGCGCCAAAGGGCTGACGGTGATCTCCAACAATGCAGGCGTCGACGGCATCGGCCTCGGCGTCTTGCTGGAGACAAAGCAAATCCGCAAGATGATCTCGTCTTACGTCGGCGAGAACAAACTTTTCGCCCAGCAATACCTCGCCGGCGAACTTGAGCTTGAATTCAATCCGCAAGGTACTCTCGCAGAGCGCATTCGCGCCGGCGGCGCCGGCATTCCGGCGTTTTTTACCAAAACCGGTTTTGGCACAATCATCGCCGAGGGCAAGGATGTCCGCGAATTCGACGGTGAGAAATACATCATGGAGCGCGCGCTGCAGGCCGATATTTCGCTCGTCCATGCCTGGAAAGGCGACACCGAGGGTAATCTCGTTTATCGCAAGACGGCGCGAAACTTCAATCCGATGATGGCGACTGCCGGTAAGGTGACCATCGCTCAAGTCGAAAATCTGGTTCAGCCGGGAGAAATTGACCCCGACCACATCATAACTCCCGGTATTTTTGTGAAACGCCTCTTCCACCTTGCCAACAACGCGAAACACATCGAACAGCGCACCGTTCGCAAACCCACCGCCTGAATATCTGGGAGACAAAAATGGCATGGACCCGTGAACAGATGGCGGCGCGCGCCGCAAAAGAGTTGCGCGATGGATACTACGTCAACCTCGGCATCGGCATTCCGACTTTGGTGTCGAATTACATTCCTGAAGGCATGAATGTAGTTTTGCAAAGTGAAAACGGCATGTTGGGCATGGGGCCGTTTCCCTATGACAACGAAGTCGACGCCGATCTGATTAACGCCGGCAAGCAGACGATTACCGAACTCCCGACGACAAGCTATTTTTCGTCTGCCGACAGCTTTGCAATGATCCGCGGCGGTCACATCGACCTGTCAATTCTTGGCGCCATGCAGGTGGCTGAAAGTGGCGACCTGGCCAACTGGATGATCCCCGGAAAAATGGTCAAAGGGATGGGCGGCGCCATGGATCTTGTCGCCGGCGTCAAGAAGGTCGTTGTCGTTATGGAGCACGTCGCCAAGGACGGCCCCAAGCTCCTGCACAATTGCAATCTGCCGCTAACAGGCTCGGCGGTTGTCGATATGGTCATTACCGACCTCGGTGTTTTCAGCATCGATAAAGCGGGTGGTGGCGGAATGACGCTCGTCGAGCGGGCTGACGGCGTGACGCTCGACGAAATCAAGGCAAAGACGGAAGCGACCTTCAAGGTCGCCGCCGGAGTTTAGGGGATCAGGTCGAGGCAAAAAAACGCCTTTGCAAGCCCGGCGGAAAATTGTTGATTTCGCCACACTGCCGAAAACCGCACCGCGTATAAAAGCGCGACGCGCCGTCGTCGAAGGTGTCAAGGTAGAGACCGGCGACACCAGTCGCGCGCGCTTCTGCTTCTGCCTCGCGCAACAGCCGCCGGCCAAGGCCTGCGCCACGAAAGGCGGGCGCGACCCAGAACCGCTGGATGTAAAGCCAACGCCAATGCACAGTTCCGAGCAGCCCTGCAACCGTCCGGCCTGCTTCGTCACAAGCGATTAAATTGAATGACGTTGCCTGCACAGGACCGAACTGCGCCTGGATGTCGTCGCTGAGGGCTGCGGCGACAGCCTCAACACGGGGATCGTCTGCGCGCCCGCAGCGAATCACGGTTATTGGCTTTTCAGTCGCCATATTTTTCGCCATAACTCGCGTATGCAGATTTCAATCGCTTGGAGACAGGCATGGAGGCAGGCATCATGCTTGAGCGCACTGTTGTTCGCAACGTCGCTGCCAGCGATCGCCGCGCCGGATGCGGAATGCGGCAAGCCTGTCGATTTTACTCCGGCTAAAGCACAATCAGCCGTAGCCCCGCTCAGTCGCGTCAGCGATTATCATGCGGTGTTTCAGGTTTGCCACAATGCGACGTTTCGCACGCGCATCGCAATCCGGCGAATGAAGGTCGATGGCGCCATTTATTGGCTCGGCGCGGACCCTGAAAGCCTTGAGACAAGCCTCGAACGTGACGCTTGCTGGACCTGTGTTGACACGACCGACGACGCCCAGGAAAACACCCGTCTGGCGCGCACCATCCGTGATACCAGCGGGCGGACCGCGCCGGGCGCCCACACCGCTGGCTACCTGCGCAACGCCGGTCTTGTTCACGGCGAAGGCGAGGGCTCTTTCATCACCGGCGACTTATGCCCGGCTCTGCAACCGCTGCAACGCGCCTTCTTCGATACCCTCGAAAAGCAGGCGGCGCCAGCGCCCATCGCCCTGGCGATTTCCGGACTATGGCTGTTGCGCCACAGTTCTGACTTCCAGTGGCTGCGCGAAAAGCATCGCTCAGGTGCGCTGAAAATTACCTGGGTCAATCATTCGTTTCACCATCCCTACGCGCCGGCGCGCCCGCTCCAGCAGAACCTTCTTCTGACTCCAGGCGTCGATCTCGCCAGGGAAATTTTTGATACAGAGCGGTTGCTCATTGCGAACGGCGCCACGCCGTCCATTTTTTTTCGCTTCCCCGGACTGATTTCGCGCGCCGATCAGATGCAGGTGGTGAGGCAGGCGCATCTCGCGGCCTTGGGAGCCGACGGCTGGCTGGTTTTCGCCCCGCCCCTGCGCCCGGGCGCCGTGGTTCTGGTGCATCCCAACGGCAACGAACCCGCCGGCCTGCGAGTTTTCGCCAAGCGCCTCGCCGACAACTCGTTGCCGCGACCGTTCAGAGCGCTGAGCGAGGCCCCGACCGGGTTCGCCGCAGCTCAAAGCGCCGTCGGCGGATGCCCCGCAAACAGCAGCTGCCCGAGAAATCCCGACGAATGAACGAAAAGCGGTTTGGTGGAGCTGATGAGATTCGAACTCACGACCTCTGCAGTGCGATTGCAGCGCTCTCCCAACTGAGCTACAGCCCCGACTTCTGGGAAACTGCGCTAATCTCAATGTTTTCAGCCATTTGTCAGCGGAGGCAAGATTCCGACGAATGCACATTCATATAATCAAAGGCCCGGAAATGACAAGTTGATCGCGTGTTGTGGTGACACCGGTGTGACAGGCTTTGACAGTTTCGACGTCGGTTATTTCAGCAACAAAGAACCCCAACGGTTTCGCAGGTACTTCGCATCATCATCCCAATTTCTCACAGCGGTTTCAAATCTGGGATCACCTCTCTTCTCATCGGCTAGCCGCGCAAGTACGGACTGAAGTTTATTAAGCCTCTTCAGGCTCCTCGGACTCCCCCACTGCACCATGTAAATTTCATCACGTATTGGCGGTAAAACATCGGCATTCATTATGTGATCAAGCAGCGCTCTCCGAAGTGTCTCGGACACCGTTGGCGAGTAGCCAACATGATAGCCTACCGAAGCCAGCAGTCCCGGCTCGGGGCTCTTCAAATTGACACCACTTGGCAACCTAGTCCGCTCGTCCGTCCAGACCTTTTCGAAATACTGCATGAGGGAAGCGGCGGTCGAAACCATGGGGCCTTGATCGCTTTCTAACGAGGTTCGAAGACAGTTTCGAAATTGCACACCCCGCTCTTCGAGGTCGCTTTTCAAAAAGGATTGTTGGAGCTTCATTTCACTATCCGATAGCATCAATTACTATCCCCGACTGGGAGTTCGTTTAGATAGCTTCCTCGTATTGCCGAAAAGCCGACCCCATGCGTCGGCGTCTGCATATGTCGAAAAAATCTGGGTTAGCGGGGCGAACCGGTGCGGCGGATTTGTACCTGCCAGCGTGAGCCTCGTTTACGTATCGCAGACATGTTTCGTCTTTTGACAAGAGCGTGACAGGCCGATTTCAAGAGGTTTAGCGTCGCTACGGTGGGAAACAAAAACCCAGCAAACTCAAGGTTTTGTTTGGTGGAGCTGATGAGATTCGAACTCACGACCTCTGCAGTGCGATTGCAGCGCT
>JAYTTW010000274.1:0-16966 GCA_043744855.1 Hyphomicrobiales bacterium
GGACGGCTCGGGCTATGAACGGCCCGACCCGCCCACAGCCCCTCCATCCAGCCAGTCATCGACAGCCGAAGGGGACATCTCTACTTTGCACAGATAGGGGACATTTCTACTTTGGGCTGACATCGCACGGATGGAGGCGCCGCTGCCTGTTGGCAGACACGCGCTTGGCGCGGCCCCGACAATATGCTGAAATAAGCGCTTCGCAACGCTGGAGTGTCCCATGCTCACCGCCGGGGAAAACGATCTGTTATGCCGCGTCGAGGGCGATGCGCCGATGGGGCGGATGATGCGATGCTACTGGTTGCCGGCTTGTCTTTCCGAAGAGATTGCCCAGCCCGATTGCGATCCGGTTCGCGTCCGCCTGCTCGGCGAGGATCTCGTCGCCTTTCGCGATAGCCAGGGGCGGCCGGGGCTGGTTGCCGAAGCCTGCCCGCACCGCAAGGCGTCGTTATTTTACGGGCGCAACGAAGAGGGTGGATTGCGCTGTCTCTATCACGGCTGGAAGTTTGACGTTGACGGCAAATGTCTCGACATGGCGTCCGAACCGCCGGGCTCGACCTTGTGCGAAAAGGTTCGCCAAAAAAATTATCCTGCGCGTGAGGCAGGCGGCATCCTATGGGCGTGGATGGGCGAAGCCGATGCGATGCCCGCTTTCGAGCGACCGATCTTTGCGCCGCGCGAGGAAACCCGCGTTTCGATCCTCAAGATCGTCGTCAACACCAACTGGGCGCAGGGGCTTGAGGGCGGCATCGACAGCGCCCACTCCTCCAGCCTGCATTCAACCGATATGCCGGCCGCGCGCGTTCCCGGCGCCGTGGCGACAGGCGACGCATGGCAACGACCGACCACCGACAAATCGCCGCGCCTGCAAGTCGAGGAAACCGGTTACGGTTTTCGTTACGCCGCCGTTCGCCGGCCCCTCCAGAACGCCGCGACGCATGATTATCTGCGCATCACGACATTCGTGGCGCCGTTCCACATCATGATACCGCCCAACAACATTTATAACGTGTACCAGATGAGCGTGCCGGTCGATGACACCCATTCCATCGTGTATCTCTGCGCATGGTCGGATCACGGGCCGGGTGTTGAGCTTGAAGCGTGGCGCAAGTTCACTGGCACGCAAGTGGGCATCGATCTTGACGCGACCTATCGCAAGTTCGACGACGCCAGCCATGACTTTGGTCAGGATCGCCAGGCCATGCGGCTTGGCAGTTTCACAGGGATCAAGGGGTTTCCCAATCAGGACATCGCGATGCAAGAGAGTATGGGCGCCATCGCGAACCGCTCCAGCGAACGGCTGGGCGCGAGCGATATCGCCATCGTCGAGTTCCGCCGCACCATGATCAAGGCGGTGCGTGATTTCATCAACGGTGCTCCACCGCCGGGTGTTGGCGTCCGCGCCAGCGATTACGCCAGCATCGGCTCGTGGGAACGTGTGCTGCCGAAATCGACGGATTGGCGCACTTTCATGCCCGGTGTATCGCAGCCGGCAGGGCCGTAGCCTGCGTTCAGGCGCGAACTTCCTGCCGCTGAAACGTCACGTAGGCGATGGTGAACAAAACAATGACGCCGGCGAGCAAGCCGGTGAACTGCGGCCAAACCATCGCCACGCTCTCGCGGAAGGGCAGCGGACCTGACACCGCGCCGCGCATCTGCGAGCGCAGAATTTGCCCGAGCGCATCCTGCGTCGGATTGAGGAAGGCCATGATGGTTTCGGTGTAGAGGGTGTTCGGCGAAATGCGCGACACGCCTTGGCCGACATAAACCGTTCGCAACGCCGACTCGAGGTTCGACATGTCGAGCGGTGCGATCATCTGGGTGATGATCGGCGACAACATGTTCCAGAAAAACGCGAAAAACAGCCACACCGACAGCGAGGCGAGAGCCGCAGTGGCGGCCGAGCGGAAGATAACGGAAAACAGCAGCGCCAGCGCCAGCCAGACACCACTGTAGGCGACGGTCGCAACCAGAAAGGCGAAGCTGCGCATTATTTCTTCGGTGCTTGGCGGCAGACCCAACATGAGAATGCCGAGGCCGATCACAAACAACCACAACGCCGTCAGCATCACCCCCAACGTCGCCAGCCCGGCCATGAATTTTCCAAACAGCAAAGCGTCGCGATAGATCGGTTGCGCCAAAATGCGGCTCATGGTGCGGCGTCCGAATTCGCCGTTGACGTTGTCGAACCCCAGCGCGATGGCGACGATGGGAACGAGAAACCCAAGAAACGCCGCAAACGCCGGAAGATTATCTTTTGCCGGTAACGTGAATATCTTCAAAAAGATAAATCGGTCCTCGCCGACGACTTCCTTCACTGCGTCAATGGTCGCCCACACGGCGCCGGCGCCGGTCAGGAAAATCAGCAGGCTTAGAAGCAACATCCGCCACGACGAAAGGTTGTCGGCGAACTCCTTCATCATGACGGTGCCTGCGCCCTGAAGCGCGTAGCCCTCACGCTGCATTGGAAATCCCCTTGAAATAGCGGGTGTAAACATCCTCAAGGCTGGCGTCCCCCGCGTCGATCATCGACAGCGCGCCGCCCGCCTGCACGACCGCGCGGGCGATTGCCGGGCGCAGGTCGCCATTGGCTTCAATGCGCAATCCGTTGTTTTCCTGCGTTACCCGTGACACGCCCGGCACCCGGGCGACCGCTTCGCTCAACCCCTCGCCCTGCGCTTCGACGCGAATGACGTGCGAGCCTCCAATGACGTTTCGCAGGAGATCATCGACGCGGCCGGTCAAACCAATCTTGCCGTTGTTGAACAACGCGACTCGATCGCAAACCGACTGAACAAGGTCGAGCAGATGCGAGGACAGAAGAATCGTCATCCCCTCGCCTTTGAGCGAGCGGATTAATTGCAGGAATTCGCTGGTGGCTTGCGGGTCGAGGCCGCCTGTCGGCTCGTCCAGAATGGCGATGGTCGCGCCTTTCATCAAAATTTCCGCGATGCCGAGGCGTTGGCGCATGCCGCGCGAATACGTCGATACCGCCTGCCGCCCGGCCTTCACCAGATCGACGCGTTGCAAGGCGGTGTTGATGCGGGCATCCGCATCGCCCGAGGAGATGCCGCAAAGTTTCGCGGTGTAACGCAGGTTCACGACGCCCGACAAGCCATCATAGAAGCCCACCTGATCGGGCATGTAGCCAACCCTGCGCTTCACCTCAAGCGGCTGGCGCAGCGGATCGAAACCGTCGACGCGCGCCGAACCCGATGTGGGCTCGGTCAAGCCGAGCAACATCAGAATGACTGTGGTTTTGCCGGCGCCGTTCGGGCCGAGCAGTCCGAATACCTCGCCGCGATCAATGGTAAGATCAAGATGATCCACGGCGACCGTCGAGCCGTAGAACTTGGTCAGCGCTTCGGTGCGGATTACCGGCTCGCTCATCTCCGGCCAAACCGCGTTACCGCGCCAATCAACACAAGCAATGCCGCGCCGATGACGAGCAGGCCGGTAACGCCCCACAACGTCGATGTCATGACGCTGACGCGATAGTTGGCGGATTCCGAAACGCCATCGCCGGAAGCCCGCATGCTGACGACATAGTCGCCGGAGATCGCCTGCGCGGCGGGCGTGATCAGCGCCGCGACTTTGGCTTCGCCGTTGGGCTCGATATCCGGTACATCCTTCGGTTCGAAGTTCACCTTCCAGCCGCTCGGCGGCGTCGCCGAAAGCGCCAAACCTTTGGCCGTGGCGGTGCCTGAGTTGCGCACAACCATTTGCACGGTTCGTTCCTGGCCGGCATAGGCGTCGCCCGAAAGTCGTTCGTCCTGCCCGGCGAGGCTGATCGTCGGCGCACCAGAGATATCTGCAGTCAGCTTGGTGTCGACGCTGGTTTTCTCGCCCGCAACCGTCAGCTTGATCGGCGTCGGACCGGCCGGAGCGCGCGGGCCGGGCTTGACTGAAATCGTCAGGTCCTTGCTCTCGTTGGCCTTGATGACCAACGAAGTAATCTCCTGCGTGTTGTAGCCTTCCTTGAAGGTCGTCGTGAAACCCGCCGGCACATCGGCGCGCAAGGTTACAGTCGTGTCGGCGGAGGCTTCGTTCTTCACCGCGACGTTAAAATCGAAATTGGATTTCGGCGAACCCTTGAGCACCGGAAATTTCGGCGTCACTGTGAGTTTTGCGGCAAGCGGTTCGGCGAGATTGACAGTGATCGGCAGGCTCGACTTGCCGTCTTCGCCCTCGGCATTCACCGTAAATTTGTATTCGCCCGGTTTGGCGGCGGCGGGAATGTTGAACTTCAGCGTCAGACTGGCGCGCCCGTCGAAATCCACGAAGGCAGCGTTGGCCGGCTTGCCCGAACCCTCAAGCGAAGGTTTCCAGTCGGCCGGCGCGCCGGTCATCGTCAACGCGGTGCGTTGCGGTTTGAGGCCGTAATTGTAGATGGTAAGCGGCAGGCTGGTCTCCTCGCCCGCCCGCAACTGAACTACTGGAAAGTCCGTCGTCAGGTAGAGGCCCTTGATGTTGTCAGGGCTGGCGTCTTTCGCCAGCGCCGTTGAAGCCATCAATATTCCTGCAAGCGCCAGAACCCGTACGCGCATACGCTTACCCTCCTCTTATGAACCAGGTTGTAACCGCAATCTCTATCACGCTCTCAAGAGCCCGGACCGCTGGCGCCGCAGTTAGGACAAGACCAGACGTAATTGCAAGACTTTTACTCAAGACCGGCCATTAATGATTATTGATAAAGCCCGTAGACCGTTTCGCAGCTGGCGCCAGGGCGCCGGGGAAAGCGCGGATTGCCGCGAATGAACACGAGGTTCGCGCGCCCCGCTTCACGAACTTTTAACAATCTGCCTCCCTCGCCGCCGCCTCCGGTTGGCCCGACGGCGCGAATTCCTTGTTTCATCACACGCAAATTTAACGATGCCTAAACCCGTGTCGGCTAAACCCGTCGGGAGCGTGCAAGCCGACGGAACCCGAAAGTCAGTCCGGCGCTGCCAAAGGAGACCTCAATGAACGATGCAACGCTGCCCATTCTTGTGGTTGACGACTACAACACGATGGTGCGGATCATTCGCAAACTCCTGAAAGGCATCGGCTACGAAAACGTCGATGAGGCCGCCAACGGCGAGGAAGCGCTCGCCAAAATCAAGGCCAAGAAATACGGCCTAATCATTTCCGACTGGAACATGGAGCCGATGACCGGCTTCGAACTTTTGCAGCGCATCCGTCAGGACGCGGAGACAGCCAGCACCCCATTCATCATGGTCACAGCTGAATCCAAGACCGACAACGTCGTCGCCGCGCGCAAGGCAGGCGTCAGCAATTACATTGTCAAGCCGTTCAACGCGCAAACGCTGAAGGCCAAGATCGACCAGGCCATGGCGACCGCCGCCGCCGCCTGAACCCTACCAACGCAGTACATCGAGAGCCGCCTTCGGGCGGTTTTCTGCGTTTTGCAGGAAGCGTTGCAGGCTGGCGTCGTTGGCGCGGGAGCCGTCGAAATCAGCTTGGTGAATACCGCCGGTGACGAACAGCACATCGAGACCGAAGTCGCAGCCGCCCTTCACATCCGTGTGCATGCCGTCGCCGATGGCGAGCACGCGCGATTTTTCAAGCGCTCCGCCGCGGCGTTGCTGGCCAAGCTGCATCGCCCGCTCGTAAATCGGGGCGTAAGGCTTGCCGGCCTGCAAAACCACGCCGCCAAGACTTGCATAGCGATCCGCGATAGCGCCGGAGCAATACACCAGCTTGTCGCCGACATGCACCACATGATCGGGATTGGCGGATATGAGTTCGAGGCCGCGCGCCCGCATCCGCCCGAGCGCCGCATCGTAATCGCCAGGTTGCTCCGTCTCATCGTTGAACAGACCGGTACAGACGACGTAATCGGCTGCGTCCAGATTGACCCGTGGTGGCGCAAACCCGGTTTGCGACTCCAGAATGTCGAACAGCGCGGAATCCCGCGCGGGCCCGATATGATGCAACGGCGCGTTTCCATGCGCTGCGATCAGCGCCAGGGTAACATCGCCTGACGTGACGATATCGTCATAAACGTCGGCGGGTACGCTGAGCCGCGCCAGTTGTTGGCGCACGGAAGCGTGCGGACGTGGCGCATTGGTAACGAGAATGACAACGCCGCCAAACTCGCTGCGGTAGCGCGCCAGGGCGCCGCAGGCATCGGTAAAGTGCTGACGACCGTTATGCACCACGCCCCACACGTCGCAAAACACGACGTCGTAATTCGCGGCGATTTCATGCAGGCCAGAGAGGATCGCCGGCGCAGGGGTCGGGGATGCGTTGGTTGCCATCGGCGCGGGCTAAACAGTCGCAGGCGCGCTGTCAAACCCGCGACGAAATCTGCGATGCTCTGTGGCTATTTGTAGCTGATCATGTCAACGCGGGTCAGCGTTACTTTGTCGGCGATGCGCGCCGCGCTCGTCAAGTGATGCGCCGTGTAGAGTTCGGAAAACACGTCATTGGACGACATCCCTTCAATCGGCACAATCACGCTGAAGCCGCGCAACGCCGCTTCCCCGCCGGTGTGAAGAACCGTGGATTGGGCAGCCGTTCCGTTCAGAATGAGGGTTTGCACGCCCTTGTCTTTGAGCATTTTCTCGAAATCGCTGTTGATGAACTTGTCCGGGCCAAGCGACGGCAGGACAGGCTCGCCGGGAAGCGGCTTGATGTCCGCCATCATGTCCTTGGCGTCGGTGTTGGCCAACGCCACGCTGAACACGACAAACATGCCCCGGGAGCGCGCATCTTCGAGCAGCATTTTCATTTTCGGCATCGAGGCGGCGCAACGCGGACGCCGCTCCGGCGAGCAGGTTTGCGTGGTGAAATCAAACAGCAGGAGCGCCGTCGTTTTAGGGTCAACCGAGACAGGTTTAAGGGTCGGGGCCGGCGGTAATGTTGCTCTCGCCCAGTCATCCAGCACCCCTTGCGCGCCAGCGCCAGATGCGGCCGTGCTGGCCAGGGCCAGCCAAAACAACAATGCCGGTTTAATGCGAGTACCCGCCACTTTCGCCTCCCCCAGTTTGCCGCAGACCATCACAGCCGCTGCGCTGGGTCAAAGGTTGGGGGTCACCGATTGGGGGTGCAGTCAAGCGTCAGGTCAATCATCAGGTCAATCCTGCGCCCTGTCGCTAGCGTGAATATCGCGCAGGGTTTTTCCAGCGCTGTGCAAAAATTGCTTCACGAACATTTCCGATCGCGCTGCCGTGTCGACCGTCTCACCCGCAGAGAAAAACTGGTCCCTAATCCGCGCGAACATCACCGCGCCGTACAGCATCAGAATCATGTCTGATTCGGCTTGAACGAGTTCTTTAGTCTCAAGATCCGGCAAGCCCTCGGCCTTGCGAAGTTCTGCTATCAGCGGCCGTGTCAGGCTTGCGACAACGCCCGGCTCCAGCAAACCGACCTGCCGGTGCCCGTCCAGCATGGCGCGCAATGACAGGCGCAAGCGAAGCTGGTCGCCACTGTCCATCATTCCCAACACAAACGCGTGAACCTTTGTTTCGATAGGCGCACCATTGTTCCCGTAGGCCCGCGCAGACCGGCTTTCGGAATCCTCGGAGAACACTTGCTTGAACACTTCCTCGATGAGCGCTTCTTTCGAAGCGAAATATTTGTAAAGCAGCGCTTGGCGCACGCCCAATCGGTCAGCGAGATCACGCGTCGACGCCGAGAAGCCATTTTCCGCAAAGAAAGCCGCTGCTTCTTCGAGTATGAGGCCGCGCCGCTCGTGCGCCGGCAGCCGTTTGGCGCGTTGGCGCGCGACGCCTGAAACTGGGCTAATTGGGCTCTTCACGGTCGACTTGGCGATCGCTCTCGGGAGAATTGCATTCATCGTGTACCTCGCGGCAAATCGCCTGGACATGGATTAACCCACACCTAGCCGTGCGGGTTGCACAGGATTTGCCCGGGCGAGGTTTTATTTCGGTTCATGCCATTGGATTGGTAGAAGTGGCGTATGCAGAGGTTCGCGGCTTGGGCGCTTTCAGCGCGTTGGAACGCTCAACCGGGCAAGCTACAGGCGACCCAAGCCTTGAGGAGATGGTGGGCGATAGCTACCGGCTGTGGCGCCGAAAACCCGTTTGCGGAAACTCCCGCCAGCATGTCGCAAATTTCCCGCAGGCTAAACCAGCGGGCGTCTTCGAGTTCGCTCCGGTCGATGATCAGCGCCCGGCCTTTTGCCTCAGCCAGACAGCCGATCATCAGGGAAGCCGGAAAAGGCCATGGCTGCGAGGCGCAATAGGTGACTACCCCTGTCGCGATGCCCGCCTCTTCGTACAACTCGCGTCTTACCGCTTCCTCGATGGTCTCGCCCGGCTCCAGAAAGCCTGCGAGGGCGGAATACATGCCCTTCGGAAAACGGCTTTGCCGCCCCATCAGACACGCATCGCCGTGCGTCGCCAGCATGATCACAACCGGGTCCGTGCGGGGAAAATGTTGCGCGCTGCAAACCGGGCAATCGCGTCGCCAACCCGCCGCCTGGGCCACAGAAGGCGCTCCGCAAGCCGAGCAAAACCGGTGGCGCGAGTGCCAGTACAGCAGGCTTTTTGCCTGCGACAGCATGGCGAGGTCGCGCCGGTGCAAGCAACCTTGGAGCGCCACAGAACGCAGGTCTTCAAGGCGACAGTCACTGCGTCCGGGAATTACACGCGGACGCCGGTCGTACAACGTCTCTTTACCAGGCTCGCCGACGGCCTGCGCGATAGAACCGTCAAAAAGCGTGGCGAAACACGGCCCGGTTTCGTCGACACCCAGCAACACCCGATCCATTGGCGAGTATGTCGGCGCGAAGGCGTCCAAGTGAAACCACGGTTCCCCGCTGGCTGCCGAAAAGGCCGGGATATCGCCGAAAAAAATCAGCGAGCGCGCAGCAGGTGAGGCAAGCAGGGCGCTCACGAAAGCGCCATCATCCCGCTTTCCCGAAACACGATCCAAACCGTTTGTGCCGGCGAATGGAATTTGTGCGGAAACTTCCGGCTCCCGCTCGAAGCCCTTCGGTCCTGACATTCGTTGCCCTTGCGCCGCCCTTGCGCCACCACTGGCGCAATCGGCTACGCTACCCGGTTGTGCGCAGGTGCGCTCCCGGGGTCAAACGCAATCATTCAGCCGCGATGGCGCTGGGCTTCGCCTCTTCCGTCACAACGTTGAACTTGTTCAGGAAGTGCTGCCGAACGAAGTAATCATCGCCGTATCCGCCGCATCCCGGCCCCGGCAGATCAGCAATCGGCCAATTCGCGGAATGTTGTGCCGGGCGTCAAACGTGTACCATTGGTCGCCGACATAGGCTTCAAACCAGGCATTGAAATCCATCGGCGCGGGATCGAAGGGGACACCGATATCGCCAAGATAGCCATTGCAGTATCGGGCGGGGATATTGAGGGCGCGGCAAAGCGCGACAGCCAGGTGCGTAAAATCGCGGCACACACCTGAGCGTTCATTATAGGCGTCATTGGCGGTACGCGTTGGGCGTGCGTTCGGATAACTGAACGTCAGGCGATCCTTGACGAAGTCGCAAACGGCCTGCGCCTTCGGCCCGCAAGCCGGTTTCGCGAACGATATCGCCATGCCGCGAGGGGTGCAGATCGAGCAGCGTCACGACCGGCATTTCGCTGCCGATTTCCATCTCGATCTCAAATCCGTACGCAATTATCATGGCCGCTGATCCCCGATTGCCCGGACAACCGTCATTGTGGCTTCAGGTTCCTGAAATTGTGATCGTTGCAGCGCATCTAGGCAGGTTGCCGCACATTGCACCTGACCGGCTTGCAATTCCGTTTCGCCTCCTCCAAATATCCTGCCGGGAGGTTGGCGGTGGACGTTCCACTCGCCAACCGGGTCAGGTCCGGAAGGAAGCAGCCCTAACGAGACCGGGCGGGTCTCTGTCCAACCTCCCACTTCATGCTTTCGCGCCCGGCGCCTGTGGCTTCGCGCAGGTGGCGCGCTGTTAGTAAGTTGAGCCCCGTAGCAAGGTGAGTTCCGCAGCGAGATGACAACGTCAGGCATAGCCCCGCCCGCCACGGCGCTCGCCACGACGTCAGAGCTGATGCCCGGGCTTGAACTGCTTGCGACGCCGCAGCCGAAAGGCGCGTATCGTGTCCTGGCGCGAAAATATCGTCCGTCCAGCTTTGCTGACCTTATCGGTCAGGAAGCCATGGTGCGTACCTTCGCCAACGCCTTCCGCCTCGATCGCATACATCAGGCCTATATGCTGACCGGCGTGCGAGGCGTCGGCAAGACCACGACGGCGCGAATTCTGGCGCGAGCCTTCAACTATCAAGTGCCGGCGCACGATGGCAAGCCGGCGGTGGATCGTCCCACCATCGACATGCCCGAAATCGGCGTGCATTGCCAGGCGATCATCGACAGTCGCCACATCGACGTCATTGAACTCGACGCAGCCTCCCACACCGGCGTCGACGATGTTCGCGAAATTATCGAGAACGCCCAGTTCCGCCCGGTGCTGGCGCGCATCAAGGTTTATATCATTGACGAAGTGCACATGCTTTCGAAAGCCGCCTTCAACGCGCTCCTGAAGACGCTCGAAGAACCGCCCGGGCACGTCAAGTTTCTGTTCGCCACAACCGAAATTGAGAAAGTGCCGGTGACTGTGCGGTCGCGCTGCCAGCGCTTCGACCTGCGCCGCATCGAGCCCGACGTGATGATCGCCCATCTCGCCGGCATCTGCGAAAAGGAACAGGTCGCCATCGACGCCGAGGCGCTGGCGCTGGTGGCGCGCGCTGCCGAAGGTTCGGTTCGCGACGCTCTGTCGTTGCTGGATCAGGCCATCGCCATGGGCGCCAACGCTGGCGAAGCCAAGATCACGGGCGATGCCTTGCGATCCATGCTGGGCTCCGCCGAGCGGGGCGGCGTCATCGATATTTTTGAAGCGGTGACGCGCGGGGATGTGGCGCGGGCGCTGGGCTTGCTCAAAGAACAATACGACAGGGGCGCCGACCCGTCACACGTCATCACGGGCATCATCGAATTCGTGCACCTTGTGACCCGCATCAAGGTGGTGCCCGACATGCGCATCGACGCGTCGATGACGCCGGAAGAATTTTCGCGCGGCGCGGAGTTTGCCGCCGCCCTGACGTTGCCGGTTCTGACCCGCGCCTGGCAGTTGCTCACCAAGGGGTTGCAGGAAATGCGCGACGCGCCGCGTCCGCTTGCCGCAGCCGACATGGTGCTGGTGCGCCTCGCCCACGCGGCGGATCTGCCATCGCCCGAAGATGTGCTCCGCAAACTGGCGAACGCGCCCGCTCCGCTGCAAGCCGCCACGCCTGCGCCGGCCCACACGTCTGCGCCGGTCGCCACGCCTGCGCCGACCCACACGTCTGCGCCGGTGGCCACGTCTGCGCCGGCGAGCCTGCGGGCGCCCACAGGCGGCGGCGGGGGTGGCGCAGGCGCCGCAGCGCGCCAGATCCGGCCACAGTTGGCAGCAGTGGCGCAGGCGGCCGTCGCGGCGCCGCGCGTGCGGCTGGCCGGCCTTGAAGATGTGGTGAAGCTGGCCCAGGCGCATCGCGACATTCAGCTCAAGATCGCCCTTGAACGGGACATTCGTCTGGTGCGGTTTGACGAGGGCGCCATAGAGTTTTCGCTGGTCGAAGGGGCTTCTTCGCAAATTGCGCAAACCCTGATGCGTCGCCTGCAGGAATGGACGGGCCAGCGCTGGATGGTAGCTATCGTCAACCAGCCCGGTGCATCCTCGCTCAAGGAGCAGGAGACGGTTCGGCGAGCTGAGCAAATGACCGGTATGCGCGCCGAGCCTCTGGTGCGCAGCGTTCTGGAGCGCTTTCCCGGCGCCGAAATCGTCGCCATCCGCTCGCCCGCCGACATTGTCGAGGACGCGCCGGCGAGCGCCACCCCCATCGCTACAGATGCGGACGGCGAGGAAGTCGCCTACGTCGATCAAGCCTACACTGAAGACGATCTTTAGAGGGAGACGCCCGCCGTGAAAGACATCATGGGATTGATGAAGCAGGCGCAAGCCATGCAAGCGAAAATGCAGGACGTGCAGGCGGACATGGAGCGCACCGAAGTTGAGGGCCAGTCCGGCGGCGGCCTCGTAAAGGTGATCCTCACGGCAAAAGGCGCGATGCGCGGGCTTTTCATCGATGCCAGCTTGATGAAGCTTGAAGAGAAGGAGATGGTCGAAGACCTCGTCCTCGCTGCACATGAAGATGCGCGCCAGAAGGCCGAGCGTTTGATGGAAGAGAAAATGAAATCCGTGACGGCGGGACTGGCTTTGCCGCCGGGGATGAAATTGCCATTTTAAGCGCGTCGCCGGATTTTTTGGATATTCATGGCTGAGCGCGTCGCAGGACCGGAAATTGAGCGCCTGATCCAGTTACTGGCGCGCTTGCCCGGCTTGGGCCCGCGCTCGGCCCGTCGCGCCGCGCTGCATCTCATTCGCAAGCGGGAGGAATTGCTCGGACCGCTTGCCGACGCCATGCAGGTCGCGCGCGAAAAAATTCTCGTTTGCTCCGCCTGCGGCAACATCGACACTCGCGACCCCTGCACCATATGCAGCGACGTCCGCCGCGATCCCTCCGTCATTGTGGTGGTTGAGACTGTTGCGGATTTGTGGGCTCTGGAGCGCGCCGGCGCCATCCGCGCGCGGTATCATGTGCTCGGCGGCGCCCTCTCGCCGCTCGATGGCGTCGGCCCGAAAGACATTAATCTGCAATCGCTGATAGCGCGCGTCGCGGCGGAAGAAGTGCGCGAAATCATCCTGGCGGTGAACGCCACAGTGGATGGCCAGACGACCGCGCATTACATCACCGACCTCATCGGTCATCTCGCCGTAAAAGTAACCCGTCTCGCGCACGGCGTACCGGTTGGCGGCGAACTTGATTATCTCGACGATGGCACCCTGTCCGCCGCCATTCGGCAGCGCACCGTTTTCTGAACGTGCGGGCTTACTGCGGCTCGATATTCAGTTCGCTCGCCATCACCCGCCAGCGCTCTGCCAAGCTCAAAGATCGAGCGTCAGCCGCGCGCCTTTGGAGCCGGAGCAGCAGACCATCATGGTTTTGTTGGCGGCGCGTTCGGATGTCGACAGGATCATGTCGCGATGCTCTGGGGTTCCCGCCAGCACGCGCGTCTCGCATGCCCCGCAAACGCCTTGCTCGCACGACGTCGTGACCTCGACCCCGGCCTGCCGCAACGCATCGAGGATCGTTTGCCCTTCCAGCACAACGATTTCACGTTTCGAGCGGGCCAGCTCGACAACAAATCCACCGGCAGCGGCGGGCTGTTCCGCCGCTGTGAAATATTCCGCATGAACGAGGGCTGGCGCCAGCGCGGCAGTGGCGACTTCAAACGCCTTCAACATCGGCGTCGGCCCACAGCAATAAAACTGCGCGCCGTGGGGCGCCGACGACACAATGGCGGCCAGATCGAGAAACCGTCCGCCATTTTCTGCGTCGAAATTGAAATGCACGCGATCGGTGCGCGCCTGCAAACTCTCCAAAAACGCAGTTTCTTCCCGTGTGCGACACGAGTAATGCAGCTGCCAGTCGCGCCCCAGCGCATCGAGGCGCTCGATCATGCAGGCGATGGGCGTGATGCCGATGCCGCCCGCAATGAGCACGCTGTGCGCAGCGCTCTCGTCGAGCGGAAAATGATTGCGGGGGCCGCCGATTTCGATTTCGGCGCCGACGCGAAGTTGTTCGTACAGAAAGCGTGAGCCGCCACGGCTGGCGCGGTCACGCCGCACGCCAATTACATAGGTTTGGAGCGCCTCTCCGGCGTGCACCAGCGAATATTGACGCAGCATCCCGTTGGGCAGATGCACATCAATGTGCGCCCCCGCTGTGGCCGCCGGCATAAGTGCGGCATCCATGCGGCGAAACTCGTACAGATTGGTTTCCTGCGCAGCGTAGGTGATCGCCGTCAGACGCGCCCGGTAACTTGCTTCCGCCATTCCTGTCTCCGCCTTCCCCGGCGGCTTCCGCATATCACAAAACGCAGGTGCGACCGCAAGTCGTCGAGCGACCGGCTTCGCGGTTCGGAAGAATGACTGGCTTCAGGAACCGATCTTGAAGGGCTGCGAGACCACGGTGGTTTTCGAGCTGTTGATGTCCTTCAGGCGATATTCGAGCACATAGTCGCCGTCAGGGGCTCCATCGACAGACATCGTCAAAGTCAGCATGAACTCCATTAGTTTCGCCTGGCTCGACTTGATGAATTTGCCGAATCCTTCCTGGCCCGCCAGCAATTTGCCGTCTGGCGATTTGAGGACGAAATCCACGACCACGCCAAAATCCTGCCGATTGCCGTCAGGCTTGAAAGTGTAACCGACCGGTTCGACGTAGGTTATCAGTTTCTCGCCCGGCTTGAACACATTGGAGGTGCGCTCCGTATAACTTCCGTAATTTTCCGCCGGCTGATCGACGAACACGGCGTGACGCGTGGTCATTGGAGTTTTCTCCCACGCATCGGTGAGAGCCTTCGCCAACGTTTCGATATCGACCAGCGTAGGAGCTGCGGCGACCGTCGCTGGCGTGATTGTTGCTGGTTTGGCTGTCGCTGGCGCGACCGTTGCTGGGGCTGGTGCGGAAGCAGCCGGCTTGGGTGCGGAAACCGCCGGCTTGGGCGGGGTGTCGCCCCATAGCTGCGCAACAGCGCTACCGCCAGACAGCGCGAAAAATGTCAGAACGATCCAGTGTTTCATTTCCAGCTTCCCCGTAAACAAAATTCGCGCAGCCTGACGCTTTTAGTTGATCGCCTTCAGGCTTTTCTGGATCGCGATGATGTCGTCCTTGTTGGCTTCGCGCTCTTCCTCGGACGCCCAGATGGTTATCAGGATGAGTTGTTTGCCTGCGGGTATGGTGACGAAATCAATCTTCGTATCGCCGTTTTCATCCGTCGCCTGATAGGTGAAAATTTTGGCCGGCAGTCCGTTGATCTCGAATTCCTTTTCCGTAGCCTTGCCTTTGACTTTTATTTTATTGTCTTTCATCCACGCATCGTTGAGCGCGAACATCTTGTCGATGCGCGCTGCATTGGCGTATTCGACTGAAAAGAACACATCGTCATCCGGAGATTTGGCCGAATATCCGTACTCGATTTGCTCTGGCTTCCATGAATCCGGAATTACAATCGTGGCGATCGGCGACTTCTCCGGCACCGCGAGATTTTTGGCCAGCGTCGAGGTTATGGCGAGCGCCAGCATGGCGCCGGCGACGAGGAACTTTTTCAGCATGGGGAAGCAGCCTTTCAGTATGCACTGGCCGCACTGATAACCCGTTTAAAACAACGATGTGCGCTTTAATCGAAATATGGGTCAATATTCCGGCGCGTGTGGCAAATAAAGAACACAGCGTCGGCTAAGTTGTGCGAATGAATTGTCGATTGACCAGGAGTAGGTCGCCCTTTGCTTCGAGTGACTCAAAACGATCTGAGGTATTTCAGGCCCTTGCGAGGCGGCGCGTGATGGTTCTGATGTGGGCGATCAGCGCCCATGCTGTTCAAAAGCAAATCGGTCGTATGGTGACTCGCGGTGCCGGCCGTATTGCCGTTCGTAATAATCGCGCGGATCAGCGCGACCGTCTGGGAACGTCACGCAGGTCTCTTCCGAACGGCAGCGAGGCGCGGTAGGATACTCAAAGCATCGCGTACTTTTAGGATGTCGAACCCAAATTGGCACTCAAAAGTTCTCGGATTTTAGAAAAGTAAGCAACGCGTTCCCAACCCCTGGAGAGAAGCCATGAGGGCTTATTTCGGTAACAACCCATATAAATTCGGCTTATTCGGCGCGAACTGTGCCGGCGGCATGACACTTAGCCAAGCGCCAGAGCGCTGGCCTGCAAAGTGGGAAGAGATTGCCGAAGTGTATCAGCTCGCGGACGCCGCCGGCATCGAATTTCTGTTGCCGGTCGCTAAATGGCGCGGGCTCGGCGGAAAAGCGGACATGTGGGGACGTTCTTTTGAGACGTTTACGCACAGCGCGGCCGCCGGTGCAATCACGCGGCACATCGGCGTATTCGTTACCGCTCACGTTCCGATCACAACCCCCGCGTTTGCAGCCAAGGCAATCATAACCATCGATCACGTGACGCGAGGTCGCGCTGGGCTAAACATTGTTTGCGGCTGGAATCCTCACGAATTCGATATTCATGGCGTGACGATCGATTCGAAACGCCGATATGATCATGGCCTTGAATGGTACCAAATTTTTAGCCGCATTTGCGAGGGGGGGCTGCCGTTTGATTGGGAGGGTGAGTTCTACAAGCTAAAGAATGTCACGACGGATCCGCTTCCTGTTCAGCAGCCGCATATACCCGTCATGAGCGCCGGCATTTCGGCGGATGGGCGCGATTTTGCGGTCCAGGCTGCTGATATCCTTTTCACTTCGCTGCCTGATTTGGCCGAAGCTCCCAAGTTGATCCAGAGTGTTAAAGATGCGGCCGCACAGCACGGCCGTGCCACCGAGGTTTACACTCAAACCCAGATTGTTTGCCGACCTACGCAAAAAGAGGCTGAAGAATTTTACTATTATTTCGCTGAGGAACAGGCCGACCACGAAGCGCTCGAGTATTTCCGCCGGCAGAAGATGGCAGCCATGCCCAAGAATTCGGCACAAGCGGCGCATTATCAGGGACAACACACAAATCGCTTCATGCAGGAGGGTCGCAAGTATGCAGGTCTTTTCCCGGGCATGCATCCGGTGGTCGGGTCCCCAGACGGCATTGTCGCCGAGCTACAGCGGTTGAAAGCAACAGGCGTCTCGGGTTCTGCTTTGGTCTTCCTGAACTATCTTTCCGAGTTGCCTTTCTTTGTGCAGGAAGTGCTACCGCGCATGGAGCGCGTTGGGCTCCGGCATCGCTTGCCTCGTGAACCGCTACGAGAGGCCAGGACAGCATAGGATTCACAGCACGCCAATGAACCTGACCAAACAACCAGGGCCACGAACTTAAGTTAACGGCGATTAACGGATTGTGTTTTGCGTGATTCAGTGTGGCGGTTTGATTCGGAGCGCCGCCATGAGCCTTGCCTT
>JAYTTW010000275.1:0-16961 GCA_043744855.1 Hyphomicrobiales bacterium
GTCGTCGAGCGGGTGGACCCGCACATCGGCCTGCTGCATCGCGGCACCGAAAAGCTGATGGAGGCGCGCACTTATGCGCAAAATGTTCCGTACTTCGACCGGCTGGATTATGTCGCGCCGATGAATCAGGAGCACGCTTTCTGTCTCGCCATCGAACGGCTTGCCGGCGTGGATGTGCCGCGGCGCGGGCAGCTTATCCGCGTGCTCTACAGCGAAATTGGCCGCATCCTCTCGCACATTCTCAATCTCACCACGCAGGCGATGGACGTTGGCGCCTTGACGCCGCCTCTCTGGGGTTTCGAGGAACGCGAAAAGTTGATGGTGTTTTATGAGCGCGCTTCGGGCTCGCGCATGCACGCCAACTATTTCCGTCCCGGCGGCGTGCATCAGGATTTGCCGGAAAAACTTGTTGCCGACATCGGGGCATGGTGCGACCCGTTCCTGCAAGTTTGCGACGACCTGACCAACCTGTTCCTCGACAACCGCATCTTCAAGCAGCGCAACGTCGATATCGGCGTTGTCTCGCTTGAGGATTGCTGGAAGTGGGGTTTTTCGGGCGTCATGGTGCGCGGCTCCGGCGCGGCGTGGGACTTGCGCCGCTCCCAGCCCTACGAGTGCTACGAGGAAATGGAGTTTGAAATTCCGGTTGGCCGCCACGGCGACAACTACGACCGTCAGGTCATTCGCATGGAAGAGATGCGTCAGTCCGTGCGCATCATGAAGCAGTGCGTCGAAAAGCTGATGCGCGAGGAGGGGCGCGGTCCCGTCTCGGCGCAGGACAACAAGATCGTCCCGCCCTCGCGCTCGCAGATGAAGCGCTCCATGGAAGCGCTGATTCATCAGTTCAAACTGTACACCGAGGGCGTCAAGATTCCTGCCGGCGAAGTCTACGCCGCCGTCGAGGCGCCAAAAGGCGAGTTCGGCGTTTATCTCGTTTCCGACGGCAGCAACAAACCCTACCGCTGCAAAATTCGCGCGCCCGGTTTTGCGCATCTGCAAGCCATGGATTTCCTCTGCCGCAAACACCAGCTCGCCGATGTAAGCGCCATTCTAGGCTCCATCGATATTGTCTTTGGCGAGGTGGATCGCTGATGTCTTGGGCGATGTCTTGGGCGCTGCATTCTGTCAGCACGGCAAGCGGGGTTCGCTCATGAACCGCGCCGACCGTTTGCTGCAACTCGCGCGTTTGCTGCCCGTTGCGATCATCCTGTATCTGCTGAGCCGCGTCCTGTTTGATTTTATCGCCGGCAGGCCGCAGTTCTGGGCGTCGCACGACCTCCTCGTCGGGCTCGGATGGAACGCCTGCTTCGTCATCCCCTTCATCGTTTTCGGTCTGCTTGTAGCGACCGAACGCGCGAAAACTGGAAGAGACCAGTAATGTCGGTGCGTCGCCTTGCTGAAATACAGCCTGCGGGTTTCGCCTTCACTCCGGAAAATCTGGAGTGGGCGAAGCGCGAAATCGCCAAATACCCCGAAGGGCGTCAGGCCTCGGCGATTATTCCGCTCATGTGGAAGGCGCAGGCGCAGAACGATTACTGGCTGCCCAGGCCGGCGATCGAGGAAGTCGCGCGTCTGCTCGACATGCCCTACATTCGCGCCCTCGAAATTGCCACCTTCTACTCCATGTTCAATCTGGCTCCGGTAGGCCGCCATTTTGTGCAGTTGTGCGGCACGACGCCGTGCGCGCTGCGTGGCGCCGAGGCCTTGAAAGACGTCTGCCGCGAACGCATCGGCGAGGAGCGGCAGGTTTCCACGGATGGCCATTTCGCATGGGCGGAGGTCGAGTGCCTTGGCGCTTGTTGCAATGCGCCGATGCTGCAAATCAACGATGATTACTTCGAGGATCTGACGCCGCAGTCGTTGCATCAGTTGCTTGACGATCTGGCCGCCGGCAAGCCGGTCCGCAAAGGCTCGCAAACCGGTCGCACAACCTCCGAGCCGGACCCCGGCAAAGCCGCGACCCTGACCGACGCGGCGCTCTATGACGGCTCGCTTATCGGCGCCTGGAAGCCGCGTTTCGACGCCGCCCGCGCCGATGAAAAAGCTGTTGCCGAAAAAGCTGCCGCAGCCAAGACAGCAGCCGAAGCGGCGATGATCCCGCCCATCGGCTCCGGCCAAAGCCAGAAATCGTGAGGCTGAAGCATGCTCGCTGATCGGGATCGCATTTTCACCAATCTCTACGGCTTCCAGTCGTCCGGCCTTGCGGCGGCGCAGATGCGCGGCGCGTGGGATGGCACCAAAACCCTGATCGATCTGGGCGGCGCGTGGGTGATCAACGAGATGAAGGCGTCGGGCCTTCGCGGCCGCGGCGGCGCTGGCTTTCCGACTGGCCTCAAATGGTCTTTCATGCCCAAACCCGATCCGGCGCGGCCCTCCTATCTCGTCGTCAATGCCGATGAATCCGAGCCCGGCACCTGCAAGGATCGCGAGATCCTGCGCAATGATCCGCATCTGCTGATCGAGGGCTGCCTGATCGCCTCTTTCGCCATGGGCGCGCACGCCTGTTACATCTACATTCGCGGCGAATACATCGCTGAGCGTGAAGCGCTGCAAAAAGCCGTTGACGAAGCCTATGCGGCGAAACTCATCGGCAAGGACAACGTGCACGGCTGGCCGTTCGAGTGTTATGTGCACCACGGCGCTGGCGCCTACATCTGCGGTGAGGAAACCGCCTTGCTCGAAAGCCTCGAAGGCAAGAAGGGCATGCCGCGCATGAAGCCGCCGTTCCCCGCCAACATGGGACTGTATGGCTGTCCGACAACCGTCAACAACGTGGAATCCATCGCCGTTGCGCCGACAATCCTGCGGCGCGGCGCCAGCTGGTTCCTCGGTTTTGGCGCCAAAAACAACGCTGGCACGAAGCTGTTCTGCATCTCCGGCCACGTCAACAAGCCCTGCAACGTCGAAGAGGCGATGAGCCTCCCGTTCCGTGAACTCATCGACAAACATTGCGGTGGTGTGCGCGGCGGATCGGAAAATCTGCTCGCGGTGATTCCGGGCGGCTCCTCCGTGCGCATGGTGCCGGCGGACCAGATTCTCGATTGCCCCATGGATTTCGACAGCTTGTCGAAACTTCGCTCTGGCCTCGGAACCGCCGCGGTTATCGTCATGGACAAATCAACCGACATCATCAAGGCCATCGCGCGCCTGTCGTATTTCTACAAGCACGAGAGCTGCGGCCAATGCACGCCGTGCCGCGAAGGCACCGGCTGGATGTGGCGGGTCATGCAGCGCATGGTCGAGGGTCGCGCGCAAAAACGCGAGATCGACATGTTGCTGGAGGTCACGACAAAGGTCGAGGGACACACCATCTGCGCGCTTGGCGACGCTGCCGCGTGGCCCATTCAGGGTCTTATCGCGCATTTCCGCCCCGAGATCGAAAAGCGCATCGACCAGTATGCGGCCAATCCGCATATGGACGCTGTGAAGATTGCGGCGGAGTAGGGCAGTGAATATCGAGCGCGTAAAACTCCTGCACGGTTGGATCGCATCGAGCGGCGTCTTGATCTCGCGGATCAGCCGCACTGAGGCAATGATATGACCAAACTCATCGTCGATGGAACGGAAGTCGACGTTCCCCCCGAATACACACTGCTACAGGCGTGCGAGGAGGCGGGCGCGGAAATTCCGCGCTTCTGTTTCCACGAGCGCCTTTCCATCGCCGGTAATTGCCGCATGTGCCTTGTCGAAGTAAAGGGCGGCCCGCCAAAGCCGCAGGCCTCGTGTGCGCTGGGCGTGCGCGATCTGCGGCCCGGCCCCAACGGCGAACCGCCGGTCATCTTCACCAATACCCCCATGGTGAAAAAGGCGCGCGAAGGTGTGATGGAGTTTCTGCTCATCAACCATCCGCTCGATTGCCCCATCTGCGATCAGGGCGGCGAGTGTGATTTGCAGGATCAGGCGATGGCCTATGGCGCCGACGCCTCGCGCTATCACGAGAACAAGCGGGCGGTTGAAGACAAATATATCGGCCCGCTCGTAAAAACCTCGATGAACCGCTGCATCCACTGCACGCGCTGCGTTCGCTTCACGGCGGAGGTCGCGGGCACCGGCGACATCGGCGCGATCGGACGCGGCGAGGATATGGAGATCACGACGTATCTTGAATCCGCCATGACCTCGGAATTGCAAGGCAACATCGCCGACCTCTGTCCGGTCGGGGCGCTGTTGCCGAAGCCGCAAACTTTCCGCGCCCGCCCGTGGGAGTTGCAGAAGACGCCCTCCATCGACGTGATGGATGCGCTGGGTTCGGCGATTCGCGTCGACACGCGCGGCCGCGAAGTCATGCGCATCCTGCCGCGCACCAACGACGCGGTGAATGAGGAATGGATTTCCGACAAGACGCGCCAGATCGTCGATGGCCTTAAAAACCAACGTCTGGATCGTCCCTACATCCGTGAAAACGGCAGGCTGCGCGCCGCCACGTGGGCGGAAGCTTTCGCCGCCATCGCAGCCAGATTGAATGCCACGACGCCGCCAAAAATCGGCGCCATCGCCGGCGATCTCTGCGCGGTCGAGGAAATGTTCGCGCTGCAGTTGCTGATGCAGAAGCTCGGCTCGACGAATCTCGATTGCCGTCAGGACGGCGCAAAACTGCATCCCGGGTTTGGTCGCGCCTCCTACCTCTTCAATTCGACCATAGCCGGCATCGAACAGGCCGACGCCATCATGATCATCGGCGCCAACCCGCGCACCGAATCGCCGGTCCTCAATGCGCGCATTCGCAAGCGCTGGCTGCAGGGCAACCTGCTTGTCGGCCTCATCGGCGAGAAGGTCGACCTGACTTACGCTTACAGCTATCTGGGCGCAGGCGCGGAAAGCCTGGCGCGCTTTGCCGATCACGCGCCGCCACAAAAACAGCGGCCAATGTTCATCATCGGGCAGGGCGCACTCGCGCGTCCCGACGGCGCGGCTATTCTGGCGCTCGCCGCCAAAGCGGCGGCTTCGATGAACCTCGTGCGCGACGGCTGGAACGGTTTTAATGTGCTGCACACGGCGGCAGCCCGCGTCGGCGGCCTCGATCTCGGTTTCGTGCCGCTCGCTGGCGGCATGGATGCGCTCGCCATGGCGAGAGGCGGTCTTGATGTACTCTTCAATCTCGGCGCGGACGAGATCGACATCGCGCCCGGCGCGTTCGTGGTTTATCAGGGCAGCCATGGCGATCGCGGCGCGCACCGCGCTGACGTGATTTTGCCGGCCGCCGCCTACACTGAGAAATCCGGCACGTATGTGAACACCGAGGGACGCGTGCAAATGGCCGACCGCGCCGCGTTTCCGCCCGGCGATGCGCGCGAGGACTGGGCGATCCTGCGCGCCTTGTCGGATGCGCTCGGTCATCGCTTGCCGTTTGACTCGCTAGCGCAATTGCGCGCCGCGCTTTACGTTGCGCATCCCCACTTCGCCGGGCTCGATACGATAGCGCCGGCTCAGCCGGGCGATGTCGCGGGCATCACCGCGCCGGCGGCTGCGGACAGCGCGCCGTTCGTCAACGCAGTCACAGATTTCTATCTCACCAATCCCATAGCCCGCGCGTCCGCGGTCATGGCCCAATGCTCGGCGCTGGCGATGGCCCGCATGCAACAGGCGGCGGAGTAGCGACACATGGATGGCTGGCTGTTCTATCTTCTGCTGACGCTCGGAAAATGCCTGCTGCTGCTGGTGCCGCTGCTGATTTACGTCGCCTACGTCATTTACGCCGATCGCAAGATTTGGGCGGCGGTGCAGTTGCGGCGCGGCCCCAACGTGGTCGGCCCGTGGGGCTTGCTTCAATCGTTCGCCGACATGATAAAATTCATCGTCAAGGAACCCGTCATCCCCGCCGGCGCCAACAAGGGCGTGTTTCTGCTGGCGCCGTTCATAACCGGCTTGCTGGCGCTTGCCGCCTGGGCTGTCGTTCCGCTTGCCGACGGCTGGGCCATCGCCAACATCAATGTAGGCATTCTCTACGTATTCGCCATATCGTCGCTCGGCGTTTATGGCGTCATCATGGGCGGCTGGGCGTCCAACTCCAAATACCCGTTTCTCTCGGCGTTGCGCTCGGCGGCGCAAATGGTCAGTTACGAAGTTTCCATCGGCTTCGTCATCATCACGGTTTTGCTGTGCGCCGGCTCGCTCAACCTCACCGACATCGTGCGCGCACAGGATACCTCGCTGGGCGCCCTCGGCTGGTACTGGCTGTGGCTGTTCCCGATGTTCGTCATCTTCTTCATCTCGGCGCTGGCGGAAACCAATCGCCCACCGTTCGACCTTGTTGAAGCCGAATCCGAACTCGTCGCCGGCTTCATGGTCGAATATTCATCAAGCCCGTACATGTTGTTCATGCTTGGCGAGTACGTCGCCATTGTCACCATGTGCGCGCTGACGACCATCCTGTTTCTCGGCGGCTGGCTGTCGCCGCTGCCGTTCCCGCCCTTCACATGGGTGCCCGGCATTGTCTGGTTTGTGCTGAAGGCGTCGCTCGTGTTCTTCATGTTCGCGATGGTGAAAGCCTTCGTGCCGCGCTACCGTTATGATCAATTGATGCGGCTCGGCTGGAAGGTGTTTTTGCCGATTTCGCTCGCCATGGTCGTCATCGTGGCGGGCGTGCTGCACGTCATGGACATGAACGGGTGGCGCACATGAGCGCGACGCATCCGGGAATGGCCGGCGCACTTGGTGGCGCAATGATCGGTACGGCGCAGTATGTCATCGCGCTCGCCGTCATGCGTCGTCATGTGGCGCGCGAGGTCGAGGCGGGCGGCGACATGCCCGGCATGGCCTTCGTCGCCCAGCGTTTCGTGCGCATTCGCCGCGTGCTGGCCGCCATCTCTTTTATATTTCTTCCCGTTGCGGGGTTTGCGCTCGGCGCCGCCCTGGGCGCGGGTCCGGAGACATCGCCATGAACCTGCAAAGAGCCGCCAGAGGCTTGCTGCTGACGGAGTTTGTCGGCGCTTTCCTGCTCTCGATGCGCTACTTCTTCAAGCCGAAAGCTACGTTGAATTATCCGCACGAAAAGAACCCCATCTCACCGCGCTTTCGTGGCGAGCACGCCCTGCGGCGTTATCCCAACGGCGAAGAACGCTGCATCGCCTGCAAGCTGTGCGAGGCCATCTGCCCGGCGCAGGCAATCACCATTGAAGCGGGGCCGCGCCGCAACGACGGCACGCGCCGAATCACGCGATACGACATCGACATGGTCAAATGTATCTACTGCGGCATGTGCCAGGAGGCCTGTCCGGTTGACGCCATTGTTGAAGGCCCCAATCAGGAATTCGCCGTCGAGACGCGCGAGGAACTGTACTATGACAAGGACCGGCTGCTTGATAACGGGGCGCGGTGGGAGCGGGAAATCGCCCGCAATCTCGTGCAGGACGCGCCTTACAAGTGAGTGTTTTCCGTCTGCTTGAAACGCGGATGTGAAGACAAAAAGGATTGAGACGATGAGTTTGGCCGCCGCCTTCTTCTACCTCTTCTCAACGCTGCTGCTTGTCTGCGCGGCGATGGTGATCATCGCGAAAAACCCGGTGCACTCCGTGTTGTTTCTCATTCTCGCCTTCGTCAACGCGGCAGGCCTGTTTGTGCTGCTCGGCGCGGAGTTTCTCGCCATGCTGCTCGTCGTCGTCTACGTCGGCGCCGTCGCCGTGCTGTTCCTGTTTGTCGTCATGATGCTCGACATCGACTTTGCCGAATTGAAACAGGGATTCATCGACTACCTGCCGCTCGGCGCGATGATCGGCATTGTCGTGGCGGTCGAACTCGTGCTCGTCGTCGGCGGCTGGACCAACGTCAACGTAACGCCGATGCGGCAGATGCCGATCGAGGCGCTTTCCAACACCGAGGCGCTCGGCCTCGTGCTCTACACCAAATATTTTTTCCTGTTTCAGGCGGCTGGCTTCGTGTTGCTCACCGCCATGGTCGGCTCGATTGTCCTGACCCTGCGGCACCGGCCGGGCGTCAAGCGTCAATCGATTGAAGCGCAGAACGCCCGCACGCGCGAACAGGCGGTCGAATTGAAGAAAGCGCCTTCGCGGGCGGGCGTTTGAGGAGACGGCGATGGAGATCGGTCTTGGACATTACCTCACCGTTGCGGCGATCCTTTTCACGCTCGGCGTCGCCGGCATCATTTTGAACCGGAAGAACATCATCATCATCCTGATGTCGGTTGAGTTGATCCTGCTTTCGGTCAACCTCAACCTTGTGGCGTTCTCGTCTTTCCTCGGTGATCTCACCGGGCAGGTGTTCTCGCTGTTCATTCTGACCGTCGCCGCCGCCGAGGCGGCCATCGGGCTCGCCATCCTCGTCACTTATTTCCGCAACCGCGGCACCATCGCGGTCGACGACGTCAATGTGATGAAGGGCTGAGCGGGGATGTACAATTTCATCGTTTTTCTGCCGCTCATCGGTTTTGTCGTCGCCGGCGGTTTTGGCCGGTTCCTGCCGGCTCGCACAGCCGAACTCATCACGACAGGGCTGCTTCTCGCCTCCGCGTTGCTGTCGTGGATCGCGTTCGTGCAGGTCGCCAATTCCGACGTTCCCGTCGTTACGCCAGTGATTGGCACATGGCTGGTTTCCGGCGCTCTGCACGTCGACTGGTCGCTTCGCATCGACACGCTCACCGTCGTCATGCTGGTTGTCGTCAACACCGTATCCTCGCTCGTACATCTCTATTCGATTGGTTACATGCACGAGGATTCGCATCGCCAGCGCTTCTTCGCCTACCTTTCCCTGTTCACCTTCGCCATGCTCATGCTGGTGACGGCCGACAACCTGTTGCAGATGTTCTTCGGCTGGGAGGGTGTCGGCCTGGCGTCTTATCTGCTGATTGGCTTCTGGTACGAAAAGCCATCGGCGAACGCAGCCGCCATAAAAGCTTTTGTCGTCAACCGCGTCGGAGATTTCGGCTTCTCGCTCGGCATCTTTCTGGTTTTCGCGCTCACCGGCTCGATTTCGCTCGACACGATTTTCGCCGCAGCGCCCGGCCTCGCCCACAAGACCATCCACGTCTTCGGACTGGATTGGGAGGCGATGACCATCGCCTGCCTGTTGCTGTTCATGGGCGCCATGGGAAAATCAGCGCAATTCTTGCTGCACACCTGGCTGCCCGACGCGATGGAAGGGCCGACGCCGGTCTCCGCGCTCATCCATGCCGCCACCATGGTGACGGCGGGCGTCTTCATGGTTGCGCGCCTGTCGCCGCTGTTCGAGCAATCGCCTGTCGCGCTTTCGTTTGTCACCGTCGTCGGCGCGACAACCGCATTCTTCGCCGCGACCGTTGGCCTCGTGCAAAATGACATCAAGCGTGTCATTGCGTATTCGACCTGCTCGCAACTGGGTTACATGTTCGTCGGCCTCGGCGTTGGCGGATATGCGCTTGGCATCTTCCACTTGTTCACGCACGCCTTCTTCAAGGCGCTGCTGTTTCTGGGCGCCGGTTCCGTCATTCACGCAATGCACCATGAGCAGGACATGCGCCGCATGGGCGGCCTGCACAAACACATTCCCATCACCTTTGGGATGATGACCATCGGCACCTTCGCGTTGACGGGCTTCCCGTTGACCGCAGGTTTCTTTTCGAAGGACGCCATCATCGAGGCCGCCTTTGTTTCACAGCGTCCCGGCGCGCTGTATGCCTTCTTCATGGTGGCCATCGCTGCCGGGCTGACGTCGTTTTATTCGTGGCGGCTGGTGTTTATGACCTTCTTCGGCCCGGAGCGCTGGGCCGAGAATGGCGACGCGCATGCCCCACCAGACGACCACGTGGCGCACGAGGCCGCCTCTGATAACGCAGATGACCACGGCCACACGCTGCAGCCCCACGAGTCCCCTGCAGTGATGCTCATTCCACTTTACGTGCTTGCCGCCGGCGCGCTGTTCGCCGGCCTGATTTTCCGCAACGCCTTTATCGGCGATGGCGCCGACGCGTTCTGGAAAAAAGCCCTCTACACAGGTCCGGACAACCATCTGCTGCACGACATGCACAACGTGCCGGAATTCGTCGCGCATCTCGCGACATACATGATGTTGGGCGGGCTGATCCTCGCCGCATGGATGTACATTTTCTCGCCGCGCGTTCCCCAGCAACTCGCGGCGCGAAATGCCGGCCTCTACAAGTTTCTCTTGAACAAGTGGTACTTCGACGAACTCTACGACTTCATCTTTGTGCGCCCGGCGTTCTGGGTGGGACGCCTGTTCTGGCGCGAGGGCGACGGCCGCCTTATTGATGGCCTCGGTCCGGACGGGGTATCGGCCCGCGTCATCGACGTGGCCGGTCGTGTGGTGAAACTGCAGACCGGCTATCTCTATCACTACGCCTTCGCGATGCTGCTCGGCGTCGCCGCCCTGATCACCTGGTATCTGGTTGGAGGGGTGCGCTGATGTTCGGTTTCGGACTGCTCTCCGGCATCATTTTCCTGCCACTCGTCGGCGTCGCGTTTTTGCTGACCTTGCGCGGCGATGACAAGGCGACCCTCGATAACGTCCGCTGGGTGAGCCTGCTGACGACCCTCGTTACTTTCGCACTCACCCTGTGGGCGTGGCGGCAATTTGATCCGGCATCCCCAGGGTTTCAAATGATCGAGGCGATGAATTGGGCCGGCGGCGGCCTCGGCTACAAGCTCGGCGTCGACGGAATTTCGTTTCCCTTTGTGGTGCTGACGGCGTTCCTCATGCCGTTCTGCATACTCGCTTCATGGGAAACCATCACCTTCCGCGTCAAGGAATACATGATCGCGTTTCTGGTGCTGGAAACGCTCATGCTCGGCGTCTTCTGCGCCCTCGATCTCGTGCTGTTCTACCTGTTCTTCGAGGGCGGCCTCATCCCGATGTTCCTCATCATCGGCGTGTGGGGCGGCAAACGACGCATCTACGCCAGCTTCAAATTCTTCCTTTATACGCTCGTCGGCTCGCTGCTCATGTTGCTGGCGATCATGGCCATGTATGGCGTCGCCGGCACGACGGATATCACCGTGCTGCTGAAAACCAGTTTTCCGCCGGCCATGCAAACCTGGTTATGGCTGGCTTTCTTCGCTTCGTTCGCGGTGAAGATGCCGATGTGGCCGGTGCACACGTGGCTGCCGGATGCACACGTTGAGGCGCCAACGGCTGGCTCCGTCATCCTCGCCGGCATTCTGCTGAAAATGGGCGGCTACGGATTCATCCGCTTCTCGCTGCCGATGTTCCCGGACGCCTCGCAATATTTCGCGCCGATGGTTTTCGCCCTCTCGATTATCGCCATCATCTACACCTCGCTTGTCGCGCTGGTGCAGGAGGATATGAAAAAGCTCATCGCCTATTCGTCTGTTGCGCACATGGGCTTCGTCACCATAGGTCTTTTCGCCATGAATCAGCAGGGCGTGCAGGGCGCGATCTTCCAGATGATTTCGCACGGCCTCGTGTCTGGCGCGCTGTTCCTGTGCGTTGGCGTTGTCTATGATCGCATGCACACGCGCGAGATCGCGGCATACGGGGGTCTCGTCGAGCGCATGCCCATGTATGCGGTGGCGCTGATGGTGTTCACGCTTGCCAACGTGGGCATGCCCGGCACCTCAGGTTTTGTTGGCGAGTTCCTCACGCTGCTGGGTAGTTTCAAGGTAAATTCATGGGTGGCGTTTTTCGCAACCTTGGGCGTCATCCTGTCGGCGGCTTACGCCCTCTACCTTTATCGCCGCATCATTCTCGGCGTGCTCGACAAGCCGGCGTTGAAGGACATCGCTGATCTCACGCCGCGAGAGATTGTGTTGCTGGCGCCGCTCGTCGTGCTGACGATTTATTATGGCATTCAACCGCAGTCCATCCTTGACGCCTGCGCGGCGTCGGTCGCGGCGCTGGTGCAGAATTACGATGCGGCGCTGGCGCTCACCAAGAGCGCTGCCGTGGCGATGCACTGAGGTTTTGACATGACGCCCTTCGCCTTTTCCCTTGCCCATTCGCTGCCGGAGGCCGTGCTTGGCCTCGGCGCGTTGGGGCTTTTGATGCTCGGCGTCTTTCGCGGCGGCGACGGGCGCGACTGGATCATCAGCGAAGCGGCCATCGGCGTGCTTGGACTGGCGTTTGTGCTGCTGTTTTTTGATCTCAATGGCGGCGCGGTGATCTGGGATGGCGCTTTCATTGACGATCTCTTCGGCCGTTTCATGAAGGGGCTGGTGCTGATCGGCGCGATCGGCTCCCTGGTGCTGTCTCTCGACTTCATGCGTCGTCGCAACATCGACCTGTTTGAGTTCCCCATTCTCATCGTGCTGGCGACGCTCGGTATGCTGCTGCTGACGGCGGCGCAAAATCTGCTGGCGCTTTATCTTGGCCTCGAACTGATGTCTCTGGCGCTCTACGTCATCGCCGCGTTTGATCGGGATAACGCGCGCGCTTCGGAGGCCGGCCTCAAATATTTCGCGCTGGGCGCCCTGTCGTCGGGCATGCTGCTGTACGGCGCGTCGTTGCTCTATGGCTTTACGGGCACAGTATCTTTCGCCGGGATTGCGCAGGCGATGGGCGAGCGACCGTCGCTGGGCCTGGTGTTTGGCATTGTCTTTTTGCTCGCCGGATTGTCGTTCAAAATGTCGGTTGTGCCGTTCCACATGTGGACACCCGACGTTTACGAGGGCGCGCCGACGCCGGTGACGACGTTCCTCGCCTCGGCGGGAAAAATTGCCGCCGTGGCGATCACCGTTCGCGTCGCCATGACGGCGTTTCCTGGCGCGGCTGCGCAGTGGAAACAGGTCATCGTGTTCACCTCGATCCTGTCGATGGCGGTCGGCGCCTTCGCCGCCATTGGGCAGACCAACATCAAGCGTCTGATGGCGTATTCCTCCATCGGCCACATGGGCTTTGCACTGGTCGGCCTCGCCGCGGCATCGCCGACCGGCGTCCAGGGCGTGCTGATCTACATGGCGATTTATCTGGTCATGACCTTGGCTGTTTTCGCGGCCATTCTGTCGATGCGTATCACCGGCACGTACGTCGAAAATATCGGCGATCTCGCTGGCCTGGCGCGCACAAATGGCGTCATGGCGTTCTTTCTGGCGGCCATGATGCTGTCGCTCGCCGGCATCCCGCCGCTGGCTGGGTTTTTCGCCAAGTGGTATGTGTTCAACGCCGCCATTCAGGCCGGCCTTTATCCGCTCGCCGTTATCGGCGTGCTCGCCAGCGCCGTCGCCTGCTTCTACTATTTGCGCATTGTGAAAATCATCTATTTCGATGCGCCGGCGCCGCAGTTTGAACGCGCCAGCCCCGAGGTCACCGCTGTCATGATCGTCGCATCCCTGCTTGTTGTGACGTTCGCCTTTTGGCCGGCGCCGCTGGTCTCCGTGGCGACAGCGGCGGCCAAGTCGCTGTTTTGACGTGACGTGGCATTCGACATCGACTTTGTCTGGCGGCGCGCGCATCGAAACGTTTTTGGAACTGGGTTCCACCAACGAGGAGGCTCTGGCGCGCGCCCGCAGCGGCGACCCGGGCGATCTCTGGATTGTCGCGCACCGACAGACTAGAGGTCGCGGACGTCTGGGCCGACAGTGGCAATCTCAGGCGGGAAATCTGCACGCCAGTTATCTGTTGCTCGATCCCTCGCCCGCGCATCTCGCGCCACAACTCGGGTTCGTCGCCGGCGTGGCGCTTGTGGATGCGCTCCGCGCAGCCTCGGGCGCGGCTGAGCGGTTGCAGCTCAAATGGCCGAACGATGTGCTGCTCGACGGGGCGAAAGTTGCGGGCGTCTTGCTTGAGGCGACGCAAACTCCGCAGCAGCGGTTCGCCTGCGTCATTGGCGTCGGTGTAAACTGCGCCTGGCATCCCGACGATTTGCCCTACAAAGCTGCGGATCTTGCCGGCTTCGGCGCCGCAACCTGCCGCGAGGTTGTATTGACCGCGTTTGCCGCAAGTCTCGCGCACTGGCTGACCGTTTGGCGCAACGGGCAGGGATTTGACGGGGTTCGCGTCGCCTGGCTGCAACGCGCGGCAGGCCTCGGGAAAGAAATCAGCATACGACGCGACGGCGCGCTGCTGGTCGGTCGTTTCGCCGGCATCGATGCGCACGGGCGCCTTGTGCTGGAGCGCGAAGCGGGTCAGACAGTCATCGAGGCTGGCGATGTCCATTGCATCGCTGCACCGGGCGCCGCCGCCGCTGTTACGCAAGGTTTTAAAGATGTCGAATAACTCCGATGAGCTTGTTTTCGCACCGCTGGGCGGGTTGGGCGAAATCGGGATGAACGCTGCGCTCTACGGCTTCGGGCCGAAGCACAAGCGGCAATGGATTCTGGTCGATCTCGGCGTCGCATTCGCCGCTCCCGATTTGCCTGGCATCGATCTCATCCTGCCGGATATCGCGTTCGTCGAGAAAATCCGCAAGGATTTGCTGGCCCTCGTCATCACCCATGCGCACGAAGATCACGTTGGCGCCATTGCGGATTTGTGGCCGCGCCTGAAATGCCCGGTATACGCCACGCCCTTTGCGGCAGGCCTGCTCGAAGTGCGCCGCCTCTCCGAACCCGGCGCACCAAAAATTGAAATCAACATCGTGCAGCAGGGCTCAACCATCGGGCTCGGACTCTTCTCCATCGAATTTGTCGCCATGTCGCACTCGATTCCCGAAAGCTGCGCACTCGCCATTCGCACACCCCTGGGAATGGTGCTGCATTCCGGCGACTGGAAACTCGATCCCACACCCGTCGTCGGCCTGCCGACGGACGAGGCGCGCCTGCGGGAAATCGGCGCCGAAGGCGTGCTGGCGCTGATCAGTGATTCCACCAACATTCAGCGCGAAGGCGAAAGTCCTTCCGAGGCGGAGGTGGCGCGCACATTGCGCGATCTCGTCGGCAAGGCGAAAGGCCGCATCGTCGTCACAACCTTCGCCTCCAATGTCGCGCGGCTGCGCTCGGTAGCGCAGGCCGCGCAAGCCGCCGGCCGTTCGGTCGTGGTGGTCGGGCGCGCCATGGATCGCTCGCTGCAGGTGGCTCGCGAGCTTGGCTACCTCGACGGCATAGCGCCGTTTTTGCCGCCGGGCGCATATCGCAACCTGTCGCGCGACCAGCTTGTGGTGCTGGCGACGGGCTCACAAGGCGAGCCCCGCGCGGCGCTGGCCCGCATCGGTGAAAACGAGCATCCGGAAGTCAAACTGGATCGCGACGACACGGTGATTTTTTCGTCGCGCACCATTCCCGGCAATGAGCGCGCGGTGAACGCCATTCTGAATGGCCTCGTGACACAAGGCGTCGAAATCATCACCGACCGGGATGGCCTGGTTCACGCGTCCGGCCACCCCCGGCGCGGCGAGGTCACCAAACTCTACGATTGGATCAAGCCGAAAATCGCCATCCCCGCGCACGGTGAACCCATGCATCTCGCCGAGCACGCAAAGCTGGCGCGCGCGTGCGGCGTCGCTGACGTTTTCATCGCGCGCAACGGCGCCATGGTGTTGCTGGCGCCCGGTGAGCCGGGCATCATCGAGGAGGTGCGCCACGGTCGCCTCTACAAGGACGGCGACATTGTGCTCGATCCCGAGGACGATGCCGTGCGCGTGCGCCGTGGTCTCGCGTTCGCTGGCGTGATTTCCGTTGGCATAGCGCTCACCTCGAAAGGCGAAATCGCTGGCGAACCCGATGTCGTCCTTGCCGGCTTGCCGGCCCGCACGCGCGACGGAAAGGCGATGGACGCACTCGTCGACAAGGTCATCTTTGAAACCCTGGATACGTTGCCGCGCGGCGTTCGTCGCAACGCCGATGCGGTTGCAACGGCGGTCGAACGCGCCGTGCGAAACAATGTTCGCGCCGTGTGGGGCAAACGCCCGACGGTTCACGTGCTGGTTATGGAAGTCTAGCCTCGTCTTGCCCAAGGAAAATAACGGGGAACAACGGGACACCACGCGAAAAACCGAGCCTCGAATGATTGGTCGTCTCAACCACGTCGCCATCGCCGTGCCCGACCTCGCCGCCGGCAGCGCGCTCTATCGCAACACCTTCGGCGCCAGTGTGTCCGCGCCGGCGGCGCAGCCCGAACACGGCGTCACTGTAGTTTTCATCGATCTTCCCAACAGCCGGATCGAACTGCTGGAGCCGCTCGGTCCCGCATCGCCAATCGCCAAATTTCTTGAGAAAAATCCCGACGGCGGAATGCATCACATTTGCTTTGAAGTCGACGATATCCTGGCGGCGCGCGATCACCTGCAACAACGCGGCGCCCGTGTGCTCGGCGATGGCGTGCCGAAAATTGGCGCGCACGGAAAGCCTGTGCTTTTTCTGCACCCCAAGGATTTCAATGGTGTGCTGATCGAACTCGAACAAGTCTAAGCATAACCACAAACTTCAAACGGCGTCCGACGCCATTAGCTGGAAATCCAATGACGTTACCCATGGGTCTGGCCATTTTTTTCACCATGTGGTGGATCGTCCTGTTCCTGACGCTGCCCTTCGGCGTGCGTTCGCAACACGAGGAGGAAAGCTATCTGCAAGGCACTGATCCCGGTGCGCCAGTCGCGCCGATGATGTGGCGCAAGGCCATGTGGACGACGATCCTTACAGTCGTGCTGTTTGCCGGCGTCTGGTGGTTCATGCAGGAGTAGGAAACAAGCTTCAGACGTGACAACAATTTCACGCGCGGGCGCGCCATGAAGCGAATGACGGGCCGCAACATCTACATCGTCGACCTCGGCGGGGTAATTGCGGGGCGGGGCCTCGCCAATTTTCTGCGCCGCGCGGAAGAATCGCATTTCGACGCCATCTGGATTCGCATGGGCCGCGGGCAGGGCGTTGATCGCAATCTTGGCCATCCCGATCTCGCCCTCATCCGCGCCGTGCTGAAAGCCGAAGGCGTCGATGTCTGGGGCTGGCACGTTCCGTTTTGCAAGACGCCTGAGGCTGCGAGTCGCGAGGCCGAACTTGTGCTGGCGTGGAGCGACGCCGCGCGCCTCGATGGCGTCATCCTCGACGTCGAACGCACGCCGGAGTATCCGCGCTTCCAGGGCGGCTCGCTGGAGGCGGAAATATTTGCGTCGCGCATCGCCG
>JAYTTW010000276.1:0-16792 GCA_043744855.1 Hyphomicrobiales bacterium
ATTTTCGCCAGCCTTGGGTTCGTGCCAATGTTTTGCGGTTTCGTCGTGCGGCATGGGGCGCTCCTGATTGGCTGGGGAGTGATAGCAGGGCCGAGGCAATTGGCGAAGGGGGGGAGCCCGCACGTACCGGATGCGCCGCTGCGCATTCGCGCCCGGAGTTGAGGCTCAGTTTTCACCCCCGATGGGAGGGGGCGGAGGGCGCCGTCTGGCGCGATGGAACAAAAAAGTCGCCAGCGGTGGAGGTGGGTCGAGTACTTCTGCTGACTCAAGCGACAGCCACGGACGGCGCTAGCGAATTCGTTTCACGCCAGCCGACCAGCGTAAGTGTGGATAAGCGGGGAGACATCATCTAAAACATCAATTGAAAAATAAATCAATTGCGCAATTAAAATGTCAATGCCATACTGGCAGTCAGGAGATGCCCGGAACGGCGCCTTCGGAATCCGTGGCTATCGCGCCCCTGCGTCGCGCAACCTGGATACTTGGCGGACTGTATGGAGATAGACAACAAAAATGGTACCGGGAGTTAGTACATGACAAGCGCCGTCGCTCGTAAGCTCGAATCCATCCGCGCCAAGGGCGCGATGAGAAATATTGAAGTGGCGAACCTTCTGGGTACGCGTCCCGAAACGGTGTCTCGCTGGAACCAGGGACGCGCGTATCCGCACGCCAGCACCGAGAAAACGCTTCTCGAATTGGAGTTCATCATCGATCAGCTATCCGGCATTTACGAACCCGACGAGGCGCGGCAGTGGATTTTCGCGCCGCAGAAGCATTTGAAGGGGGAATCGCCGGCCGCCTTGATTCGAGACGGAAAAATTGACGAAGTTCGGCGGCTCGTGAACCAGATTTGCGACGCCGTGTACGTTTAGGCGATTGTGCTTTGACACGACGAATTCACAATCAAGCGCTTGTTGATCGTCTTGGCGGCTTCGCGCCCGACAAATTTGGCGGCGAGGCCTTCAGAACCACGCGCATGGTCGCCGACCCATTGGCGCCTTCCACGGTCGGCGGGCGCTGGGCGCCGCCCCCCAACGGGGATCATAGCGTGGCGATCCTCTATACAAGCCTCCAAAGGGATGGGTCGCTGGCGGAGTTCGTCTCGTTCCTCGCCGACCTAACCCCGATCCCGACGGCGCGTCGGATCAAGGTCGCCCGCCTCGGGCTCTCCACCTCGCGAACGCTCCGATTGGCACGTGCAGGTCTCGAAACGCTCGGCGTCGACATGCAAAACTATGGCGTGCGCGACTACGCCCGAACGCAAGAAATAGGCGCGGCGCTGACCTTCCTGAATTTTGACGGCCTGATTGCTCCTTCGGCGCGATGGGGCTGCGACAATCGGATGATTTTCACGGAAAACCACGCGTTGAGTGAGCGTTTCGAGGTTGTGGAGACCGAAGCAATCGAGTGGCGGGCATGGGCCGAAGAAAATGGCTACATTCCGCCGGTCGAATGAGTGAGATCGCCGGCGCCTCCGGCAACCCAACGCCCTCACTCGCCGCTCTTGTCGAGCGCGTGCAGCTTGCGGAAATAGTCGAGGGATGGCGGACTGGCGTTGGCCAGCGCGTCAACGCGGCGCAACACTTCGGCGCCATCAATGGGACTGACATCCACCCGAAAACGGGCGGCGTCCGCCAAAAATAGGGGGTCTTTCACCATCGCCGCGAAGGCTGTCTGCAGCGCCCGCGCGCGGTCTTCGGGTATGCCCGGCGGGGCCACAAAGGGGCGCGCCAGGGTGTTGGAAATATCGGCGATGGCGATCGCGCGGCGCGCCGCTTCGTCAGGCGCGAGTTCTGCGGCGACCGGGATATCGGCAAAATCGGGATGTCGCGTCGCCCGGCCAAATTGCAGCAGCACATGCATGCCGGAAGCTGGATTGAGCCAGTCCGGCCGTGACGAGCGAACCGAGGAATAATCCAGCGAACGACCGTCGATTTCGTTGCGCTCGACCGCCAGAAACAAGGCGCCGCTATCAGGATAACCGCTGACGAGCTTGATGTGCATGCCGATGAGATCGCGCAACAGCACCGTCCAGTCGTTGCCGGAGCCGCCCTGCCCTGTGGCGCCCAGAACCAGCGACGGTCCGCCGGCGCGGGTCGCGTCGGCCATGGTTTTCACGTTCGCGTCGTTACGCACATACATGAGGTAGGTGTCGTCGGCGCCGCTGGCGGGAGAGCCCAGCCAGACGAATTTTCGCGGGTCGAACTGCACGGCCGGGTTCTGGCCGAGCACACCCATGAACGGCATGTCGCGGGCGAACGCGCCAATCACCGATCCATCTCTTGGCGCTGCGTTGTAGAGAAAGTTTGTGGCGCGCAACGAACCCGCGCCGGGCATGTGCTGCAACACGACGGACGGCGCGCCGGGTATGTGTTTTCCTAGATGCTGGGCCACCAGTCGCGCATACACGTCGTAACCACCGCCAGGACCGTAGCCCAGAACCAGTTGAACGGTGCGGCCCCGATAGAAGTCGCCAACCGGCTCTGCACGGGCGACGCCGGTAAATGTGGCCAGCCACAGCGATGCGCACAAAAAAGTCCGGACGAACATGCATCGCCTTTGCGAAGGAAGTCGCCAACGGTATGCGCTGGCGCCGCATGGCGCAACGCGGCACCGATGACGCCGCGCGTTTTGGCCAAGCCAATTGATTCCACTTTGCTCGGAAACGTTCTAATCTGCCCCTAATCGAGGGACGGAACCGTCATGCCCAGCGCGATCATCGATATCCATCCACACGTGATCTCTTCCGACGTGCTGCGGTATCCACGCGCGCCGCTTGGCGGCATTCTCTCGGACTGGGCGCGGGAACGTCCGACTTCGCCAGCCCAGATGATCGCTGCCATGGACGCTGCGGGCGTCTCCCGCTCGGCGCTCGTTCAAGCCTCCACCTGCTACGGCCATGACAATTCGCTAGTCGTCGATGCAGTGAATGAGTACCCGGATCGCTTCGCCGGCGTCTTTTCGGTCGACGTGCTTGCGCCGGATGCGCCGCAGATGATCCACAAATGGATCGACGCGGGCATGGCATGCCTGCGCCTGTTCACGACAGGCAGCACCATGCCCCAGCAAGCCAGTTGGCTCGACGATCCGCGCGCATTTCCGGCTTGGGAATGCGCGCAATCTCTCGGCGTACCCGTTTGCGTGCAGATGCATATGTCCGCCATAAAACAGTTGGTCAGGCTGATCGAGCGCTTTCCCGATACGACGATCATTCTCGACCATCTCGCCTCGCCGCGCGCCGACGATGGACCGCCCTACCGCGCCGCGCAGCCCCTGTTCGATCTCGCCGACCATGGGCGCCTGAACCTCAAGGTCACCGTCCGCAACATTCGAATGATTGCGGAAGGCGGTGGACCCTTCGAACGCTATTTCCGCAAGGTAGTTGATATCTTCGGCGCCGACCGCATCGCGTGGGGATCGAATTACCCGACCTCCGACGTCTCGCTGTCCAAGATCGTTAGCGAAAGCCGGGCCGCGCTGGCTTTTCTCTCCGACAACGACCAGGAATGGATTTTCAGGCGCACCGCCGAGAAGCTGTATCCCTCCCTCGCACGCTGATCGCCAGCCGAACACAGGTCACATTCCAGGATGCAAGGCATGAATGGAAAAGCGCTCATCGCCCTGGCAATCGCCTGGGCTGTCACGTCGCCGCCCGCCCAGGCGCAGGCGCCTGTCACTCGTATCGTCGTTCCATTTGCCGCTGGCGGAGGGCAAGACGTGCTTGCGCGCATCCTGTCGACCGAACTCGCGAAGGAGCTGAATACCAGCGTCATCGTCGAAAATCGCGCGGGGGCCGGCGGCAGCATCGGCACGAGTTTCGTGGCGCGCGCAAAGCCAGATGGCCTGACTTTATTGATGGCCGCATCGAGCCATACGATCAACGCCGTGATCGACCCGACGACGCCCTACGACCCGATCAACGATTTTGCTTTCGTCGCGCATGTTGGCACCGGTGGCTATTTGTTTTTTGTTAACTCCAAACTGCCGGTGAACACCGTCCGTACCTTCATGGAATACGCGCGCCAAAATCCCGGCATGATAAACTACGCTTCGGCAGGTGTAGGCAGTGCGACCCATCTTGCTTCGGCCTATTTCGCCAATCAGGCCAAACTCAACATGGTCCATGTGCCGTTCAAGAGCACGGTGGAAGCCGCCAATAGTATTATCGGCGGCGACACGCAGATGTTGATCGTGCCGACGCTCGGCTCGCAGGCCTTCATCGAAAATCCGGCGATCCGTCTTCTCGCTGTTGTTTCAACAGCTCGCATACCGACGCTGCCTGAGGTTCAGACGGTTAGCGAGAATGGACTGCCGGGGTTTGAATTCACATCGTGGTTCGGACTGCTCGGCCCCGCCGGCATGCCGGCTGACGTGACCGCACGCATCAACGCCGCTTCAAACAAGGCGATCGCGCGGTCCAATGCCGTCATTGTCCAGCAAGGCATAACACCAAGAATTATGTCCAGTGCTGATTTTTCTGGTCTCGTTACCGCTCATTTTGGATTGATGCGGCAGATCATTCACGAGGCGGGCATGGCGGCGGCGCGATAGCGGGAACGGTCTAATGTCGGCACGAACTTCTTGAATTGCATGAAACGGTGGGAAACCCGGCCGGGCGAGGTTTGGAGGTTTTCGAGCACATCGCAAATATTACATTCCTCGCTGACACGGGCCAATTGATAACGCCGAGGGCCAATCAGGCCGGGAATTCCCGGATTGACGCGTTTTGTTTACGCCAACCTAATTCCACTTCGCTTGAAAACAATTTAGTCTGCCGCTAACCGAGGGAGGGGAGCCGTCATGCCAATTCACCGCCCGATCAGCCGCCGCAGATTTTCCGGCGCGCTTGCCGCCAGCCTCGCCGCGCCGCAATTGGCGCGGGCGCAAACCGGTTGGCCACAAGGCCACAACATCAAAATCATTGTGCCGTTTCCGCCCGGCGGCGCGACCGATGTCATCGCCCGCATCATGGCTGACAAATTGGGACGCATGTGGGGCGTCAGCGTGATCGTCGACAACAGGGGGGGCGCCGGCGGCAACATCGGCAATGGCGAGGCGGCGCGCGCCGAGCCGAATGGCGATACCCTGCTGATGACCTCGCCCGGCATCGCCATCAACGGGTTTCTTTACGACAAGATCAATTACGACCCGCTCGGCGATTTCACCCACGTATCGCTTGTTGCGCTGGTGCCGAACATTCTTGTCATGGCCCCCGACAAGCCGTTCAAAACTGTTGGCGACATCATCGCAGCCGCCAAAGCCAGTCCGGGAAAACTCACCTACGCCTCGTCCGGCGTCGGAACGACGATTCACTTGAGCGGAGAATTGTTCAAGTACATGACGAAGACCGACATCGTGCATGTGCCGTATCGCGGCTCGTCGCAGGCGCTGACCGATCTGATTGCCGGGCGAACCGACTTCATGTTCGACAACATTTCCTCGGCGTTGCCGCAGGTCAAAGCCGGCGCGCTGAAGGCGCTCGCCGTCACCACGTCAAAACGCTCACCGTCGGTGCCGGAGCTGCCGCTGGTGGCCGATACGCTGCCGGGTTTTGATGTTTCTTCATGGTTCGGATTTTCCGTACCAAAGAAAACCCCAGCCGCCATCGCCGAAAAGATCGTCGCCGACACAAGGACAGCGCTCGCCGACGCGGATGTGCGCAAAAAACTCGAGGGGATCGCCGCCGAACCCGTGGGTTCGACCAGCGCCGAGTTCACCGCGTTCGTGCAAAGGGAAACCGACACCTGGGGCAAGGTGATCCGCGAAGGCAAAATCAAGGCGGAGTGAAACGCAAGCGCCGCTCCTGAAACACCTCGCCGGGGCTGTCGCCTTGGGCGAGCGCCGTCGTGCCGTACCAGCGAAACTCTATAACTTTGATACCGCAACCGGGCCGAGTGGTAGCGCAAGCTCAGCCATTGGCTTGACGGTTTTTTGCGCTTGGTGGTTTCTCGATCAACTGCATTGTGATACATCGCCAGCGCGATGCCCACTGTGCCAGACCTCGACGAGGTCCAACAGATTGCTGCCCTGTCTAATGTCAGCGAGGCCGGACGCATTCGCGTTCGCTCGATCCGCACGATTCTTGCCTTGCTCGTGCTGGCGACAACGCTGCCGCTGCTGGCGCTCGCCGGCATCATGTACATGCAGATGTTGTCAAACCAGCGCGAGGCGGTTCGCGGCGCGCTGATGGGCAATGCGGTGACGCTGGCTGCGCTTGTCGACCACGAGGTCGACGCGCATATCCAGTTCGCCGGCACGTTGTCGACCTCCGTGTTGTTGCTGGGTGGCGATCTGGAAGGTTTTCGTCAGCAAGCGGTACGGGCGCTCAAGGCGCTTCCGGGCGCCTCCATCCACGTTGCCGATGTCGACGGGCGCCTGCTCATGTCCACATCTGAGCTGCCTGAGGGGCTGTTGCCGCGACGCCTCATTCTGGAGGGCGCGCGCCGCGCCGTGGAATCGGGGATGGCGCAGGTTACCGATGTCATCGCAGGCGCGCCGGCGATGCATCGGGTCGCCTTCGTCTTTTATCCCGTTTTGCGGGACGACAAACCACTTTACACGCTCATCGTCCCGTTGTCTCCCGAGCGGTTTCTCAATCTGTTCCGCAGCAAATACCGAAACGACAGCACGGTTGGCGTCCTGGATCGCAACCTCAATTTTGTGGCGCGCATTCCCGACCATGAGGCGCGCGTCGGCACGCCAGCCAGCGAAGGCTGGCAACAGGCAATCCGCGAGGCGCCGCAGGGCGTTACCGAAGTCACGACGCTTGAAGGCGTAAATTCGCTGACTGGCTACGCGCCGACGCAGATCGGATGGACCGTCGGCACTTCAAATCCGACTTCGGTTATCGAAGCAGGGGTCATCCGCGTGGCGAGGTCCGCAGGCGCGCTAAGCGTGGTGCTGACCAGCGGCAGCCTGTTGCTTGGCTATCTGGTCGCGCAACATCTAAGTACGATTCTGCGTGGGCTGGCGCTGGCTTCGAAGCGAATGGGGCGTGGGGAAATCGTCGACTACGCGCCAACCTCGCTGCAAGAGGCGAACCAGATTCGTCACGCGTTATCGGATTCCTCGCGCGAGCTTGGTCGTCGCGCCGCAGCGACGCGCGAAAGTGAAGCGAGGTTTCGCGGCACTTTCGAGAATGCCGCTGTTGGCGTCGCCATGGTGTCTCCCGACGGTAAGTGGATTGAAACGAACGAGCGGTTGTGCCGGCTACTCGGACGCGAGCGTCAGGCGCTGGAGCGGTTGCAGCTCCGCGATATCGTGCATCCCCGCGACGTCGTCGAATTTTGCCGCCAGTTCGACGAAGTTGTGGCGCGCCGCCATGATGATTACAAGCATGACTTGTGCTTTCTGCGCGGCGACGGCGAGGAAATCTGGGTCGGCGTGACGCTGTCCGCGCAACTCAAACCCTACGGTCGGCCCGACTATCTCATCCTGCACGTTCGTGACATCTCCAAACGCATCGCGGCGCAGACGCATCAGCAGTTCCTTTTGCACGAGCTGGCGCACCGCTCGAAGAACCAGCTTGCCGTGGTGCGGGCGATGGCCAGTCAGACGGCGCGGGGCGCTGCCGACGTTGGGGATTTCATGGAACGCTTCGACAAGCGCACGCAGGGGTTGGCGATGTCGACGGATCTCCTGGTGTCGCAGGGCTGGCGGCGCGCTTCGTTGCGCGAGTTGGTGCAGCGGCAGACTTCGCTGTTTGGAGCCAGCGCCCAGCGCGTGCGTCTGGAAGGGCCAGACATTGAAGTCTATGCGGAGGCTGCCGAAGCGCTCGGCCTCGCCATGCACGAACTTGGCACCAACGCCGTAAAATACGGCGCCTTGTCGAATCCGACTGGCGTCGTCGATGTGAAGTGGCGGATCGAAAGCGGCGCCGACAAGCGAATTTTGCGGCTGGAGTGGCGCGAGAGCGGCGGGCCTGAGGTCGTGGCGCCGACACGCAAGGGCTTCGGCTCGATGGTGATCGAACGCATGGTGTCGCAAAAAATAGACGCGACCGTGAACACAGATTTCAGGCCGGAAGGGTTTGTCTGGGCGCTTGAAATTCCGGCGAAAAATTTCACCCTCGCCGCCGCGTCCGTGTTGGCCGCAACGCCGCTGCAAAACGTTAACGCGAAATAAACGTCAACAGCGTCTTATTCGGGGCTTTCCCGGACAAGGCCGCAGATGCGCACGAGCGCCCAACTCCTCAATCTGCAAATGCTGCGCGCCATCGCCGCTCTGATGGTCGTCATCGGCCATGGCGGCGACGAGCTTGCCATTATCACCGGCACGTCGCCGCACAGCGGCGGCTTCAGCGCATTTGGCTGGGGCTGGGGCGTCGATATCTTCTTCGTCATCAGCGGCTTCATCATGGCGCGAACCAGCGCCGGACGTTTCGGCCAGGCCGGCGCGGCGCGCGAATTTTTCGTGCGTCGCCTGATCCGCATTGTGCCGCTTTACTGGCTGACGACGACAGCCCTGCTGCTTGGCGCCTTTGTCAGCGCGCGCTTCCTCAATGTTCCCATCGGCGATGGCTGGCATGTGCTCGCCTCTTACCTGTTTATTCCGGACCTGCGGCCGAGTGGCGAAGTGCGCCCGGTGCTGGCGCTTGGCTGGACGCTCAACTACGAAATGTTTTTTTACGTGTTTTTCGCGCTCGCCATGCTGGCGCCGCTGCAACGCGGCGTGCTGGCGCTCTGTGGCGGTTTCGCGGCGCTCATCGTGGCCGGGATGTTTGGGCCGTTCGGACAAACGCAGATCGATTATTGGACAAGTCCATTGCTCGGCGAATTTTTGCTGGGCGTCGGCCTCGGCCTCGCCGCGCGCGAGGGCTTCACCATGCGCGCGGTCCCGGCGGCGGCGTTGGCGATGGCGGCGTTTGCTGCGTACTTCGCGCTTGGGCCCGCCTTCGGGATGGACCAGCGCGTGCCGCAATTTTTCGGTGCAGGACTGCCTGCAGCAGCGCTTGTCGGCGCCGGCGTGTTTGGCCGCGAGTTGCGCACGCGACCGCTGACACGCGCGCTCGGCGTGCTTGGCGACGCTTCCTATGCGCTATACCTCGTGCATCCCTTCGCCATTCGGCCGTTGCGACATCTGTGGATCGCGCAGCTGCGCGACGCGCCGGCCACATTGTATTTCGTGACAGCGATCACCTGCGCCGTCCTTGCCGCGCTAGCGTTGCATTTCTGCTGCGAATTGCCAATGACGCGCGCGCTCAACCGGTGGCGCGACCGCTCGCGTCGGCGCGAAACACAACTTGCCGCCAACCCCGCCGAATGATGCCGCCTATTTTTCCGGATGCTGCAACTTCCTCATGTAATTCATGAGTTCTGGCGGCGCTGTTGCGAGCCTGGCTATCAACGCTGCCGCCTGCGCGCCGCCAACCGGACTGATGTCGAGACCCAGACGCGCCGCCTCGGCTTGATATTGCGCGTCCGTCTGCACGGCAATGAACGCCGCTTGCAAAGCGCGGGCGCGGTCGACTTGCGTGCCTGGGGGTACGACGAAAGGACGCGACAACTGGTACGGCAATTCGGCCAGTGCGAGGAGCGCGTGGGCGTTGTCGTCTTTGGCGAATTCATGTGCGGTTGGCGCATCGTGAAAGCGCGGGTTGCGCTCGACGCGGCCGAATTGCAGTATGACATGCATACCGCCGTCCGGCTTCAGCCACGCCGGTTTGGCCGACGCCACGGCGGAAATGCCGACGAACCGGCCTTCCACTTCGCGGCGATCGACAGCCAGAAACATGGCGCCAGAATCCGGATAGCCGTTAATGATTTTCACATTCAGGCCAATGACGTCACGCAGCAGGATGGCGACGTCGTTACCGGTTGCGCCTTCCGCAGTTCCAGAAATAACCAGGGTTTTCGCGCCGGGGCCGATGGCTTCGGCGACATTTCTGACCGCTGCATCGGTGCGGACGAACAACAGATAGGAATCGTTCGCCGCGCTGGAGGGAGAGCCAAGCCAGATGAACTTTCGCGGATCGAACTGCACATTGGAATTGCCGCCAAGAATGCCCATCAGCGGCATGTCGCGCGCAAACGCGCCAATTGTCAGGCCATCTTTCGAGGCGGTGGCGAAAAGAAAATTGGTGGCGCGTAGCGAGCCGGCGCCGGGCATGTTCGCTACCACGACAGCGGGTGCGCCGGGAATGTACTTGCCCATATAACGAGCGACGAGGCGCGCATAAATGTCGTAGCCGCCACCCGGTCCATAACCGACGACGAGTTGCACGGTTTTGCCTTTGTAGAAGTCGGCGACGGCGTCGGCGTGCGCAAAGTGCAGCGGCACGCAGAGCGCGGCTACCATTGCAACGAGCCGCTTCCACATCGGGTTCCCCTCACGGCGCGGATGCATGCGCGTGCGTCGATTTCTAGCCTGCTGACAAGCGGCTTCGCAACTACGCGCCGTTGATGGGTTTATGTTTGGCTGGGGGTGACGGCTGTGCGAGTGTCGCGCCCAGCAATAAGGCTCGCCATGTCAACGCCAGTTTCCACATCCCGGGTCATCGCGCTCACCATCGGCGATCCCAACGGCATCGGCCCGGAAATTGCCGTGCGTGCGGCGGTGACGCTTGCAAGCGGCGGGCCGCATGTGGTGCTGCTCGGCGACGCACACGTTGTCGATCATTACCGGCGGCAACTGGCGCCACACTACAAGCTGCGAGCTTTCGAGGCCGGGCGAGCCGCAGCATCTGGCAGCCTCGACTTCGTCGATGTCGAAGCGTTGCCCGCGTCGGCGTTTGCGCCGGGCCGCATTGACGCGGCGGCGGGCCGCGCAACCGTTGCCTACGTCAAGGCGGCGCTCGTTTTGGTGCGGGCCGGCACGGCGCATGCGATTGTCGCCTGTCCGCACAATGAGACCGCCGTCAATGCGGCGGGTATCGCTTTTTCAGGCTATCCCGAACTCATCGCCGAACTGTGCGGGCTGCCGCAAGGCCGCGTCTTTCTGATGCTGGTGGGCGGCGGGCTTCGCATCGTCCATGCAACTTTGCACGAACGCATCCACACCGCGCTGGCCCGCCTGACGCCGGAACTCGTCGAGGCGGCGGCGCTGGCGGCGGTTGATGCGCTGCAGACACTTGGCGTCGCCTCGCCGCGCCTCGGTCTGTTCGGCGTCAATCCGCACGCCGGCGAGGCCGGACTTTTCGGCGACGACGATGATCGCATTACGGCGCCGGCGGCCGCGCGGCTGCGGGCGCGCGGCGTTGCGGTCGAGGGTCCAGGTGGCGCCGACACGATGCTGGCGCGACGTGACATCGACGCGTTTGTCGCCATGTATCACGATCAGGGCCACATCCCGGTGAAGTTGGTCGCCGGGCGCACGGCGTCGGCGTTGTCGATTGGCGGCGGCGTCCTGTTTTCCACGGTGGGCCATGGCAGCGCCTTCGACATCGCGGGCCGCGACATGGCGGATCCCGAGGCGGTGTTGCGCACCATCGCTTTACTGTCGGGGGTCTGAGAGGGCCGCGCTTTGCTGACGCGGCGCAGCGGCGCGCATCAGCCGGTCGTTGATGGCTTCGCCGAGGCCGGTGTGGGGGATGGGCGCCGCCGCAATGGAGGCAGCGCCGCTGGCGTCGAGCTTGCGCAGGTGGCCGAACAGATTGGCGGCGGCCTCGCGCAAATCGCCAGATGGCGAGAGATCGAGACGCAGTACGCCGGTGACGCGGTAAAACTGGTGACCGAAATCGAGCGCCGCTTCGGCATTGTCGGGATATTGGGCATTCAGCCGTACAACCGCGCGCGGCGCGTAATGGGAGGCAAGAAGCCCCGGCGAAACAGGCGCCTGAGTTGAAGCCTGATCTGGCGGATCGCGCAGCCGACCTCCAAGCACGGCGACGAGCGCCTCACGCGGTACGCCGCCCGGGCGCAACAGCACCGGCGTCCCCTCGAGGCAGGCGACGATGGTCGATTCAACGCCGATGCTCGTATCGCCGCCGTCGATCACCATGTCGATGCGGCCAGCCAGATCCTGCATGACATGCGCCGCCGATGTCGGACTGACATGGCCGGAGCGGTTGGCGGATGGCGCGGCGACGGGTCGCTCCAGCACGGCGAGCAGCGCTCGCGCGACGGGATGGTCCGGCACGCGCAACGCGACACTGTTCAGCCCGGCGCGCGCTAGTTCACATATCCGGCAATTTTGCGTCGCTGGCACCACCAGGGTAAGTGGCCCCGGCCAGAAGCGCCGCGCCAGCTTGCGGGCATCGTCGTTGAAGACGCCGTGCTGCTGCGCCGCCTCGAAATCGGCGACGTGAGAAATCAGCGGGTTGAACGAGGGTCGCGCCTTGGCGGCGTAAATGCCGGCGACCGCCGCGCCGTGCGTGGCATCGGCGCCGAGGCCGTAAACGGTTTCCGTCGGGAACGCCACGAGGCCGCCGTTGCGCAGAATTTCCGCCGCCTGCGAAAGCGTGGCGGGATCAGGCGCGCACAAACGTGTCTCGGCGCCGATGAGCATTGCGGTCTGCACGGTTTTCATTTTGACTGGGGCATCGAATGCTGGTTTATATATGAACCAATGCTTGGCGTCGTGGTTATTCTTGGCGCGGCACGGACCGTCAAGCGACAGCGGCAGGAGGCCTGCATGACCTATCGAGCGCCGCAGGATGACATTCTTTTCGCCATGACGCACGCGGCCGGCATGGGCGCGGGAATCAACAGCGGGATTTACGCCGACCTCGCCGACGGGGCGGCGGCTGCCGTGCTGGGGGAAGCCAGCAAGTTTGCCGAGGGCGTGCTGGAACCCATCAACAGGGACGGCGACCGCATCGGCGCCCAGTTCAACGATGGCGTGGTGACGACCGCGCCCGGCTGGGCCGAGGCGTACGCGCGCTGGCGGGAGGGTGGCTGGAGCGGCGTTGTCGCGCCGGAAGCCTATGGCGGCATGGGATTGCCGCACTTGCTGAATTCGGCCTGCCTCGAAGTATGGACTGCGGCAAACATGGCGTTCATGCTGTGCCCTCTGCTGTCGTTCGGCGCGGTCGATGCGCTCGACAAGCACGGCACTGAAACCCTGAAGAAAACCTGGCTTGAAAAACTCGTCAGCGGCGAATGGCCGGCGACGATGAACCTTACTGAACCGCAAGCCGGTTCCGATCTCAGCGCCCTGCGCTGCCGCGCCGAACCGGTTGGCGACGGGACGTATAAAATTCGCGGCCAGAAAATTTTCATCACCTACGGCGAACACGACATGGCCGACAATATCGTACACCTCGTGCTGGCGCGGCTGCCCGACGCGCCCGCCGGAACGCGCGGCATCTCGCTGTTTCTCGTGCCGAAATTCCTGCTCAACGAAAACGGTTCGCCCGGCGCCCGCAACGATCTGCGCTGCACCGGCCTTGAACACAAGATGGGCATCCACGCTTCGCCAACGTGTTCCATGTCGTTTGGCGACAACGGCGGCGCCATCGGCTGGCTGGTCGGCGAGGAAAATCGCGGTCTCGCCTGCATGTTCACGATGATGAACAATGCCCGCCTCGGCGTCGGCTTGCAGGGCGTCGGGATGGCGGAAGCCGCGTTCCAGCACGCGCTCGCCTATGCGCAGGACCGCAAGCAGGGCAAAGCCTCCGGCTACAAGGGTGAGGGCATGGCGCCCATCGTGCATCATCCCGACATCCAGCGCACCCTCATGACGATGAAATCGATGACGCAAGCGGCGCGGGTGATTTGCTACATGACCGCCGAGGCCAGCGACCGTTCGCAGCGCGAGACCGACGCAGCCGTGCGCAAGGCCGCCAGCGAACGCGCCGGTCTGTTGACGCCCGTCGCGAAAGCGTTTTCCACCGATGTCGGCAACGAAGTCGCCTCGCTCGGCGTCCAGACACATGGCGGCATGGGATTCATCGAGGAAACCGGCGCGGCGCAGTACATGCGCGACGTGCGCATTGCGGCAATCTATGAGGGCGCCAACGGCATCCAGGCGATTGATCTTGTCGGCCGCAAGCTCAGCCTGTCCGGCGGCGAGGCGGTGCGGCGGGAGATAGCGGACATGCGCCAGTGCCTCGACAGATTACGCGTCGCCAATACGCCGGTTTTCGGCGCCATGGCTGAGCGCCTTGCGGAGGGGCTCGACGCTTTCGAGCGCGCCACCCAATGGATGACGCAGAAAATCGGGTCTTCCGCCGACGAAGCGTTGGCAGGCGCGACGCCGTATCTGCGGCTGTTTGGGCTGGTGCGCGGCGGCACGGGTCTCGCAGAAATGGCGCTGGCGGCGCACCGTTTGTCGGGCAACGGTACGGACGCCGCACAAACCGCGCGCATCGCCACAGCGCGGTTTTTCGCTGAAAATATCGTCGTCGGCGCCGGTGGTCTTGAGGCCAGCATCGTTGGGGGCGCCGGTTTTCTGGCCGACGCCCACACAGCGCTGGGGGTTAACCGTTGAGCGAGTTCGTCAAGGTACATCGCGACGGCGGCGCCCTCGTCGTCACCTTGGCGCGGGTCGAAAAAAAGAACGCGCTGACCGCCGCAATGTATTCGCGAATGATCGCGGCGATGGCGGAAGCGGAAGCCGACGACGCCATCGGCGCGCTGGTGTGGTACGGCGAGGGCGGCGTCTTCACCGCCGGCAACGACATCGCCGATTTTCTCGCCGCGTCGAAAAAGTCGGAAAGCTTTCGCGCTCTCGATTTCATCCGCGCTCTGGCGGGGTTCGGCAAGCCGATGATCGCCGCTGTCGATGGTCTCGCCATTGGCGTCGGCGCGACGCTGCTGTTTCATTGCGATCTGGTTTACGCTTCGCCGGCAGCGCAATTCCGCATGCCGTTCATCGATCTGGCGCTGGTGCCGGAAGCTGGCGTGTCATTGCTCGCGCCACGCCTGGCAGGGATGGGAAAAGCGGTCGAATGGCTGATGCTGGGCGAGGCGTTCAACGCCACGCAGGCGCGACAGTGCGGCCTCGTCAACGCCGTTGAGCCCGCCAGCTCGCTGTTGGCGTTCGCCGTCGAAAAAGCCCGACGCCTCGCGGCCAAACCGCGCGGCGCCTTGCTCGCCACACGGCGCCTGTTGCGCGGCGACACGGCGGAGATACTGGCGCGCATCGACATGGAGGCGCGCGAGTTCGCACAGCGCATGGGCTCTCCGGAAGCTCGCCAAGTGTTTGCGGCGTTTCTCAACAAATCGAAGTCGCCAGGTACGACGTAAAACGTGCGACGTGACAAATGCTACGTAACAAGTGCGACGTAACAGAGGAACAGGCGAATGAGCGATCTCGCAGGTAAAACGCTTTTCATCACCGGCGCCTCGCGTGGCATTGGGCTTGCCATCGGGTTGCGCGCGGCGCGCGACGGAGCCAACATCGCCATCGCGGCAAAAACCGCCGAACCCAATCCCAAATTGCCGGGCACCATTTTTTCGGCTGCCGAAGAAATCGAGAAAGCCGGCGGCAAAGCGCTGCCGCTGAGCGTCGACGTCCGCGACGAGGCGCAGGTGCGCGATGCGCTGCAGAAGACAGCCGCGCGATTTGGCGGCATCGACATCGTTGTCAATAACGCAAGCGCCATCTCGCTGACAGATTCGCAGGCAACCGACATGAAGCGGTTTGATCTGATGCACCAGATCAATTCGCGCGGCACGTTCATGGTGTCGAAATTCGCTGTGCCGTATCTTGAGAAGGCGGCCAATCCGCACATTCTGATGTTGTCGCCGCCGCTCGACCTGAAAGAGAAGTGGTTCGCCGCGCACACCGCCTATTCGATGGCCAAATACGGAATGAGTCTTGTCGTGCTGGGACTGGCAGGCGAATTGCGACGCAAGGGCATTGCAGTCAACGCCCTGTGGCCGCGCACAACCATCGCGACGTCGGCGATCAAAAACCTGCTCGGCGGCGACGCGCTCCTGCGCGCCTCACGCACACCGGAAATTCTCGCCGACGCGGCGCACATGATTTTTGGAATGCCGGCCAAAAGCCTCACCGGACAATTCATCATCGACGATACGTTTTTGTTCGAGAACGGCGTGCGGGATTTCGAGCGCTATCGCGTCGATCCCAGCGTTTCGCTGGCGGCGGATTTTTTCGTGCCCGACGATTCCAGGCCGCCCGTCAGTCTGGCGAAAAGCGCGGGCGTTGGTGAAAGTCCGCCACGTCCTTGACCGCCTGAATACGCACTTCAAGCAATCGGTCGGCACGGCGCTGGGCGTTGTCGTCGGCCTGAGAGCGACCGTGATCCATCAGATTGGAGGCGCGCGACAGGGTTTCGCGCATGGCGGCGCTGGCTTTCGCGCATTGCGCCGCCAACAGGTGCGCGTCGGCGTCCTTTTTCAGCAGACGCCGCAGCATGGCGACACTGCCGGTGGCTACTCGATCAAGATCAGCAACCGCTGCCTCGAAATCCTTGCGAAATCCCTTTTCGAGTTGTTCGAAGGCTTCGAGCGCCGATTGACTGCCGGGCAGCGACGACGACGAGAAGTAATCCGTATAGCTACGCGGTCGCCAGGCGAGGATATCTCCGGCAAACTCTGGAGTGTCCGGCAGCAGCTCAACGAGCATTACCAATTCGTTAAAAATATTCAGATAGTCGTTGGCGAGGCCCGAGGTCGGGTTGACCAGGGCTTTGGCGCGAGATTCGGTCGACGACGAACTCCCTTCGCTCGCCGCTATTGCGGACTTGGCGGCAACCACGCTCATTCCATTGCTTTCACGAATCCCGGTATGTCTTGGGTGTATACATGGCGAATGATAACGAATTATTTCTGCGAACCCTCAGCTTCGCATTCAGGGGAATCGGGTGAAGGCGATCACGCTGCGATGAGGCTGGCGAGATAGTCGTCGTCCCATCCTGCGGTCTTGCGGCGCAGGCGGATTGAATCCT
>JAYTTW010000277.1:0-16742 GCA_043744855.1 Hyphomicrobiales bacterium
GATTTTTGCGGTCTGCTCGGTATTCGTGCCGGAGCCGATTTCCAGATTGATGTGCGGTGCGGGAATGCCGAGTTCCTCGAAGAAAACGGCGTTCATGACAAAATCGTAATGTTGACCCGTGTGAATCAGGCGTGGCACAAGCCGTTGTCTTGTCGCAAGTGCGCGCATGATAGGCGCGATCTTCACAAAGTTCGGACGTGCGCCGACAATGCAATCGACGCGAAAGGGCAATCGTTCGTTCATGTCAGAGTTCCTGTTTCCGTATGCTTTGGACAGCCGGCTTGCACCCCTGCGGGGCTTGCACCCCTGCGGTTGGTTAGACCCGGCTGCTTCGCGCTTGTCGATTTTGCTCCGGTCGATCGCGCTGGAGCACGCCAACGAGCCCGCCGTAAAGCGATGCATTGATCCATGAGGATACTGTTTTTCTCACACTACTATTCGCCTGAGGTCAACGCGCCCGCTTCGAGAACCTCAGAGCATTGTCGCGCCTGGGTTCGCCTGGGGCATCAGGTCACCGTGGTGACATGCACGCCGAATCACCCCGGCGGCAAGGCTTATCCTGGCTACCGGAATCGCTTCTTTCAAAGCGAAGTGATTGACGGGGTTCGCGTCATCCGGCTGTGGACGTTGCTGGCGGCGAATGAGGGCTTTGTCCGGCGCACGATGAACTACGTTTCGTATTTTGTCGCTGTCGCGCTCGCCACGCCGTTCCTGCCAAAGGCCGACGCAATCATCACCACCTCGCCGCAGTTCTTCTGCGGCCTCGTCGGCCCGGTTGTGCGGTTATGGAAACGCGCGCCGTGGGCGCTTGAAATCCGCGACATCTGGCCAGAAAGCATTGTCACCGTCGGCGCCATGCGCAAAGGCGTGGCGATCCGGATACTCGAATGGCTGGAGCGCTGCGCCTACCGGCAAGCGGACGCCATAATTTCTGTCACCAACTCGTTTGTGCCGCACATCGCGCCCCTGTGCGGCGACCCCGAAAAAATTTCCGTCATCCGCAATGGCGCCGATCTCAAGCTGTTTCAGCGCGGCAGCGATGGGGATGCGGTCAAGGCGCAGTTGGGCGTGTCGGGTAAATTTGTTGCAGCCTATGTAGGGACGCACGGCATGGCGCACGGCCTTGGCGTTATCCTCGATGCCGCTGAACGGTTGCGGCAAGACACGCGAGTAGTTTTCGTGATGGTCGGCGAAGGGGCTGAGCGGCAGCGCCTGCTGGCGCAAAAGGCGGCGCGACATCTCGACAATGTCCTGATCGTCGGCCAGCGGCCCAAAGCCGACATGCCCGGCATTTGGGCGGCGACAGACGCCAGCCTCATATTGCTCAAACGCAATGACATGTTCACCAAGGTGCTGCCATCCAAAATGATGGAAGCGATGGCGATGCAATGCCCCATCATTCTCGGCGTCGAGGGCGAAGCGGCCGAACTACTGTCGCAGGCGGGCGCCGGCATCGCCATTGCTCCAGAAAACTCCGAAGAGCTGGCCAACGCCGTGCAAAGGCTCGCCGGCGACGCGGGGCTTTCGCAAAAATTTGGCCGCAGCGGACGCGATTACGTTTGCGCCAACCTCGACCGCGATAAACTTGCGGCGCGCTACATCGAAGTGCTCGAGAAGACGATTGCCGCAACAGCCGCGAAGTAAGCCAGGTACATACACTCCGACAAAATTGAAAGCCTGCCGGTTTCTTGCGCATGCCCGGGCTGTGGGCTAAACGTCTGGCGTTCCGCCAACGCGGCACGCCATCCGGCCCGTTCGTTGCCCCGACGCGCGCTGGGTGGGCGCCCGCAGCAAGCACCAGAGCAGCGCCCGTGTCCGATCCGCAAGTCCAGCTAACCGCCCCCGGCGCAACACAAGGCGGCGACTTGTTGAAGTCGCAGGTTCGCGACCACTGGGAAACCGAGACGTGCGGCGTGCGCTACGGAGAGGGCGGCGACCGGCTGGCGTGGTTTCGCGAAATCGCCCGCAAGCGATACGAGCTTGAGCCCTACATTGCGGATTTCGCGCGCTTCCCGGACGCCGCCGGCAAAACCGTTTTGGAGATTGGCGTCGGCGCGGGTTCGGATTTTCTCGGCTGGTGTCGCAACGCGGCGCATGCAACCGGCGTCGACCTGACCGAAGCCGGCATCGCTTTAACCCGCGAGCGCTTGCAGCTCGAGCGAATTCCCGACGATAGATACACGTTGTGCGCTGCCGATGCGGAGGCGTTGCCATTTGCGGACGCTTCGTTCGATATCGTTTATTCTTGGGGCGTTTTGCACCACACGCCAGCGACCGAAAACGCCTACCGTGAGGTTTGCCGCGTGTTGAAACCCGCCGGCGCAATGCGAACCATGGTCTACCACACGCCGTCCTGGACCGCAGTGATGCTCTATCTCATGCATGGGCTCGCCAAGGGCAAGCCGGGCCTCGGTTTGCGGCAGGCGGTGTATCAACATCTTGAGAGTCCGGGCACCAAGGTTTACAGCCTCGAGGAAGCGCGGCAACTGGCGACGACAGCAGGTTTTCTCGACGTGCGCGTGTCGACGCGACTTGGCCCCGGCGATCTGCTTGACATTGCTGCGAGCGAAAAATATCGCGCCTGGCCTTTCCGCGTTGCATGGGCGCTGTGGCCGCGCCCGTTGATCCGCTGGCTCGGCGACCGCTTCGGTCTGTATTTGCTGATTGAAGGGGCAGCGCCGCCGCACGCGGCCGGCAATCCTCCCGCCGGGAGTTCGACAGCTTCGTGACGAAAATACTCATTGCGGCTCTTGGCGCTGAGTTGGGCGGCGCGGTTCGCCACCTGCAGGCGTTTCTCCCCGAATTGGGTCGCGCCGACCCCGTACGTCGTTATGTCGTGCTGGTTCGCGACGGGTTTCCCGAGGTCACGACTGCGGAAAATGTTTGCATCGAGCGTATTCCCAAAGGCGCCGCGAGCAACTGGCTGAAGCGCCTGTCGCATGATTCCATCCAACTGCCGCTCAAGCTCAAGCGCGAAGGTTTCAGCGCCCTCGTCTCGCTGTTGAACACCGGGCCGCTGTGGTCACCCGTGCCGCATATCCTGTTTCAACGAAACTCCCTGTATTTTTGCAAATATTATCTTGAGAGTGTGACCGGCGTACGGGCGGTGGAGACCTTCCTGCGCCGCCGGCTGGCCATGGCCAACATGCGCACCGCGCAGATGATTGTCACGCCAAGCGTCGCCATGAAAAAAATGATTGAAAGCACCTGCCCGCCGTTGAAGACACACCGGATTGAGGTGTTGCCGCATGGTTTTCACGTAGCCGGTTTCGGTGACGCGCTGGACACTAGGCTTGCTGGCCTCGTTGCGTCGGCGCGCGGCGCCAAACTTCTCTATCCAACCCACCCCGCGCCGCATAAATGCTTCCCGCTGTTGTTTGAGGCGCTGTCGCATCTTCGGCAGAGCGGCGTGGAAGCGACGCTGTTCGCCACCGTCGACCCTGCTGACTGGCCGGTCGAAATCGCTGCCTACGAAAAGCGCATCGCTGAACTCGACCTCGGCTCGAATGTGATTTTTCTCGGGCGCGTACCGCAGTCGCAGATGGGCGCGCTGTATTCGGCCGCCGATCTCATGGTGTATCCATCGCTGTGCGAATCGTTCGGCTTTTCGATGATTGAAGCCATGGGCCATGGCCTTCCAATCGTCGCGGCGAGGACCGACGTCAACGAGGAAATGTGCGGCGACGCCGCGTTGTATTACCCGCCCCTCGATGCCGTCGCTGCCAGCCGCGCCATCGCCGACGCTTTACTTCCCGAAACCCTCGAAAGCTTGCGCGAGAACGCCAGCCGCCGCGTCGCCGGATACGATTGGAGCTGGTCGCGATACGCGCGCGATTTCGTGAGGCTGATTGACGGGGTTTGTTAGGATGTCGAATTCCTCTCCCTTGATTTTCGGAGTGGGTGGATTGCACCGCTTGCCCGTGGCCACCCACCGGCAGCGCTTGCTGCATCAGGCGTTCGACTTGGGGTTCCGTGCGTTCGATGTAGCGCCAGCTTATGGAAATGGCCTCAATGAAGTGGAGCTCGGTATAGCCTTTGGATCGAAGGCTGGCGACATCGACATCACAACGAAATTTGGCATCCCTGTCGATCTCTATGGCGAGCGGCATCGGCAACTCTTCACTTTGGCTCGTGTCGCGAAAAAATTTTTGGCGCCCGGCTACGCGAGCGAGTACGAGCGCCGCGATTTTTCTGCTGCTGCGATGGTCGACAGCCTGCATGGCTCGCTGCGGCGGTTGCGCACGGACCGTGTGGCGCGTTTTTTAATCCATGAACCCTTGCTGGCGCTTTCCGAAACCGAATTGGAGCAACTGAACGAGGTTTCCGCGTCGCTTAAAAAGCAGGGCAAGATTGGCGCCTTCGGCGTCTGCGGCCCCGCTGGCGCCGTAACCCACCTTCCGCCGAACGCCCAGCCCGATATCGTGCAGACGCCGCTATGGGACATGGCTGCGACAAATCCGATTTCATCTGGACGCAGAGTAGCGTTCGGCCTCTTCCGCGCCTATCGACAATTGCCAGAACGTGATGCGCGCTCCTTCAGCGCATTCGTCGATGCAACAGTGAAAACAAATCCTCTCCTCGACGTCATTCTCGCGACGGCGTCCGTCACCACTTTGTCCAGCTTTCAGGAACTCATGCGGTGAGCGAAAGGCTGCCCATCGTCGTGCTTGGTGGAGGAATCGTCGGCGCCGACATTGCCCGTGATCTTGTGCGACGCGGCTTGCGGGTATTGTTGGTGGATCGCGGCGCGCCGACGCGCGCGGAACAAAAAGACGCTGCGCCGCCGCTGGCCTTTCCCAATCGAATCCATCTCGGCGCCATCGCTGCGCGCAATCATGTACTCGGCGGCAACAGCACCTATTGGGGCGGCGGGCTGATACGCCCGCCAAATCTAGGCGTCGCGGATTTGCTGGGGATCGCCAGCATCCACGCGCCGTTTGAGCCGAGAGCAGACAACTCGGTTTATTTCGATGCTGTGGAACGAGAGTATGGCTCCGCCGGGCAAACCAAACGCAAGGAACTCACGCCGGCAATTCTGGATACTGCTGTGGTGCGCTCGGAAATATTCGTGCTGCCCGGTAAAACGCGCAACATCGCCGCCCATGCCCTCGCCGGCCTACGACAAAGTGGTCACTGCGATGTCAGGGCCAACACGGAACTCGTTGACATCAGCCGCAACGAAAGCGGCAAAGCGCAATGGCTGACGCTCAGAACCGATAGTCGCGAGACCCAGGTTGAGTGCAGCCACCTCGTCATCTGCGCTGGAGCCATCGATTCGAATTTGTTTTTGCTTCGTCATCGCGCTGCGTTGGGTTTATCAGGCGCAAATCTGCTGGGCAGCGGGCTTCACGATCATCTCTCCGTTCCGCTTTTCAGACTTGAGCGGGGCGTCACCAGACAACTTCGTGAATGGATGGCCCCGAAATTCAGCGCAGGCGGTGTTATCGGCGTGCGTTTTGAATTGACGGCAGAGCCGCAGACTTCGACACGAGGCTTCCTGCATTTCCAGTTCCTCTTCGACGAGGTTTCGCCGTATCGGGAGATCAAGGAAATTCTCGCTCTACGCCAGCGCGGCGGCAGTTTGGCGGATTTCGCGCGCGCTGGTTTTGGCGCTGTCGGCGGTATGACGAAATTCGGACGAATCGCGCTTGAGCGGCTGACATCCGGCACGCTGTATATCGATAAGTCCGTCCCGATAATTGCGACGCTGGACTTTGAATCGTCCGGCGACGCCTCGAACCGGATTGCTGTCGACGCGCAGGGCGGCGCGACGCTCGATTGGGACTACGGGGTGAAGGACGAGTCAAATTTTCTGGCCCTGTTCGATAGGGCGGCGACCCTGACCCGCCACATCGCGAAAACTGCCTCTGCGACGCTCGCAGATATTGGAGATTTTTCGAGTGATTCGGCCAAGCTCGCCCATATGCGCGAGCACGCGACGGACGCTTACCATCTTGGCGGCGGCGCCGCGTTCGGCGTTGCAATCGATGAACAACTTAGACTAATGTCCTGCGCCAATGTGTTCGTTGTCTCTGCAGCCGCATTGACGCGGCCCGGCGTTGTGAATCCCACGCTTACACTTTTGGCTCTGGGGCGAAAAACCGCAGACGCCATTTCAACAGAACTCAGCTTGCAGTGAAGGACGAGGCTCTATGGACGGTCGGGGCAGCACGTTACAGCTTTGGGATTACTTGGACCTTGCCTTGCTACGGCTAGCCAAAATTAACCGTAGAAAAATGAAGTCGGCGGCGCAGGACGAAGATTTTTACGAAGAGTTTTTCAACGAAAATGACGAGCGCGTTCTTGGCGATGATGTTGACCCGCGGCGTCGTTACCGCGGCGCCATATTGCGGGACACGGTCGCAGCCAATCTTGAAGCCGGTTCAAAATTCCTCGATGTAGGCTGCGGCACCGGGGACAATCTTCGATATATCCTGCGCCCCGACGTCGCGTTTTTCGGCATCGAATACGCGGAGAACACATCCCGCATCGCCATCCAGACGGTCGGCGCCGCCGCCGATATTCGTCGCGCCTCGGCAACCGCGATTCCCTATCCCGATGGCGAGTTTGATTTCGCCATGTGCATGGAAGTTCTCGAGCACATCGACGATCATGGCAAGGCGATGAGCGAAATAGCGCGTATACTCAAGCCGGGCGGAAAGCTCGTCATGAGCGTCCCTTACCGCCACTGGTTCCCTTCCTATTTTGCGTTGATGGGCCACTATCGCCATTATCGGCGCGAAGACGTTGAAGCGATGCTTGCGGAACGTGGAATGCGCGTCGTCACGCATCTTGAAAACTATCCGGATTGGGCGCGATACGCGAATTACTGCTTCGTCACCTGTCGTCTGTATGCGTTGGCGTCCCGCCTTGTAGGCAAAAAGGCGACGCCTGACGAAGTTCTGGCGCCGTTTTCAAAACGCAAACTCATAGACGTGCTTTTTGCCCGGATTGAGTCCGTTCGCCAACGCCAGATCGGGGCTGACTATTCGAAGTTGCCGACATCGACGTTTGTTCTGGCGGAAAAGCTTTAAGCCATCGTTGAACCCGGTTTGGACGCAGGATTGCGCTATGGAAGTGTTGAGACGGGCCATACGCGACAGGCTCAGTTACGATTCCGCAATTTACGCGACGCTTTCCTCGGTCTGGAATTTCGCCGCGATTGTTCGCAGCGAGGGCTTCGCGTCGGCGCGAAAGTTGTCGCAACTTTCCAGCGCGCAGCCGGGTCCGCCGCTGGCGATGCGATTCCGCAACCTGCTGCATCCCATTTCCTTGCGCCCTGGAACCCCCGACATTGCGACCGCCATCAACAACTTCGTGCGCGAAGAATACGGGCACATTGCGCCTGCCCGCCCGCCATTGCGGATGATTGACGCCGGCGGCTACATTGGCGACACCAGCGCCTATTTCCTGTCGAAGTATCCAGACCTGTCCATTGTTGCGGTCGAGCCGGACCCGGACAACATAAAAATGGCTCGTGAAAACCTGGCGCCCTATGGGTCGCGGGTGCGTTTGCTCAACCAGGCCCTGGCCTCGAAGCCCGGCGTCGTTCACATTTCTGGCGCGCATGACGGCGCTATGTTGTCGCAGAGTGGCGCCTCGGTGGACGCGACGACCGTTCCAGAACTTCTGGATTTGATGGGCTGGAGCCAGGTCGACATTCTCAAGATGGACATCGAAGGAGCCGAGGCGGACGTGCTGGATGCAACGGCCGACGCCTGGCTTGCCCGCGTCGGGCTTCTCATCATCGAGTTGCATGGCCCGGAGATTGAGCGACAAGTACGCGAGACGTTGGGCAGAAACAATTTCCGCATGACGCAATATAGATCGCTCTGGTATTGCGCCAGGGAGCCAGCGAATGTCTGACCCCACAGCGGCGACGCCGACGCTGACGCCGATCCGGCTGGCGATCGTGGTTTCACACCCGATCCAGCATTTCGTCCCGTTTTATCGACGGCTTGCAGCCGCGCCGGAGCTCTGCCTCCGCGTGTTGTTCATGTCGAACTTCAGCACCAAGAAATTTTTTGATGAAGAAATGGGCGCTGAAATCGGCTGGGACATGGATATGACCTCTGGATATCCGCACCGCTTCCTCGACGAGGCGGACACCATCAAACGTCCCTCGCCATTGTCTCTCAACAATCCCAGTGTCACCCGGGAGCTGGACGATTTCAGGCCCGACGTCGTGCTGAGTTACGGGTACAACCAGATCACCCAGATGCGCGTGCTGGCGTGGCGCCGCAAGAGCCGCACACCGGTCATGATGATCAGTGACAGCGAATTGCAGCAACAGCGCGCCAGCTGGAAGCAGAAGTTGAGGCAAATATTGTTGCCGCGTTTGTTGCGGTCCTACGCAAGCTTTCTAACAACCGGCGACAACAACGAGGCCTATTTGCTTGCCTATGGCGTGCCGCGTGAAAAGCTGTTTCGCTCGCCCTTTACCATCGACGAAGACGCCTATCTGGATGCCCGCGCCCGCCGCGCCGATTTGCGCCGTTCGTTTCGGGCGGCCCATGGCATCGGCGAGAACGAGATTGTCGTGCTGAGCGTCGGCAAACTGAGCCCGCGCAAGCGTCCGCTCGACGTTGTCGCCGTAGCGGAGCGGCTCCAGGCAGATCCGGCCGCGAAGGCTCCCATTCGTTTTGTGCTCGCCGGCGATGGTGCGGAAAAAGCCGCGATAGAGGCTCGCGTCGCCGCCCGATCCCTGCCGGTGACAACGCTCGGCTTCGTCGGTCTGGACCGGCTGCCGCAAACCTATGCCGCAGCCGACATCCTCCTGCATCCAGCCGAAGCCGATCCGCATCCGCTTGTCATGAGCGAGGCAGCGTGCATCGGCTTGCCGGTGATCGTCAGCGACCGAGTGGGGGCGATCGGGCCGACGGACATTCTGCGGCCGGACCAGAACGCGATCGTGACGCCGTGCGGCGATGTCGGCGCAATCGCTCGCGCGGTCTTGCGCCTTGCGGGCGAGGAGGCGCTGCGCGCGCAAATGTCGGCCGCGTCGCTGCGGATATTCTCCGAACTCGATGCACGCCGCAGTGTCGCCGGAGCGATCGACGCCGCCCGCCATGCCGTGGCACGCGGCAGGGCTGGCGTGTCAAGCCAACCCGTCGGCGCCGCGCCAGGAACGACATGAACAACATGAACCCTGAGGCCGCGCCCATTATCACGCCGTCCGCCCGAACCTCCGGCCAGCTTGGCAATCCCGAGAAACCGCTGCGTATCCTCGCCACTTCCGGCGTCTGGCAAGGCGCCGACGATTACGCCTACGTGCGGGCTTTCCGCCGCGCCGGTTATTCGGTGGCGGCGGCGTGCGACGAGCGTTTCATGTCGGCGGGGTGGCGAAATATTGGATTGCGCCTGTTGCGCCGATCCATGGAACCGTTGATGGTGCGCGAATTCGAACGCCATCTGATCGCGGAAGCCGAGCAACTGAAGCCGGATCTGTTTTTCGTTTTCAAGGGCGCATATGTGACGCCAAACGCCATACGGGCTGTCAAAGCTGGCGGCGCCGTCGCCATCAATCTTTATCCGGACGTCTCCTTCATGGCGCACGGGAAATATCTGCCGCACGCCTTGCCGCTGTATGACTGGGTGTTCACGACAAAAACTTTTGGACTGCCAGATATGCACAAGTTGCTCAACATCAGCAACGCGTCGTTCATTCCGCCCGCCTTCGATCCCGAAGTTCATGCGCCGTTCGCCCTCTCGACGAGCGACCACGAACGCTACGACGCCGACATTTCCTTTATCGGCACGTGGTCGCCAAAAAAGCAGCGCGCCCTGCAGCGCATCAAAGCGGCTTTTCCGGCGGCGCGATTGCGGATATGGGGCTGGCATTGGGAAAAGGCCAATGCGCCCGAGCTTCGCGACGATATCATGCACAGCACAGTCACCGGACCCGAATACGCCAAGTGCATCCGCGCTTCGAGGATCAACCTCGGTTTGCTTAGCGAGGTCGTGGAAGGCGCCTCCAGCGGCGACCGCATCACCGCCCGCACCTTTCACATTCCAGCCTCCGGCGGATTCATGTTGCACGAGCGGACGGATGAGGTCGTCGAGTACTTCACCGAAGATCGCGAATGCGCGCTGTACGGCGACGACGACGAGATGATCGCCAAAATCGGATATTATTTGGCGCACGAGCCAGAGCGACTGGCGATTGCCGACGCGGGACGCGTTCGCAGTCTCACTTCAGGATATTCAGTCGACGCCCGTATCGACGTTATTCTGGCCAAGTATTTTGAATTGGCGTCCCTGCGCTGAATGGCTCGGGCAGGCGCCACTCACGATCTCGTCAGGGCGGCGGCCAGAAATCTTGCAATATCGAGATTGCCGTAGGCGCTGGGATGCAGCGCGTCGTTGTAGTAGCCGGCGGCTGGCGGACCGAGCGCTGCATATCCGCCGAGGTCGCTGTAACGCTGCCAGAGATCGGCGACCACGACGGTGTTTCCCGCAGCAGCCTTCATGGCATTGACATACGATGATTGCACGGCCGTGGAAACCGTCGCTGGATCGGAGCCGGGCGGCGTCCAGAACAAAACATCGCTAATCGAATTTATTCGCATGTCGCCGATCAGCGTAGCAAGGTTGGCCGCGTAGGTGGCGACAGGAGCGGCTGTCGTCCAGTCGTTGATCCCTGTGGACAGTACGGAGAGATCGCACGGCATTTGCCAGATATTCTGACGACGGCTCGTGGTGACGAGGTCTCTCGACGTCAGACTGGGGCTACCCATGCATCGAACCAGAACGCAGCCCGTCGTGCTGTCGTAAGCCTCGATACCGAACACCAGAATTTGGCCCGTCGCGCCATTGGTGATCGTCAGCGTGTGATTGCCGAGGCTGGGAACGGTGATGACCAGTTCCTGCGTTGCATCGGCCCCAACCACCGAAATCGTCTGCGAGGACACCAACCCGCCGGATGTCGGTGTTGAAAATAGCGTGGCGCCGCCATTGACGGAAATTGTCATGGCGCCCTCGTTGCCGAACAATCCGCCCCGAAACCAGAACAGGGAGAAGCTGTCGCAGGCGTAGCCCGGAGCATAAGACAGGCTTGCCGACGGCGAGGCGGCGCGACGTGGCGAGGAACCCTGCGTCTCGCCCCACGGACTCCATGTGCCAGAAAATGTCAGTCTTGGCTCGAACGCGCCCAGCGCGGCGCCGGTGGCCATGGGCATGCCAAACAGGCTGGCATGGGCGGCAATGCCACGCCGTGTCAGCTCAAGCGCAAGGCGTTCGCCGGGCGAGTTTTTTTGGAGCACGCCGCCAGAGCCGAGCGTCGTCGAATCGCCGTACAAATTGACGCGCGGGCGTTCGCCATAGCGCAACATGCGGTTGAGCTTGCTCGACCAGAAATGCAAATTTGCCGGGCTCGCATTGAGCAGATAGCTGCTGCCTGCGTTGTTTTGAGCCGGCGTGTTTGGCATCGAAACCACAGCAGTGGTGCGATCAATTACCAGCGCGTCGCGCCAGGTCGCGCCGTCGCCGCTCACCTTGATGTGGAAATCGTCGCTGCCAGTCAGCCCCAGTTCGGAGCGCCCCGAAAAGCCGGTCTGCCACATCAGGCTTGCCGTGTCGCTGGCGGTCGCCTTGTTGATTTTCAGTTGGTGCCCGGCGCCGTTATGATTGAACAGCGCGGCAGGCGAACTCAAGGACAATCGGTTGGTAGCGTCCGCCGTTGCGTTGATGCCGACGAGCGGGGTGGGATTGTTGTTGCCTGCGGCAGCCGCCCACATCGAGCCATTCCACACAACGGTCGCGTTTTCATCGCTGACCCAGGCTGTCCAGCCTGTTTTGGCCGCGTAGAACACCCAGTGACCATCGCGAAACAGCGCGATGGCGCCGTCCTTTCCCGCCCATGCTCCGGTGGCGCCGGCGGCGGGAATGTACCGGTCGCCTTCTGCGGCGGTTGCTGGCGGCGCCGCGAGACTGCGACGCAGCACGCTGAGCTGCACCAACGCGTCGAGGCTGATCAAAGCCTCGTTATGCGTCACATGTTTCTGGGCTTGCGCAGCCATGATATAGGGTAGATTAAGATTGGGCGTCGTATCCATCGGCAAACTCCTGTGTGAATTCCGCAGGGAGCATCGCCGGGAACAGCCGCCTGGGGATAACTTTCCGATGCGAACAGGCGCCCGCCGTTGAAACATTTCGCCACCGCCGCCGCGCCAGCCCGACCTGCGTCAATTGCCCAGGTTTGGGTTCTGCTCGAACTTTTCAGCCTTTTTCTGCTGATCGGATTCTATTACCTCGTTGAAGAATCACTGGATTTCGAAGTCCTCGAAACCGCGAACATCGTTGGGCCTGTGTGGCTCACAATCACGCTAGGCATATCTTCCGCAGCGCTTCTGCGCCACGACACGGCGAATTTGTGGGCGCCCAGCTTCTGGTTTCGCGTCGCGACTGCAATCTATTTTGGTTTCGGCAGCATTGTTCCCTTCCTCGTAAACGCCACGTCACGAATTTATTTCGAGTCGTTCTACGCGGCTGTTCCAAGCGAATACGTGAAACAGAATTTCGTAGTGGCGGCTTCGATGTTCGTGGTGGCGTTGACGGAACTGGCGGTCAATGCAGTCGCACCGCAAAAAAGCGCTGCTGCGCAGGCGGCGGTGCGTGCGCAAACTTCCTCGGATCGGCTTGAGTCGATGAAGAAAACCGGCCTGATTTTTCTCGGCGTCGGCGCATTTATAAAATTCGGCTTGATCATGCCGGTGATTCTTGGAATTTCCTCAGAACTTGTGGCGGGAAACGTCGCGGCGTTTGGCGCCTTGTCGTTGGCAGGAATTTACCTTTTGACCGTTTGGAGTCTGAGCGCCTCGCTGCCGGCGCTGATTGCAATTTTCGCTTACGTCGTGCTGGAGATGCTTGCGGGCGCACTGATGCTCGCGAAAACCGAAGTGCTGTTGCCACTGCTGGTGTTTACGATTGGCGTTGTTTCCCAGCGACTGACTCTGGCTAGGTTAATCTTTTCGGCGGCTGCGATCACGGCGTTCTTCTTCGCTCTGGCGCCGCTCGTGTCGGACGCCCGCGATAGCTTCAATCAGGCGGCAGCTGGCGGCGGTCAGGTGACGACCGGCGCCCGACTCCAGATCGTCGCTGCCGCCGCCGGAGGCAGCGAGGTGGGCGCCTCCGACGAGCCGCTACAAAGCGGACTGCTGCGCTTCAGCTATCTCAATGCCGCCACGCTGGCGATAAATCTTTATGATCGCGGCAGGCCTGGAAACTCTTTCGAGAACGTTCTTGCAACGTTTATTCCACGCATTCTCTGGCCAGACAAACCCATTTTGAACACCGGACAGGAGTTCGCCATGCTGGCGACCGGTCGCTTCGCCAACAACTCGGTCAGTCCCGGTTTGTTTGCCGAGGCCTACTGGAATTTTGGTTGGTTGGGCATCCCGATGGTCATGTTGGCGACCGGGCTGATGCTGGCGATGTTTTCGCGCTACGCGCTTGGCGTCGTACACCAGGGAAACTGGTTGTACATGCCGGTGCTGTTCATCGGCCTGAAAATGGGGGTCACACCGGACGGCGTCTTCGTCGGGACATTTTTGGGCAGCGCAATCATGGCTGTCTTCATGCATTTCGGCATCAAGTTCACGACGTTGCGCTGGAACAAGCCGCAATTGCAACCTTTCGGCGGACGTCAAACCTGAACGGCGCCAGGCAACGATCACTGGCGATGGCGTCCGACCCCTCCTGTCACCAGCATTGAAGCGAGGCGCTCGTGTTCGACCTTCATTCACACATTTTGCCTGCCGTGGACGATGGCTCTCCGAACCTGTCGGTGTCCCTCGAAATGGCGCGAATGGCGGTTCAGAACGGCGTTCAGGTCCAGGCCTGCACGCCACACATCGTGCCCGGCGTATATAACAACAACGGTCCGCAAATTCGCGCTGCCGTGGCTGCCCTCCAGCGCGCCGTAGATGATGCGGGAATTCCGCTCCAACTGGTTACCGGTGCTGACGTTCATCTGGTTCCCGATGTCATCAGCGGCTTGCGATCCGGCCAGGTCTTGAGCCTGGCGGATACCCGATACGTTCTTGTGGAGCCGCCACACCACCTGGCGCCGCCTCGGCTGGTCGAGCAGTTTTTCAATCTGATGATCGCCGGCTATCACCCGATCCTGACCCACCCCGAAAGATTGACGTGGATATCTTCTCAGTACTCGCTAATTGAACAGCTATATAAAGGCGGTGTCTGGATGCAAATCACCGCCAGTTCGCTCACCGGCGCATTTGGTCGAAATCCTCTATACTGGGCTGAGCGCATGTTGGACGAAGGAAAGGTCCACATTATCGCCACAGACTCCCACGATACTAGACGTCGTCCGCCGAATTTGTTAGAAGGCTATCACGCAGCCGCGAAGCGGGTGGGCGACGTTGAAGCGACGCACATGGTACGATCCAGGCCCATGGCTGTGCTAGCCAATGAGGCTCCTTCTGCAATTTCTGAACCCGTTTCGCCGGTTGAACACGCTAAGGTTGGTAATGGCAAGTCATCTGGGAAGGCTCAGCCGCGGCTGCATGTGGGCTCCCGTTCCAATTCTGGTTTGCATGGCCTTCTTGGCCGGGTGCGCCGACTCGTTAAGCTCAAAAGGTGATGTGCCGGACGGCGCCGCCGGCAGCGGCACGCCCACGAGCGAGGCGGACCTGGCGCGCGCCGCGTCGTCTTTCACGTCTTCCGCGACACCAGGCAGCACCTCCTACAAGGTTGGACCGCTGGATATTCTCGACATTACCGTTTTTAAAGTGCCCGAACTGTCCCGCAGTGCGCAGGTGGCCGACAACGGCATCATAAATTTGCCACTTGTTGGGGATGTGAAAGCTTTGGGCCGGACGTCTCGCGATATCGAGCGCGACATCGCCGCAAGGCTCGGCGCAAAGTATTTGAATTCGCCGCAAGTGTCAGTTTTCGTCAAGGAGTACAACAGTCAACGCACGACTATCGAAGGCGCGGTCAAGAAACCCGGCGTCTATCCGCTGAAAGGCAGGACAACGCTTTTGCAAATTATAGCGCAAGCTGAGGGCCTTGACCGGGAAAGCGCCTCGAGCACCGTTCTGGTGTTTCGACAGGGGGAGGGGCAAAAATCCGCCGCCCGGTTCGACGTCGAGGAGATTCGCGCCGGTAAGAGCCAGGATCCGGAAGTTGTAGCCGGAGATGTCATTGTTGCGGAATCCTCCAGTTCGAAGCTTGCGTTCTCCTACGTCGTCAAGGCGTTGCCAGCGGCTAGCCTGTTTCGGGTGTTTTGAACTTGCCGCTCGTTACCGGCGACGGTGTGACACTGACTTCGGAGCAGCAGGCGCTTAAGGGAAGCTAAAATGCGTGCGGTTGAAATTTTTTGCGCGGCGCTCAAAATCCTGCCAGTGTCCAAACTCCTGCCAGAGTCTATGGCGCGATGATTTCGCAAACAAAGATTGAACGATGAACGCACAAGATGACCGGGCACTCTTTGATGGCGCAAACAGCGCCGGTGCGCTCACGCCGGTAGCCGGCCAGGTAGCCGTCGCGGATCGGAACTTTCAACATTTTGCTGCGGCGGCGCCGACTGCGGCAGAGTCGTTTTTCATTTCATTTCATGAATATTTTCGCGTTTTGCGCCGTCATAAATGGCTGATCGCGGCGATCACGATCGCCCTCATCGCCATCGGCGGCGTGCGCACAATGATGACGACCCGGTTGTACACAACCTCGGTGCGTTTGCAGATTGATCGGTCGGTCGCCAAAGTAATCGAAGGCGGCTCCGTCTCGCCCGCCGAATCGGGCGACTTCGAATTCCTGCGAACCCAGTATGAACTTTTGCAGAGCCGCGCCGTGGCCGAACGTGCGGTATCTGCGCTTAAACTGGCCGATGACGCAGATTTTCGCAAACCGCGCGAATTTTCGATTATCGATTCAGTGCGGGGCCTGGTTTCGCCAGCGCCCGCCGCCGAGCCGGTCACAGTCGGCAATCGCGCCACGCTCGAACGCGGCAGCACGGGCATCGTGATGGCCAATCGCGTCGTTCGCCCGGTTGCCGGCTCCCGACTCGTGGACATTTTCTACACCGACCCCTCGCCGGCGCGGGCTCAGGCAGTTTCCATGGCGTTGGCGGATTCCTACATCGCGTCAAATCTTGACAAGCGTTTCCAGGCCAACGCCTACGCCAAAACCTTTCTCGAGGATCAACTCAAACAGTTGCAACAGCGTTTGCAGGATTCCGAAAGGACGCTCATCGATTTCGGACAGAAAGAGCAGATCATCGCGACGACTGAAAAATCCTCGATCGCTGAAAACAACCTCTCGGCCGCCAATGCTGCGCTCGGCAATCTGGTTTCGGAGCGCATCAAAAACGAACAGCTTTTCCGTCAGGTCGAGTCTTCCGACAACGCGAGTTTGCCGCAATTCCTTACCAATCGCACGGTTGAGAAGTTGCGCGATCAGCGAAACACCTTGGTAACGCAGTATCAGGAGAAGCTTGAGACATTCAAACCCAGCTACCCCTCGATGGTGCAAATCAGCAACCAGGTAAAGGAAATCGAGAAGCAGCTTTCCTTCGAAATCCTGACGATCCGCAAGTCGCTGAAAGGCGGCTACGACGCATCTCTCAGTCAGGAAAGCCAGATGCGGCAACAGATCGAGCAACTGCGCGCCGAAGTCCTCGATCTGCAAAAACGCAGCATCCAGTACAACATCCTGAAGCGTGAGGCAGACAGCAACCGTACGCTGTATGAAGGACTTCTGCAGCGTTACAAGGAAGTCGATGT
>JAYTTW010000278.1:0-4254 GCA_043744855.1 Hyphomicrobiales bacterium
CCGCCAAAGAAATGATCGCCGGCGGCAGGGGCGGCAAGATCGTCAACGTTTCCTCCACCTCGGGGTACTACGGCCGCGATCGCGCAGTCGCCTACACGGCTGCCAAAGGTGGCGTCGTCAATCTGACGAAGTCGATGGCGATTGGCTTCGCACCGCACAAAATTCGCGTCAACGCGGTGGTGCCGAACAAAATCGGCTCGCCCGTCGGCAAGGACACCTTCGACCCGACGCGTCCAGTGCTCAACCTTGTCGGTCGACCCGGCGTGCCGATGGACCTCGCCCGCGCGGTGCTGTTTCTGGTTTCGGACGATTCCGAATTCATTGTCGGCGCCGCATTGTTCGTCGATGGTGGATGCACGGCGCTGATGCCCGGTAACGCTTGACGCCGCAAAGTAGTAGCGCTGCAGGCGGTGCGCTTGTGCAGCGCGCCCGTGTTTGCAAGAGTGTTTGCAAGACTGACAAATATCTCCAATCGTCGCACGAGGCGCCCATGCACGATCATCCCGCACCGCAATTCAAAATAATTGAAGGCCTCGAATACGTGAAGCGCGGCGATACGGCGCTGACCGGCGACCTCTATTTGCCAAGCGATGCTCACAACGCGCCGTGTATGGTCGCGGTGCATGGCGGCGCGTGGCAGCGTGGCGCGCGCACCAACTACAAGCATTTGGGGCGATACCTTGCGGCGCACGGCATCGGCCTGTTTGCGATCTCCTATCGCGTTGCGCCCAAAAACCTCTATCCAGCCGCCGTTCAGGACGCACGCGCCGGCGTGCAGTTTCTGCGCAGCAAAGGCGCCGGCCTCGGCATCGATCCGCAACGCCTCGGCATTATAGGCGATTCAGCCGGCGGGCATCTGGCTGCACTGGTGGCGCTTGCCGGCGATCACGCCGAGTTCGCGGGCCAAGCGGATGACGCCTTTCCAGGCGTTTCCACACGCGTCAAAGTCTGCGCGCCCGTCTACGGCGTCTACGACATGCTGGCCCAATGGGAATCGGATCAGGCCCTCGCTCCCGCCAAAAGCGGCTCCGAAGTATTTCTCGGCTCGACGCCGCTCGAAGACCCGTTCCTGTTTCATCGCGCTTCGCCGATCAACTACGCGACGAAAGCCAACAACCAGACAGTTTTTTTCATGTCGTGGGGCGCGCGCGACGACATCGTCGCGCCAGAGCGACAATCGGAGCGCTTGCTGCTGGCGCTGAAACGCGCCGACTTTTATGTGCGCACCTGCGTCGTGGAAGCGCCGCACTTCTGGCTGAGCGAGCCGCTCGACGAGCCCGGCAGCTTTCCCGGCTTTGTCGCGCCGCGCCTGACGCGATTTCTGCAGGAAAGGCTGTAGCCACCGTTTCCGATCGCTTCTGTGGGAAGAACTCTCAACTCTTGGCAAAGAGCTGCACGATATTGCCTTCGCAATCGCGGAAGGCGACCACTTTGCCGTGGTCGCCCATATCCCGGCGTTGCAGAATCATCGCTCCCGCCTCGAACAACTTTTTTTCGTAAGTCGCCATGTCATCGACCTCGAACGCGACGACGGCGCCGCCCTCTGAACTCGCCGACTCCGCTGCCGAACTGAGCGCGAAACTTACGTTCCCGCCATCGAGTTGCGTCCACTTGCCGGCGTCGCGAAATTTCAGCTTCATGCCGAACACCTTGTCATAAAAAGCTGCGGCGCGGTCCATATCCTTGACCGTGTAATAAACGCTTTGCACGCGTTTCAGCATGTGCGGTTTCCTCTCCGCCTTCGACGTCTAGTGCGACATGAACACCGGCAGCGTCTGCGATTTGAACATCGAGCGGGTGACGCCGCCGAAAACGAATTCCCGCAACTTTGAATGTCCATAGCCGCCCATGACGAGATAATCCGCCGATAAATCCGCAGCGCAGGATAGCAGGGCTGCGCCGATGTCGTTGCTGGAAGGGATTGTTTTAAAGCTGGCTTCAACGCCATGGCGCGACAGATGACGCGTGATATCGAACGCTGGATTGAGCGTCTCCGCCTTCCCGGGTGCGCCGATTTGCACCACCGTGACCCGCTTGGCCTTCTTCAGTAACGGCAGCGCGTCAGCAACGGCGCGCGCGGCAAGCGGCCCGCCGTCCCAGGCAATCATCACCGTATCGAGGCGCACCGGTCCCCGATGGATATAGGGGACCATGAATATCGGCCGCCCCGATCCCATCAGTGCTCCCTCGCCCATCAACGCGTCGTCGGGACCCCCGTCCGGACCGCCCTGTCCGACGACAGTCAAATCATAGTGGCGCGCCAGCTGCGCAAATTGATCTCTCGCCTCGCCCGGGAAGGCGTCGATCATCACCATTTCGCTATCGAGCGTTGCCGGCGCGGTTGCCCGCAAACGTGCGAAAGCTTCCGCTGTGGCAGCGCGCGCCTCGTCGGCGATTTCGCGCAGGGTCTCAAACGGAACGTCGTCGCCCATGCCTGTCGCCGCAGAAACCGGCATCGCCTCAAGGACGACGCCTGCGGCCGTGAGATGGGCGCCGAAGGCCGCGGCGAGCGAGACGGCAAATTCGCAGATGGGGCCACCAGCCGGGCTGGTATCGAGATGAACGAGAATATCTTTGAAGCTCATGACAACGGCTCCGCTTTACGCGACGACGAAATTACCGCCGGTCATCCCTGTCGTTAACGAAACTCGTCTTTCGATAAATAGTTCCAGGCGCCCGGACAGTATTGTGCCCGGACAGCATTGTGCCCGCACAAGCCTTGTGTCGCCCGCCGGGTTTCCACCTGCGGGCGACAGAGCGACGGTTTCAGCCCGCTGCAATCAGTTCTTGGCTTTGTCGACCAACTGGTTTTTGGCGATCCACGGCATCATGGCGCGCAATTTCGCGCCCGTCTCCTCGATCTGATGCTCGTCGTTGACGCGACGAATGCCTTTGAAGCGCGACAGGCCGGCGCGGTACTCCTGCATCCACTCCGAGGTGAATTTCCCGGTCTGGATGTCGCGCAGGATTCGCTTCATTTCAGCTTTGGTTTCAGCTGTGATGATGCGCGGCCCCGAGACGTATTCGCCCCACTCCGCCGTGTTTGAAATGGAGTAATTCATGTTGGCGATGCCGCCCTCGTAGATGAGATCGACGATCAGCTTCACTTCATGCAGGCACTCGAAGTAGGCCATCTCAGGCGCGTAACCAGCTTCCGTCAGCGTCTCGAAACCGGCGCGGATGAGTTCGACGAGGCCGCCGCAAAGCACGACCTGCTCGCCAAACAAATCCGTCTCGCACTCCTCGCGAAAATTTGTCTCGATGATGCCCGAGCGACCGCCGCCGACGCCGCAAGCATAGGACAGCGCGAGGTCCTGCGCATTGCCGGAGGCATCGTGGTGCACCGCGATCAGGCACGGCACGCCGCCGCCCTTCTGGTATTCGCCGCGCACCGTATGGCCCGGCCCCTTTGGCGCAATCATGACGACGTCGACAGTCTTTTTCGGCTCGATGAGGCCGAAATGAACGTTGAGCCCGTGCGCAAACGCGATCGCCGCGCCGTCGCGAATGTTTGGCGCGATTTCGTTGCGATAAATGTCCGCCTGCAATTCGTCCGGCGTCGCCATCATCAACAGGTCGCCCCATTTGGCCGCGTCGGCGACGCTCATCACCTGGAGGCCGTCGGCCTTGACCTTTTCGGCGGTGGGCGAGCCGGCCTTGAGGGCGATGCGCACGTCCTTGCAGCCGGAATCCTTGAGGTTAAGCGCGTGCGCCCGGCCCTGCGAGCCGTAACCGACAATGACGACCTTCTTCGACTTGATGAGATTGAGATCCGCATCCTGATCGTAATAAACGCGCATAATATTCTTCTTTCTCGATTTCGTCCCGCGAGCCGACAGAATCTGGAAACGGCCTTCTAGGCGGGAGCGAAACAGCAGTCAAACCAGCAACCGCAGTGCGTTACTCCCCCGGCGGATCAAATGCGACAATCGAATTGAGTCCGGTGCGGACTTCCTCAAACACTGTGGCGGGGACATGCCCGATCACCCCGGATTTAACGCGCCTTTTGTCAATGGACTTGATCTGGTCAAAAAGCACCCACCCCGCAATCTTCCCGCTTGCTGGCAATTCGATCCGGAACGGCCATGAATTGGCGCGGCTGGTTACAGGACAAACCAGGATCGACGACGAGTGCTTGTTGTAGCCGGAAGCGGACATCACGAGCGCGGGCCGCCTTCCGCTTTGCTCATGGCCAAAGGCGGGGTCAAAATCGACCCAGACAAGGTCACCGGACCGCAAATCCGGTTCTTTCAT
>JAYTTW010000279.1:0-16604 GCA_043744855.1 Hyphomicrobiales bacterium
GAAGGTAGATGCGCCAATCTCCCTCGCCACCTGGTGGAGCATGCGCTGTAAAGTGCTGACGAAGTGGCCGCGGACGCTTGGGGGTAGAGCATCCGCGGCACGGACCAGCGCTTCAAAGCTGTCGTTTACAAGAATAGCCTTGGCTTTGTCGGTCAGATCGAGCCGGGCGCTCCGCCCGTCGGCCTCTGATCGCATGCGCGTTAGATAGGCTTGGGTTTCGAGGCTTTTGATCGTCTGAGACGCCGTTCCCCGGGTCGTGCCATGGAACGCGGCGAAGGCGGACGGGGTTCGCGAGAAGCGATTGGCCCGCGCGAAGTATCTGAGGGCTGCCCACTGGGCCGGCGTCAGCCCCTCCACCAACGCCTCGCGGGACGCTATGCGCCCCAAGTGCAAGACGAGCTCCGCGATGACGCGACTATCCATTTCCAGCTCCACAGCTCCTGCGTAGATAGTAGTGTTGTCAAACCACTTTTGCAAGCTAATAGTGGCGAAACGATACTAACACCCCGACGGCGGCCTCAGGAGCGATTAGAGCATGATCCCGAAAAGGGAACGCCGGTTTTCGGAAAAGATCATGCTCAATCAAAAACTTGGAGTGCGAAGACGATTCGAAGAAGCATCATCGCGCTCTGATGGCGGCGTTCAGCGCGGCGCACGTTTCGCGAGTATGCGTTGCAGCGTGCGTCGATGCATATTCAGTCGACGCGCCGTCTCTGAAACATTGCGCTCGCACATTTCGTAAATTCTCTGGATGTGTTCCCAACGAACGCGATCCGCCGACATCGGGTTTTCAGGCAGCGTGTTTTTGCAGCCGGGGTTGCCCATCAGCGCTGCATAGATTTCATCGGCATCGGCGGGTTTCGCCAAATAGTCGAAAGCGCCGAGCTTCACCGCCGTCACCGCAGTGATGATGTTGCCATAGCCGGTCAGCACGATTGCGCGCGCGTCGGCGCGCCGCGACTTGAGTTCGCTGATAACGTCGAGGCCGTTGCCGTTGCCAAGGCGCAAGTCGACGATCGCGAACGCCGGAGGGTCTTTGGCGATGGCCGCTAATCCAGCCTCGACGCAATCGGCAAGCTGGACAACGAAACCACGCATTTCCATGGCGCGGCCGAGGCGCTGCAAAAACGGCTTGTCGTCGTCAGCAATCAGCATTGTCTTTGCGCCGGGATCGGCGGGATTGTCGGCGTCGCCTGATTGCAGGTTAGACATGGATGTCACCCTTTTCCCGGGCCAGCGCCGCGTCGTCCCGCAAGGGGGCGCCACCGCTCGTAGCCTCTTTTGGCCGGCGTTGAAACGCCGCTCGCGGCCAAGCCACAAGGACACGCGCGCCGGTCGAGGGGTCGGAAAGATTTCCGAAAGTAAGCGAGGCGCCCGATCTTTCCAGCAGCGTTTTGGCGATGAACATGCCGAGGCCCAAACCCGAATCCTCCGCCGATTGCGCGCGCCGGGAGCCGCCGCGCGACGTTACGTAGGGTTCACCGATCCGGTTTACAACATCTGCGGCAAAACCGGGACCGTTGTCTTCGATACAGATTGCGACGGTCTCAGCGCTCCATTCGCCGGTGACGCGAACTTCCGACGTGGCGAATCCGATGGCGTTTTCGACAAGATTGCCAAGCCCGAAGAGGACACCGGGATTGCGCCGGCAACTCGGTTCTGGCGCTGCGCCGACCAAAGCAACCTTTATTTCCACGCCGAAATTCCGATGCGGACGCACGACATCCTCGATGAGATGCCCCAACGTCAGGTTGTCGATCATCCCGGCGCCCTCCTTGTCGAGCGAGGCGATCTTCGAGAGAATGTTGCGGCTTCGGCGCACTTCCTGGGCCAGCAGTTGCAGATCGTCGGCAAGCAAGCCGTCTTTCGGCGCCAGATTTTCCATCTCCTTGACGACCAGTGCAATGGTGGCGAGCGGCGTGCCAAGCTCGTGCGCCGCAGCCGCCGCGAGGCCATCCAACTGCGTCAAATGCTGCTCGCGCGCGAGGATGAGTTCGGTCGCCGCCAACGCATCGGAAAGCTGTCGCGCCTCCTCGGCGACCCGCGACGCATAAAACGCGACGAAACACGCGCCCAGAACAATGCCGATCCAGATCGCCACCACATACAGAAACGGCAGGTCGAGCGTTTGACCCGGAAACCACGGCAGCGCCATGTGCGCGAACACCAGCATCGAAGTGGCGGCAATCATCAGCAACACCAGCCACGCCGTGCGCTGCCACGGGAGGGAAACAGCGGAAATGATTATCGGAGCCAGCACCAGTACCGAAAATGGATTTGCCAGCCCCCCGGATAGAAACAGCAGTCCCGCAAGCTGTAGAATATCGAAGGCGAGGAGCGCCAGCGCGGCTCCGTCGTCAAGGCGATGGCTGACGGTGTATCGAAGCCGAAGTCCGATGTTCAGCCACGCCGAGACGGCTATCAGTAAAAAACACAGGCCGACCGGCAACGGAAAGCCAAGCACAAAGGCCGTTACGACGACCGCAATGGATTGTCCGGCCACCGCCAGCCATCGCAGGCGCACGAGCGTATCGACGCGCAACCGCCTGGCGCGACGCCCCAGATCCATATCGGAAACATCCGTCATGCCGGGACTTATACCGTAAAGTGAGAGGATCAGGCGACGCGGATCGCGCCTCAGCGTCAACGACCATCGGACCCCCCTGTTGCGTATAACTGATTTTTGTGCTGCACAGCACCCTGCCGGGGACCGTGCATCCGGCAGCGCCGCGCTTTGCCTGAAAGAGAGATAGATGAACGTTCTTTCGTATCACCTTTTTGAAGCGGCCCATCTGGCGATGGCTCCCGCTCGCGCCATTTCCGATGCGACGCGCCTGTTGCTGGGCAGCCCGCTCAATCCATTTGGTGACACCGCTCTGGGTCGCAATATCGCCGCGTCTGCTGAATTGTTTGAACGGCTGACCCGGCGCTATGGCAAACCGGCGTTCAACCTCGACATGACGATGATCGAGGGCAAGCCTTCGCCGGTTGTCGAAGAGGTCGTCTGGCGCAAACCGTTTTGCGAACTCCTGCACTTCGCCCGCGTCATGCCGCCCGGCGCACGACCGCAACCGGTGCTTCTCATAGTTGCGCCGATGTCGGGCCACTATGCAACCTTGTTGCGCGGTACGGTGGAAGCCTTCCTGCCGCATTATGACATCTACATCACCGACTGGGTGAATGCGCGTCTCGTGCCGCTCGCCCTCGGACGCTTCGATCTCGATGACTACATCGATTACCTCATCGAGATTTGCCAGTACCTCGGTCGCGGTGGCGCACCGCTGCACACACTTGGCGTCTGCCAGCCGTCCGTTCCCCTTATTGCGGCCGCCGCCATCATGGAAAACGCCGGCGACGCCGCCTCACCAGCTTCGCTGACCTTGATGGGCGGACCTATCGATACGCGGCGCAGTCCAACCGCCGTCAACCAACTTGCCGAGAAGCGCGGCTCAGACTGGTTCCGCCGCAACTGCACCATTCAGGCGCCTTTCCCCTATCCCGGCGTGGGCCGCCCGGTCTATCCGGGCTTTTTGCAACTCACCGGCTTCATGGCGATGAATTTTGACAAGCATGTCAGTGCGCATCGCGAGATGTTCAACCACCTCGTCGAGGGGGATGGCGAACCCGCCGAAAAACATCGCGAATTCTACGACGAGTACATGGCGGTGATGGATCTCGATGCAGATTACTATTTGCAGACGGTCGATACCGTGTTTGTGCAACACGCGCTGCCGAAGGGCGAAATGCGGCATCGCGCTGATGCAGTGAATCTCGCAGCCATTCGCAAAGCGTCGTTGCTGACGGTCGAAGGCGAGAACGACGACATCTCCGGCGTCGGCCAAACCGAGGCGGCGCTCGATCTCTGTGTCAACATACCGGCGAGCCGCAAACAACACTATTTGCAATCCCACGTCGGTCACTACGGTGTCTTCAACGGTTCAAGATTCCGCGCTGAAATCGCTCCCCACATTCGCACGTTCATCGACGCCGCGCAGATCGTCGCGGCGGCGAAATAATCAAATTCGCCTGCCGGCGGCGCCGCTTGAATTTTTCCGGGGCAATTTGGCGCTGGCGAAGCGCCGTGTGAGTGGTCTAGACTGGCGTCATGTTTCGACTCTTTAGCATGGAGATTCCGCAAAAACGCGAGACAACGCACTTCGATGTTCACCATGTCGGTGAAACCTATCGGGTTGCGTTGAAACGCGTTACCGGCGCGCGCAGGTTTACGCTGCGCGTTCGTTCTGCCTCGCGCGACGTCGTCCTGACGATGCCAGTCCGCAGTTCCCTGCCGTCGGCGCGTGAGTTCGTCGAGCGTCATGCCGCCTGGATTGGCGCGCGGCTCGATAGATTGCCCGCGCCAGTGCCGTTCGAGCACGGGGCTGTGGTGCCATTGCGCGGCGTCAATCATGTGATTTTCCACAGTGGCGAGGTTCGCGGCTCCGTTTGGATACAAGCCGGCGCGGCGGTGAGCCTCGAAGCCGAGCACGCGTTGTGCGTTGCCGGGGATGCGCGCCACCTCGCTCGGCGCGTTCGCGACTATCTGCGTCGCGAAGCCCGCCGCGATCTCGAAGCGTCTGTGCGCCGTCACACCGCCTCCCTGGGGGTCGACGCATGCAAGGTTTCCGTGCGCGACACGGTCAGCCGGTGGGGCTCGTGTTCCGCTTCCGGCGCGCTGAACTTCTCCTGGCGATTGATTTTGGCGCCGCCTTTCGTGCTCGACTATCTCGCGGCGCATGAGGTGGCCCACCTCGTCCACCTCAATCACTCCCCCAAATTTTGGCATCTGGCGAAACGTCTTTGCCCCGAAACGGATCGCGCGGAAGCCTGGCTGAAAGCGCACGGGGCCTCCCTGCACAGGTTCGGGGCGGCGGGCGGCGTCGATTGAACCGCGCGGCGCGATCCCGCTGACGCCCACTTTGGCAAGCGCCCGCAATGCGGCAATTGCAGAAGGTTTCGCCAATGTTTTCTCTCACACAGGATGTGGGCGGCTTTATCGCAGGGCTCGAATTTGACGCGATCCCGTCGGCGGCACTCGATTGCGTCCGCACCGGTTTCGTCGACTACGCGGCAGTGACGATCCTCGGCCGCAACGACGCAGTCACCCGCATCGTGAAATCCGTGCTGGCGCCGCGAGGCGGCGACAGCCGCATATGTTTTGGCGCGGCGAACGCCGGCCCGGCCGATGCGGCGCTGATCAACGGTGTCGCGGCGCACGCGCAGGACTATGATGACGTTGGCCTCGTCGGCATTCAGCCGACGCACCCCTCAGCCGCCATAGCGCCGGCAGTGTTTGCCGAAGCCGAGGCTTTGGGCCGCTCGGGTAAGGATATGTTAACCGCTTACATCGCCGCCTATGAAGTCTGGGGCGAACTCGCCAGCCGGGATCGTGACCCGCCGCACGCGCGTGGCTGGCACAGCACCGGCGCCTTTGGCGCCATCGCCGCCGCTGCCGCCGCCGCAAAATTACATCGCCTCGATGCCGCCCGCGCCGCCCATGCGGTCGCCATGGCCTCCTCGATGTCGGCCGGCGTCATCGCCAATTTCGGGTCCATGACAAAACCGTTTCATGCCGGTCGTGCCGCCCAGAGCGGCGTGCTCGCGGCGCGCCTTGCCGCCGCTGGCATGACCGCCAATCCACACTCCCTGGAGAGCGACGTCGGGTTTTTGCGCGCCATTTCGCCGAAAGGCGAGGTCGACGTGTCCCGTAAAAGCGGATTTGGCGAGCGTTGGTGGATCCTCACCCATGGGCTTGGCTTCAAGCTGTTTCCCATGTGTTACGGCGCCCATCGAGCCCTGGATGGATTGTTCGCGCAGCTTCAGGAAACGCCGTTCGGCGCCGACGAAGTTGAAAGCATCGATATCGAAGCCTCGAAATTGCAATTCACCAACCTCATCCACAGCGACCCGCAGAATGGGCTCGATGCGAAATTCAGCATTGAATTTGCCGTCGCCGCCGCCGTCATCGCGGGCCGCGTGACCCGTGCCGAATTCGACGATCCTTTCGTCGCCCGCCCGGATGTGCGCACGCTCATGAAGAAAGTCCGCCGCCGTTTTATCGATATCCCCGGACGTGACGGCGACGGCATGATCATCACTCTCGTGGATGGCCGTCGACTGGACCGACGCTTTCGCGAGCCGCTGGGCCACGCCCGCCGTCCGCCGCCGCCGCAGGCCATCCGCGCCAAGTTCGAGGATTGCACGGCGGGCGCGTTGAGCCTTGCGGCGCAAACCCGGATGTTCGACATGCTTCAATCCCTGGAGCGTTTGTCCGGGCCGGACGCGCTCCCGACCGTCAGCGACTGAAAGCTGGCCATTTCGAATCACTGTCGCCCCGTCCGGTCTCACCCTGCGCTGGCGCCGACGCCGCCGGCGCCGCGCGTCGTTGTTGCATGAGGCAATCGTCAAGGCGCGCCGCACCGAAGCGTGGCGAAAACGCAGCGGTCGGAATGTGAGTCAGCGCGACGGCGCTTTCCAGATACTTAACGGGAGCCGCGAAGTTTCTCTCCCCGGGTCAACGTCACCTTAAGCTTTTGGGAAGCTTTCCCACGGATATTAGGAAGCGTTTCCAGCGTCTACTGCGACGGGTTTCGGAGAAAGTATGTTGGCGCTGCCTATCAACGATCTGATCCCCGCGCCAAAGATTCGCGCCTCGCGGGCTGACGATCTTTTGCGTCAGATCGAAAAGATGTTTCGCCGCTTGCGCGTAGCGGTGATTTACGCCGGCGACAAATCGCGCGATGGCGCCGTTTTGTATCCGTCGAGCAACCCCCGCTCCTGGAAGAGCTATGAGGCGGTGGCCCGCGATATCGCAAATTCATTGACGCGTTTGGGTTGCAAGGAAGTGGTGGTCCTGCCTGAGGACATGCACCTTGGGGCGCGCTTGCGCGATTCGAAAAGCCATCTCGCCTGGCTGAACACGGGCGGCGTGCAGGGGTATAGTTCGGTGGCGCACGCGCCCGCGATGCTTGAGATGCTTGGCGTCCCCTACATCGGGCACGATCCCTTGATCGCCGCAATGCTCGACAACAAACATGTCTTCAAACGTCAGATTTCCGGCTGCGGCATCGCCACAGCGCCGTTCGTTGCATGGCATCCCGCCGCTTTTTCGAAGCTGCAGGACGATCCAATGTTTTCGCGCGTTTTCGGCGCATGGGACGGCGCCTTCATCGTCAAGCCAGTGTCCGGGCGCGCATCGATCAACGTCAACTACGTGGAAAAGCGCGTCGACTTGCAGCGCGTTGCCGGCGAGGTTTACGACCTCACCGGCAATCATGTTCTCATCGAGGGCTATCTCTCGGGGCGCGAGTACTGCATTGCCGTAGAGGGTCCGGTTATTTATCGAAACGGCGCCATCGAACGTCTCGACGCCCCATTCGCGTTCAGCGCCCTCGAGCGCACCCTCGACGCAGGCGAGATGATTTTCACCTCGATGGATGTGAAGCCGATCACCGGAGATCGCGCCCGTCCGCTCGATGGCGTGCGTGATCGTGTGGTGCTGAAGCAACTCAATGAACTGGCGCGTCGTGTCTACACGATGCTCGGGCTGGAAACCCTGGTTCGGCTCGACGTGCGGGCCGACGCCAGTGGCGAACTCTTCGTGCTTGAAGCCAATCCGAAACCTGATCTCAAAGCGCCGGACGGCGCAGTCACCAGCCTGATCGGCATCGGTCTGCAAGCGCAGAACATGACTTACGACGACTTGATCATGTCGATCCTGGCGGATCGAATCGACAACCTGTTTGCCCAGCGCCGCGGCGTCGCCGATCGGCTTCTGGCGCTCACATAGATCGGGAACGGCGCTGCCGGAGACTAGAAATGACCGAACCGAAAATTTCCATGGCCGGCCGGCTAATCGACGCGCTCACGAGTTTCGTGGTCGCATCCTTGTCGTTCATGTTGCTGATCTACGTCGGCTTCGGCGAATCGCGTCGCACCTATGAGCAGTTCCAGATCGAGAAGCTTGTCGGTCAGGCCGAGCTGATCCAGGACGCGATGGAAGCATTCCTCAGGAACGGATACCCGATCCGCCAATTCGCCGGCTTCGCGCAACTGGCCGAGCCGATACTCTCCTCGGATGCCTCTGTTCCGCGTCTCGGAGTTATCGACAATCTGGGTCAGGTGGTTTTCTCGGCAGGCGACGGCCAGGTTAAATTGCTCGCTGTCAAACGCGCAAACACGCCAGACAAATTCGAAATTCGCGAAGCCTCCGATCGGGTGCAGGTGGTGCTTCCACTCAAGAATCGCTTCGAAAAAGTCGGCAACATCCTGATCACCATGTCTTATGCGAAGCTTGACGCTGTAGTGACGGACGCGTTCCGCCCGATAGCTGTACTGGCTTTGATCGTCACGTTGGCGTTTTCACTGCTCACCTTCCTGTTCGGCCATCGAATGAAAGCCGCCAACAGTCGCTGGCTTGGCGCCACCTTCGGCTTTCTTTTCCTGGTTGTTGCTTCTGTTGTCGTGGGAACGCTCATCTCGCTTTATTCGGAAGGCGCCCAGTCGAAGGCGCGCGCAGTTGCGTCGGCGCTTGGCGGACGTCTCGATGATGCGGTCATCTTCAAGCTTGATCTCAATGAACTCGAAGGCCTCAACGAAGTCCTGGCTGACTATCGTCGCCTCAATCCAGATATCAGCGCGGCAGGCATCGTCACAGATGGCCGCACGCTTTATCACACCGACCCGAAACTCGTCGGAAAGCCATGGACACCAAGCGCCGGAGCCTATCAGATCAAGGTCCTTTTGAGCCCCGCAAAATCTGAGCATATGACGGCGCTCAATGTGGAAATTCCGAAAAGCATCATCTTCTGGCAGGTCGGACGAAGCGTTAAAAACTTCGCTGCCCTGTTCATGGCCTCGGCTTTCTTCGCCGTGCTTTTCCTCGAACTCGGCCGCGCCCTGCAACGGCTCCATTCGGAACGCGTCTCGAATGGCGATCGGGACGCCACCGGAGCCGAAATCAGTCTGGTGAAACCGGCATTCTTTCTGGCGGTGTTCCTTGAGAATCTGACCTACGCGTTCCTGCCGCAATTCATGCGCGACGTGGTGTCGGCATACGGTATTTCGCCGGCTTATACATCTGCGCCGTTCATGGCCTACTATTTCTGCTTTGCAATGGCGCTGCTGCCGGCAGGGCGCATGGAAAGCCGGATCGGCTCGCGCAAACTCATCATCGGCGGCTTGCTGCTGTCGGGCGCAACCTACGTACTCATGGCCACGACGCAAAGTTTCCCGATGATCATGGTGGCTCGCGCGCTGGCTGGCGTCGGGCAAGGCGCGCTGTTCATCGGGGTGCAAGCCTACACGCTCTCGAACAGCAGTTCGAAGCGCCGCACCGAAGCCGCCAGCGTTATCGTGTTCGGCTATCAGGCGGGGATGCTCTCGGGTATGGCGATCGGTTCCTTGCTGATCACCCATATTGCGATGACGGGCGTTTTCGCGCTCGGCGCAATGGTTGCATTGGCAGCGGCGCTTTACACTTTTGTAGCGGTGCCGAAGCAAATTTCGACCGCCCGGCAGGAGATTGCCGACCGTAGCAACGGCATGTGGCGCGACTTCATGGAGATGATCAAGGATCGCCAGTTCATTCGCACCATGTTCTGCATCGGCGTGCCAGCCAAGGCGGTGATGACTGGCGTCATACTGTTTGCGTTGCCGCTGCTGCTTTCAAAGCAGGGCTTCGTACAGGAAGATTTGGGGCAGATCGTCATGCTCTACGCCGCCAGTGTGGTGCTCGTCAGCAACGTCGCGGCGAAGTACGCGGATCGTTCTGGCGGGATCGAGGCGTTGCTTTTCTGGGGCGCAATCCTCAGCGGCGTCGGCATGCTCTTCATCGCCGGCAGCGTCTGGTCGCCCGCGCTTGACTGGAAGACGTCCTCGACAATGGCGACAGCGATGTTGATTTTGGGCGTCTGCGTTATCGGTCTGGCGCACGGCCTGATCAACGCACCCGTGATAACTCATGTCGCGGATGCGCCGGTCGCCGCTCGTCTGGGCGCCACGCCGGTGGCCGCAATGTACCGTTTCGTAGAGCGCATCGGCCATGTCACCGGGCCGGTAATCATGAGCTTTTTGTTCGCCGCGTTCGGTCAAAACTGGTCATTGCTTTGCTGGGTTGCCGGCGGGCTTTCCTTCTTCGCGTTTATCTTCATTTCGACATCTCGTTCCATCGATGTGTCCGGGTACAAAGCCGAGGTTTCAAAATGAGCTTGATTCTAACGCGTCGCAAAACCGTTGGCCTTTTGGGTGGATCGCTTCTCGTCGGCGTTCCGGCGCGCGCGCAGGAGCGCAAGTCCTACGCCAGCTGGTTCAAGTACGGCGCGCAAATCGAACGCTCATGGAATGTCAGCGAAGTCGAAGGCGATGCAAACAAGGTGCTTATTCGCCCGCTCGGTATGGAGTCGACCTCGGGGCGTCGAGTTCTTGTGCTCTACCCGCGCTCCTCCTCGGCGTATGATGTGGCGATCACGAAAATTCTTGACGTGTTCGACGACAAAGAGCTCGCCGTAAGGGTCGATGTCGTAAACTATCAAAGTTCCGCCGACCTGGCGCGCGCGGCTGTGCGCGAAGCTGAGGCCGCCAGCATCGATCTGATTATCACCATGGGTTCGGAATCGACCGCGTTGCTATGGCAGCAATACAAGGGCGGCCGTATCCCCGTCGTCACCGTTTGCGCCAAAGATCCGGTAATTTTGGCTCAAATGCCATCCTACGACGTCAGTTCCGGCGTCAATTTTGCATTTACGTCGCTTAACATGCCAATCGACGCGCAGATGGGTTATGTGCATCAGTTGCGTCCGCACCTGAAACATCTCGCGGTGCTGGTCGACGAAACAAACGTCAGCGCGGTCGAAACCCAGGCGAAGCCGGTCAGCGAATACGGCGCAGCGCGAGGCATTCGCGTATTGCAGCTCGGCGTGAAAGACCCTCTCAAAGCGCGCGAGGAGATCCAGGAGTCGGTGCGGCGAGCCGTCATTTTCATGCAGCGGAACGATCCTGCGTTGCAAAACAGCATATTCTGGATCACTGGCAGCACGTCTGTTTTCACCGAAATCGCCACGATCAATGCGGAAGCCGCCAACGTACCGGTTCTGAGCGTCGTTCCGGAAGTTGTCAGCGAAGGCGATAACAGCGCCGTTCTGTCGATTGGCGTGAGCTTTGAAAGCAACGCGCATCTTGCAGCGATTTATGCGGCGGACGTGCTTGAAAACAGGATTGCTGCCGGCGCCTTGAAAGTGGGCGTCGTGTCGCCCCCGGACATAGCCATCAATTTCCGCCGCGCCAAAGCGATAGGCTTCAAGGTGCCGTTTACATTCTTTGAAAGCGCGACGAACATTTTCGATTATGAGGGCAAACCCGTTCGTATCAACGGTGTCATGCTGGCCGGCAAGAACGGTTGAGCGTCCTACCCTGTTTTAAGATAAGGCGATTTTGAGAGATTCAATATGCAGAAAACAACGCCAGTGCGAAAGGCGCTTGCGCCGCGAGGGTCGCATGCGGAGGACCTGGATGCTCATTCCGTGATGGATGAGCGTTATGCGCTGGTTCAATCGCGAGCCTTCGAAGCCCTCCGCGACGACGGTTCGACGCTAGGCGCAATCAGGACTGTCGCGGCAGCCGTGGAGGAAGCCCTTCCTGGCGTGCTCTGCCGCATCGTAATTGTGAATCAAGGCAGCCACACGGTGGCCGCATTGCGCGAACCAGCCTGGCCGCAAGGATTCGAAAACCCGGAATTGGCGCCCCTCAACGATTGTGCGGTCGCGGCTGAAAGCCAGGTGATGGCGGACTTTCGCGAGCAGGGACGCTGGCCGCGTCATGCCGTTGGGGCCTTGCTCGCGGGACTGAAATCCTGCGTGATCGAGCCTTTCCAAGCGGGCGAAAATCAAGCAGCGGCCATTGCCATTTACACAACCGGGATATTGCAGCCAGACGCCTATGGCATCGGTTTTTTACGTGCCGTCGCGCGGCTGCTCACGATGATTTCATCCGTATGCGGCAAGAATGAAAAAGATCAGGCGGACGCCGCACGCTTTCGCTCGCTGTCGAAATCCATACCCGGCGTCGTCTATCAACGCCTGGTTACGACCGACGGCGACATTCGCTACACCTACATCAGCGATAGCGCAGCCGAACTTTTTGGCGTCGACGCCGAGAGGATCATCAACGATCCAGAAGCTCTGTTCCAGCACTACGACGACGAGTATCGCGAAAGTTTCCGGAAAAAACTCATCGAAGCATCGCGAGGCATGCAGTCCTGGGACGTCGAGGCGAAAATCGTACGACCGGACGGTCAGGTGCGCTACACGCACGCGATTGCGCGCCCCAAAAAGCTCGCGGATGGTTCGGTATTGTGGACCGGTGTCATCCTCGACGCCGATCGCATCAAGAAGGCGGAACTTGCGGCTGCCGACGCCGAGGCGCAAACGCGCAAATCAATCGTCGACAGCATGTCGCAAGGCATGGCCCTTTTCGATAAGGAAGATCGGCTCGTCGTCGCCAACAAATTCTTCCGCGAGCTTTATCCGATGCTCGAAAAAACCACCGCGCCCGGTACAACCTTCGAAGCTTTCGTTCGCGCCGAATATGAGCATCTACCGATCGCCCGACGCGGTACGGACCAAGCGACGATGACGCAACGTTTGCAGATGCGGGACACCGGCGGCTTCATCGCTGAGCGCCGTCTGGCGGAGGACCGCTGGATTCTCGTGAATGAACATCGCACCAGCGAAGGCGGAACCGTCGTCCTGCATACGGACGTGTCCGAACTGAAAGTGCGCGAACGCCGCATCCATCACCTTGCATTTCACGATGTGCTTACGGGTTTGCCGAATCGCGCTTCGTTTCGCCAGAAGCTCGTTGATGAAATGGCTCGCTGCAAAAAATCCGGCGACGCCATCGCCGTCCTTTGCCTTGACCTTGATGGCTTCAAATACGTCAACGATACGCTTGGTCATCCCACCGGGGATGAGCTTCTCGTGGAAGTGTCGAAGCGCATAATGGACAATCTTCGCGACACCGACACGGCGGCGAGATTGGGCGGCGACGAGTTCGCGATAATCGTCAGCGAAAAAGCCAGCATTGACACGGTTACGGGGATCGCGTGGCGGTTGCTCAATGCACTGGCGGAACCTGTCGATATCCGCGGCCAGCGCGTCGTCACCACGACAAGCATCGGCGTCGCATTCGTCGCAGCCAATGAAAGCGCCGATCCAGACGCTTTGATGAAACACGCAGATCTCGCGTTATATCGCTCCAAGGCCGACGGTCGGAACACCTTCCGCTTTTTCGAGTCCGAAATGGACGCAATCGCGCAGCGGCGTCGCCAGCTGGAAAACGACTTGCGCATGGCTGTTGAACGCGACGAACTTGAACTGTTTTTTCAGCCGCTCGTCGATGTCTACACCGAAGAAGTCATGGGGGCGGAGGCGCTGGTGCGCTGGCGGCATCCGCAGCGCGGCCTCATATCTCCACTGGATTTTATTGCGCTCGCTGAAGAAACCGGCATCATCATCAAGATCGGCGCATGGGTGATCCGCCGCGCCTGCGAAGAGGCGGTGAATTGGTCCAAGCCGATTCGCGTCGCGGTGAATGTCTCGCCAGCCCAGTTCAAGGACCGGGACCTGATCAGCAGGGTGAAGGACGTACTTGCGACGACAGGTCTCGATCCGTCGCGGCTAGAATTCGAGGTGACAGAATCGCTGCTGTTGCGTGACACAGCAGCCAACCTGCAGCTTCTCAATGAACTGAAGTCGCTGGGCGTGCGTATTTCCATGGATGACTTTGGCACCGGATATTCTTCACTGGGAAATTTGCGCAGCTTCCCGTTTGACAAAATCAAAATCGACCGCTCGTTCGTCAGCGACCTCGAAAATAGTCCTGACTCCGCCGCCATCGTGCGCGCGGTGCTGAGCCTCGGCCGCGGCCTTGGCATGACGACAACCGCCGAAGGCGTCGAGACGAGCGATCAACTCGCCTATTTGCGCGCCGAGGGTTGCGTCGAAGTGCAAGGGTTCTACTTTAGCGAACCGCGACCGGCCGCCGAGGTTGCACAGATGTTGCGCACCGGCTTTCCCCGCCCGGCCAACGTTCAGCGTTAACCGCGTGACGCATGCGAAAATCTGGCTGCGCGCGGTGCAATTTCCACGTGCCGTAAAAACGCGCCGTCACGTCTGTTCGACAATCCTGTCACGCTTGCGATCAAAGTGATATCGCGGCAGGCGATCCAGATCGGCGCCGGTGATCCGAATGACCCAGGCTTTCTCCGGGTGGGCGGTCGAGTGAATGACGCCAGGCCCATAGCCTCGCGACTGGCCAGGCACGAGGCTGTATTTTTCTGTCGGTTCGAGGACGTGCGCGAGTTCATTTTCGCTGTTCACGCGCCGCCATTCCGTCATTTCAGTAGAGCCTTTTGCGTTGCCATAGATTGCCCAGGACGCGCCATGGCTGTGCGGCCTGCCAGTCTTGCCCGCGCCCTGCACATGCGCCATCACATAAAAACCGGTTTGCGAATCGTGATAGAGCGTTTGTTTCCCAACCGGGGTCTCGTCATCGAAAGTGGATTTCACAAAATCCGGGTTGCCCAGCAAATTTCGCAGATTGCTGGCGATTTCTTCGAGCGCTGCTTGCAGACTCCGCGATGTCAGGCTGCTGCGCGCATCGTTGCAAAACGTATCAAGGGTGTAAGCCATCGTGGGCTCCATGGTTGGCTCGGATATCTTCTGGTCATTCATCTCTAACGTTCGACGGGCAAAGCGGACGCATGACGACGCGTTCGTGCATTGACGCCAACCGGATTGGCGGCTAACCATTGCAAAAAACCGCGCCGCGCGCAAAGTGCGAAGGCTTTTTTCTGCTGGTTCGCATCAAGCGACGACTGGAGGAAATCATGAAAATTCGCTCCTTCCCAAACCGTGTGGTCGCAGGACTTGTGGCGACCATGGCGCTGTTTGCAGGTGAATACGCAGCGCTCGCGCAGACGCCGGGGGTCTCCGACATCGCCAGCTACATGGGCGTGGACCGCCAGGCCAAACTTCTCGAAGGCGCAAAGAAGGAAGGCGGCCTCACGCTCTATTCTTCCGCCACGACGGAAGACATGAACGAGCACATCAAAGCGTTCGAGACCAAATACCCCGGCGTGAAGGTGAAGTTCTGGCGCGGCGATTCCGAAGGAATATTGCGCCGTGCCGTCACCGAGGCGAAAGGCGGTCGCTTCGATTTCGACATCATAGAAACCAGCGGCGGCACCATGGAGGCCGCCTACCGGGAAGGCTTGTTTGAGGTTGTGAAATCTCCAGCGCTCGACGACATCTCGCCGAAAGCGAAATTCGCCGGCGGCGCCTGGACGGGCACCCGCTTTCAGTTGCACGTAACCGCCTACAACACCGCACTGACGAAACCGGAAGATTTGCCGAAGTCCTACGCCGAGCTTGCCGAGCCGAGGTTCAAGGGCAAGCTGGGTATTGAACTTGACGACGCCGAATGGTTCGCAGCCATTGCGACGTATTTCGGCGAGGAGAAAGCCATCGCGATGTTTCGCGACATCGTCGCCAAAAACGGCGTGTCAGTACGCAAGGGGCATACGCTCATCGCCAACCTCACCGTGGCGGGAGAAGTGCCGATAGCCCTCGGTATCTACAAGTACAAGGTTGCGCAGATGACGCGCAAAGGCGCGCCCATCGACTGGATTCGCATGTTGCCTTACGTCGTGCATCCCATCGGCATGGCGTTGTCAAAGAAGGCGCCGCACCCAAACGCCGCAATGTTGTTTTTCGACTTCATGCTGACGGATGGTCAGAAAATCTATGTGACGCAGGACACCAATCCCACCAACGTTAAGATCATGCCTGAACCCGAGTCCGCCGTTTATATTGATTACGCGAAAGCGCTCGATCAGGGTGACAGGTGGGAGAAAATTTTCAAAAGCATCTTTGTCACCAGGTCTCGTTGAATCAAAGGTCTAGTTGATTCAAAGCTCTCGTTGCATCAATTCGCGCCCGGTACAGCGTCGCGGACGAGCTCGGTTGCATCTTGTGGACGAGGCGAAATCGCCGCTTTGACGCGAAGCTTGATACCACCCGGCGCTGAGATCAGATCGTTGACGAGTTGCGCGAGTTGCGCGCCTGACATGGCGCTGATTTCAGCGCGCTCCTTCGCCGCATCTTCAATGAACAACGGGTCGTTCAGCGTTTCATCGAAGGCGCGCCGCAGCGCTTCGACACGATCAGGCGGCGTCCCCGGCGTTGTTGCGAAGGGACGCCCCACGGAAACGGCCTTCGACATGAAATCGACCAGCGGTTGCGTGTCCTGCGAGGGCGCGAGATCGCGCAGCAATGGCGTTTGCGGCAGCGCCGGATCCTTTCGCAGGCCGACCTGCAATATTGGCACGATCAGTCCTTGCGTGACAAAATGCGGCGATATCGAAACATAGCTCGCCCACGTATTCGTGCCGCGTCCCTCGACCTCGCCGCGCTGCATGGCGAGATCGACATCACGACCGTCGGGATAACCGAAGACGACCTTCAGCTTCGTGCCTAGCACATTGTTGTAGAACGCAGTCAATTGCAGCGAGATCGAACCCGCTTGCGTCGCGCCAACGGTAGTTTCCCGAC
>JAYTTW010000280.1:0-4180 GCA_043744855.1 Hyphomicrobiales bacterium
GATTTTCGCGACAACTATTCGGGCGACCAACGCGAACCCATCGTGTTGCCATCGGCGCTGCCGAATTTGCTGGCCAATGGTTCGCAGGGCATCGCTGTCGGCATGGCGACTTCAATCCCGCCGCACAACCTGGCTGAACTTTGCGACGCCGCCCTCTATCTCATCAGCCATCCGCGCGCCCAGACCGCGCAACTCATGGCGTTCGTAAAAGGCCCCGACTTCCCCACCGGCGGCATTGTCGTCGATACGCCTGAGCAAATCGCCGAGACCTACAATACCGGTCGCGGCGCGTTCCGCGTGCGGGCGCGGTGGTCGCGGGAGGACGCCGGGCGCGGCCTGTGGGTCGTCGTCATCACGGAAATTCCCTATGGCGTGCAAAAAAGCCGGCTGATCGAAAAGCTGGCCGAACTCATCAATGACAAGAAACTGCCGTTGGTCGTCGATGTGCGCGATGAATCCGCCGAAGATGTGCGCGTCGTCCTCCAGCCGCGTTCGCGTGAAGTCGACGCCGCCGTGATGATGGAGTCGCTGTTTCGCCTGAGCGAACTCGAAACGCGTTTTCCGGTCAACATGAACGTGCTTGTTGATGGCGTGGTGCCGCGCGTCGTCTCGCTGGCCGACGCTCTAAAACAATGGCTCGACCATCGCCGCGAAGTGTTGCTGCGCCGGTCGCGCCATCGTCTGGGCCAGATTGAGCGTCGCCTCGAAGTACTCGCCGGCATGTTGCTGGTGTATCTCAATCTTGACGAAGTCATCCGCATCATCCGTGAGGAAGATGAGCCGAAAGATGCGCTGAAGGCGCGCTTTGTGCTTTCGGATCTGCAGGCCAACTACATACTCGATACGCGCCTGCGCTCCCTGCGCAAGCTCGAGGAGATGCAATTGCGCAGCGAGCATGACGAACTTGCCGGGGAGAAACTCGCCGTCGAGGCGCTGTTGTGCGACGAAGCGCAGCAATGGAAAACCGTGGCGTGGCAAGTGCGCGACGTGCGCAAGAAATATGGGCCGGAGACCAAATCCGGCAAGCGCCGCACGACGTTCGACAGCGCGCCGGAAACCGCTGCGGAAGACCTGACCCACGCCATGATCGAGCGTGAGCCGGTCACGGTGGTGGTGTCCGGCAAGGGCTGGATACGGGCGCTGAAGGGTCATCTCGCGGATATAACGGCGGTCACCTTCAAGGGCGACGACGAAATGCTGGCGTGGTTCCACGCCGAGACGACGTCAAAGATTTTGGTCGCGGCGACGAACGGCAAGGTGTTTACGCTCGACGTGGCCAAATTGCCGGGCGGGCGTGGCTTTGGCGAACCAGTGCGGCTGATGGTCGATATCGAGGAGGGCGAGGACATCTTTTGCGTGCTGCCCTATGAGGCGGATACGAAAATGCTGATTGTGGGAACCGATGCGCGCGGTTTCGTCGTCGCGCAGGACGAACTGTTGTCGGCAACGCGCAAGGGGCGCGCCGTGCTCAATGTCGATGCCGGCGTGAAGGCCTGCGTGTTGACGCCGGTGCAAGGCGATCATGTCGCCATCATCGGGGACAACCGCAAGCTGCTGTTGTTCCCGCTCGCGGATGTGCCGGTGATGGCGCGCGGCAAGGGCGTGCGTCTGCAACGCTACAAGGATGGCGGCGTCGCCGACGCCAGGGTGTTCGCGATGCAAGCCGGCCTTACATGGGTTGACGGCGCCGGACGCACGTTTACCGTCGAGCGGGGCGATCTCAAGGAATGGATCGGCGCGCGCGCCGATGCCGGGAGGTTGCCGATGAAAGGTTTTCCGAAGAGCAACAAGTTTGGCTAGCGTCCATCGTCCGCAAGGGCGACGCGCCGCGTTGTGTGGAGATACGACATGTTTTTGCGGAGATACGCCATGTTGTGTGGAGATACGCTGTGAAACTCGACGCCATTCCGATCGGCAGAAATCCGCCCGAGGACGTCAACGTCATCATCGAGGTGCCGATTGGCGGCGAACCCATCAAATACGAGATGGACAAGGCGTCGGGCGCCTTGTTCGTTGACCGGTTTCTCTACACATCGATGCGCTATCCCGGCAATTACGGCTTCATTCCGCACACCCTGTCGGGCGACGGCGATCCCTGCGATGTGATTGTCGCAAATACGCGCGCCATCGCGCCGGGCGCCGTCATCAATTGTCGTATCGTTGGCGTGCTGTTGATGGAGGACGAGGCGGGCGGCGATGAAAAGCTGATCGCGGTGCCCTCGTCAAAACTCACGCAGCGCTATGACAACGTGCAAAACTATACGGACCTTCCAGACATCACGCTCAAGCAAATCCAGCACTTTTTCGAACACTACAAGGATCTGGAACCCGGCAAGTGGGTGAAGGTGAAAGGCTGGGGCGACGCGCAGGCGGCGCGCGAAATGGTGCGCGAAGGGGTGGCGCGGGCGAAGCTCGCGTGAGGCTGGAGCGCGATGACGCTTCTTCGAAAACGTCGTCGCACTCCAGATTTTTGATTGAGCATGATCTTTTCCGAAAACCGGCGTTCCCTTTTCGGGATCATGCTCCGGCAGACGTCGGCTCAGATTTCCTTGCCGATGGCGTTATCGACAGAGCATTTGCCGCCGCCATGGACGCAGATGTAGGCAAGCACGATCATCCATGTCGCCGGCGCCTCGCTGCCGCCGCTGGTCCAGAACCAGCCGCGGGGTGCGTTGGCGATGAACGTCGCCGTCGCCATGAACAGCATCAACTGGACTGCCGCAAAGCGGGTGAAGAAACCGAAAGCCACCATCAGGCCGCCGATCATTTCGAGGCAGCCAATATAATAAACCCAACCCGGCTGCGCCCAGAAACCGCCCATGCGACCAAACGAGCCTTGATATTCGGCGATGCTGCGGCCGCCAAACATTTGGAAAAGCTTCTGCATTCCATGCGGTACGAACAGCAGACCGATCATGATGCGCAACATGGGATAGGCGATGGGCTGGAACGTGGCGTAGATTTTTGCGAACGCCGGCACGTACAGCGGCAGTCTGGGCTGTGAGTCGTTATCCATGTGGTTTCCCCCCTTGGAAGTTTTTTGCAGGCACAAGCTGCCGCAGCGGCTTTTGGTTTGCAAGGTTGCGGTTTGCAAGGCGAGCGCTTCTTGCGTCAGGTTTCGACCCGGTCCCAGCCATTCATGCCCAACCGTTCCTGCGGCAGAAATCGCGATTTATATTGCATCTTGCGGGAGCCTTTGACCCAGTAGCCGAGGTAAACGTGGGGCAGACCCAGACGGCGGGCTCGCTCTATATGGTCGAGGATCATGAAAGTGCCAAGCGAGCGGTCGGCCATATCCGGGTCATAATACGAATAGACCATCGACAGGCCATCGGCGAGAACGTCGGTCAGGGCGGCGGCGACCAGCTGGCCGTGTCCGCGACCATTGAGGCTCGAATCGGGTCCGCGCCGGCGATATTCAACCAGGCGCGTGTCAACGTGGCTGTCCTCAACCATCATCGAGTAATCGAGAACGCTCATGTCGGCCATTCCGCCATCGGCATGGCGGCAGTCGAGATAGGCGCGAAACAGCGCGTATTGCTCGGAACTCGGGTGGGGCGGGATCGCGTTGCCGATGATGTCGTCGTTGAGGTCGCGATTACGGCGCAGACTGCGCGAGGGACGAAACTCGTCGACCAGCACGCGCACCGAAACGCAGGCGCGACAAGTCTCGCAAGCCGGTCGGTAGGCGATGGTTTGCGAGCGGCGAAAGCCCGACTGCGTCAAGGTGTCGTTCAGCATTGTTGAGCGCCGTCCGACGAGGTGGGTAAACACCTTGCGCTCTTCCTCGCCGCGCAGGTACGGGCAGGGCGACGGCGCGGTCAGGTAGAACTGCGGCGCGTCACGGGGTTCTCTCGACACGCTGCGGGGACTCCCTCTAGTACCCGGAATCAAAGATTCCGGGTCCGTCGTTTCTGTTGAAGTATCCGCTTATCATCTACAGAAAGCGATTCACTGCGTGACTCACTTTCTTCCGATGGCGGATACTGGCAGAACGCGAGAAGGCTACCACTTGGGCGTGCGGGTGGGAAAGGGTCGAGCCGCATTTTTTAATGCGGGCGACGCAGCACCACAACGCCGGCGAAGATGTCATGCGGGCAGCGTTTGCGATAGTCGATCACCGACCAAAGCAGGACGAACGGAAAAAACCAGCTGACGTAGAACAACACGGCATGTACGG
>JAYTTW010000281.1:0-4175 GCA_043744855.1 Hyphomicrobiales bacterium
TTCAATCAGAAAGCGCTCGCGTTCTTGCGCCTCTCATCCATCCGCCTCATGTTGAGAAAGCTATGCAATCCAGCATAATGTTTCCGGATAGACTCTTAGCCATTTCATGACTTCCTTGCCGGTTTCCATCCAGCCCTCGACGTTGACGAAGATGCCGCGCACCGGAGCTTCCCAGTAGCCCGGCCCCTCGATCACCAACACGCCATAGCCGCGCGCCAGCCAGCCGTCAGCGTAGAGCGAAACGAAACGCTCCTTGAAACCGTCCATGCCGGGCACGCCGACGATGACAGGCACTTTCTGTCCCGGTTGATAATTTGGCGGCAGATGAAACACGCCCGGTAACGTCTTGCCGCGATATGGCAGCTCGACCCATTCGACGCGATGATCGGCGAGCTTCATGTATTTGGCGAAGTTCTCGCGCTTTTTCGTGTTGTTGCGGTGCAGGCGTTCGCCGTGTTCTTCAATGCCCCACATCGCCGTCGCCCAGTAGGCGGCTGCAATGTAGTAATTGTCGCGCGCCGGAATCAGCGCCTCGTCCTTCTCAAATTCCATCGCGCTCGCCTCGCGCTTGCGCGCCAGCGCCTCAAAAGCGGGCACGATATCGGCGTACTTTTTCACCCGCTGGCGCAGCCCCAACATGTCGTTCTGCACATCAAGGCCACAGGCGCGCACCAGCACGCTCGTATGCCCCTGATCCCAATCGATGCCGTTGGCCTGAATGATATTGTCGAGCGCCCAGCGTTGCTCGACAAATCGCTTCATGTGCGGTTCGCCCGTGGGGAAGCCTTCTTCTGCGTGAGCCAGCCCCGCCGTTGTGGCGGCGGCAAACGGCAGCGAGCGCAGGAATTGGCGACGGTGCATGGTGTCCTCCCAAACGCGTGATGATTTGCGGCCTGATGATTGACAATGCGCCGTTTCTTGTCACGCCGATAATGGCGCTTGGCGGCGGCTCATGGCAAGTTGCAAAACCTTGAGCGTTTCGAAGCAACTGGCGCGCGAATAAGCGGCGTTCGGCTCAACCGCCCACCTTTCGCTTTGCCGATCCCGACCCTGCCGACTTAACTCGACCGCTAGACCCCGTGGCGGCCAGCTTGTGCGTAGCAAACCGCACTTTGCGGGCCTTGCCGATATACTGCACGAGCGCTTCGGCCATTGTTTTGCGCCAGTGTGGGCCGGTGGCCTCATAGGCGCCAGCGAGCTCCCGATCAATTCGCAGGGCGACCAGCACCTTTGCCGGCTTTTTACCGGGGCCGCGCTGTCCAGGCTTGCGCTTCGTCAAACCGGCATAAAGGTCAGCGGGCAAAACATCGCGCGCTGGCTTGAACTCTTTCAGTTCAGCATCCGTGCGTTCCCGGTCGTCATCGTTCATGGATTGCTTTGTTGCCATTGTGCGCGCTCCTTGCGATGCGCCCGACGCAGCGAAATGACTCTGATGCCATCCGCCGCAGGCGTGAAAACCAAAAAATGAATCAACCCGTACAACAAGCCAATCGCTTCGTACCGAACTTCGGGCAGGTCTTGGTGGCGGGTAGGCCGCACAATTGCCGAACTGAAATCAAAGTCTGAAACAGCATCAAAAGACAGGCCGCGATTCTTCTGGTTCCTTTCGCTCTTCGCCGAGTCAAAAGTTATATTCATGAATTTTTTGTAATACGAAATAATACTGCTGTCTAGGGCTTTATGTATAACGAAAAAATTAGGCCGGGCTGAATGACTTGATTGCGGCCCAGGTTTCTTGCATTCCCAGTTGAGGAGCCGGTGCAACAGCAAAATGGACGACAACGCGACAGTGCCAAATGATCTGGACTGGATAAAGTTCAGCATCGCCCCCATGATGGACTGGACCGACCGGCATTGCCGTTTTTTGCATCGGCTGCTGTCGCGTCGCGCCCGCCTTTACACGGAAATGGTGACGACCGCCGCGGTGTTGCACGGTGATCGCGCGCGCCTGCTCGGTTTTGACGCGTTCGAGCATCCCGTCGCTGTGCAGTTGGGTGGCAACGAGCCGGCTGCATTGGCGCAATCGGCGCGCATCTGCGAAGCCATGGGCTACGCCGAAATCAACCTCAACTGCGGCTGTCCCTCAGACCGCGTGCAGAGCGGCGCGTTCGGCGCGTGCCTGATGCACGAACCGCAGCTTGTTGGCGATTGCGTCGCCGCCATGAAGGCTGCGGTGCGAATTCCCGTCACCGTCAAATGCCGCATCGGCGTCGATGACCAGCTGCCGAGCGATGCTTTGTATGCGATGGCGCACAGCCTCAAAAGCGCCGGCGCCGATGGGCTCTTCGTTCATGCCCGCAAGGCGTGGTTGAAGGGCCTCAGTCCCAAGCAGAACCGCGACGTGCCACCGCTCGAATATCCGCTGGTTTATGCGCTCAAGCGGGATTTTGACGATTGGCCCATCGCCATCAATGGCGGCATCGAGACGCTTGCGGAAGTGCAGGCGCACCTGCGGGAAGTCGATGGCGTCATGCTCGGCCGCGCCGCCTACAACAACCCCGCGCTGCTGCTCGATGTCGATCCCGTGTTGTTTGGCGTCGCCGCGCCACACGTCTCGCTGTTCGAGGCTCTCGAAGCTTATGTTCCCTACATTGAGGCGCGCCTCGCCGAGGGCGTGCGGCTGGCGGACATGACCCGCCACATGCTCGGGTTTTTCGCTGGCCAAAGCGGCGCCCGCGCTTACCGCCGCCATCTCGCGACGCAAGCTGTGCGGCGCGGCGCCGGCGTTGAAGTGCTGCGCGCGGCAATTTCGCTGGTCGAGCGTCAGCCCGTCGCCGCTTGATGCGGGCATGCCGCAAAAGGCAATGTCGGTTTTTGGAAAAAGATCAGGTTCAACCGGGTGCCACGGCGATTCAAGGAATCGTCATCGTCCTCTAGCGGCTGCTGAAAAACGCGTGGACAGCCCTCGTCCTTCGAGACGCCGCTGCGCGGCTCCTCAGGATGAGGACTACCGGGGGATTATTGCGGTTCAAATGCGCTGGATTTGCCTTGGAAACCTCATCCTGAGGAGGTCCAAAGGACCGTCTCGAAGGACGAGGTTTTCACGCCGGCGTTTTTCAGCAGCCCTCTACCGGCTGCGCAACACCAGCTTGTTGTTCTCGACGCCGAAGGCCGACAGCTTTTCGAGAAAACTCATGCCCAGAAGATTTTCTGTGAGCGCCCCCGGCCGCGCCACCAACGCCGGCACGCGCGTCTGCGTGATGGCGCCAACGCTCAACCTGTCGAGTGTGATTTCGGCCGCTCGCGCCACGCCGTTGGCGGTATAGGTCAACTGCGTGTAATTCAGTTTGGCGGGGTCGAGGCCCAGTTTGGCGGCGTCTTCCGCCCGCAACACGACGCTCGACGCGCCGGTGTCAAAGATGAACGGCAAGCTGACGCCGTTGGCTTGCATCCTCACGACGTAATGTCCGTCGCGGCGACGCGCCACTTCGGCGACGCCGGGCGAGGGACTGACGACGGCGCCCGGACTGAGTTCGGCCATGAATTTTTGCCGCACGGGCTCCAGTTCATCTCGATAGGCGTAAACGCCAATCAGCGCCGCCGCGACAACGATCCAGATCAGCGCGTCGCGAAAGCCCTGGCTGAGGCGGCCGCGATAGCGGTGCACGACAGAGGCCGCCAACGCCACCGCGAGCAAGCCGTCGGCCGCGTTGGCGATGAACGCGCCGCCGTCCATCCCCGCGATTGCAGATCCGGAGGGCCATAGAAACGCCAGCAGCATCGCGGCGAGCAAGCCGATGAACAGCACTCCGCCCGTATTCATTTTGCGCCGCCTGCCGGAGAGACTTCAAATTTGCATGCGGCCTGCCGCAGTTTGTCCAGCCTTTGCTTCAATTGCGGCATCCGCAAAAGGCGTTCGGCTTCACTCATGAAACACCATTGCGTCACTTCTTCGCGCGTGCGCCCGCAGCCTTTACACAGTCCGTGTTCAGGGTCGATCCAGCAGAAATTGACGCAGGGGGTGGTGATGCGCTCCATGCCGGCAATGTAGGGACGCCCAAGCCTTGCGGCAAATCCATGTGCCCTCACGGCAAATCCGTCTGCCGTTTTGTTGCGGTATCTGCCAGTATCCACCATCGGAAGAAAGTGCGTCACGCAGTGACGCGCTTTCTGGAGATGATAAGTGGATACTTCAACAAAAACGACGTACCCGGAATCTATGATTCCGGGTACTA
>JAYTTW010000282.1:0-16302 GCA_043744855.1 Hyphomicrobiales bacterium
TTTCTTTCGTCCACATCGGCGATCTCCACGAGAATCAGATCGCCTCCCTTGAATCACAAACGATTCCTATCATGCAAGAACTCGCCGGATGGGCTCTTATAGTGTGTTGGGGTTTGTGTTTCATAAGTGACGGGAAAAAGTCTCCGGAGCTGAAGGATCCGAAAACCGGGCCGGATTGCGACGCGATTGTTTCCGGAGAGCGCCGTGAAGCCCTCGCAAAGCTCGGCCGTTACGGGCTGTATACCGCCCCAGTGTTGCTGGCTCTTCTTGTGTCAAACAAGGCCTTGGCCGTGAGTGTCTGACCTTGGATGACCCGCACGCGTGCAATCTCTGAATATCAACAAGTCACTTGGCGTCGCTTGTGTCGCGCTGCCCGAGAACCTCTGCAGGATGTCTTTCTGGCGCATTAACTTGTAGTTGAAACGACCGGCAAAACCGGATATTGTGATATTTGTGTAGCGTGCGGGAACTTATGTCCCATGAGTGACGAGAAAAAGGCTCCAGAACCGAAGGATCCGAAAACCGGGCCGGATTGCGACGCGATTGTTTCCGGGGAGCGCCGTGAAGCCCTCGAAAAGCTCGGCCGTTACGGGCTGTACACCGCTCCGGCGTTGCTGGCTCTGCTTGTCTCAAACAAGGCTTTGGCCACGAGTCTTGCTCTTTGATGGCCCGAACGCGTGCCATCGCAGACAATCATTAAGACACCTGGCGTCGCTTGTGTCGCGCTGCCCGAAGGCGGCATGATACTTGTCGGCGCGGATGGTGACCGACTGTTTGTTTACAATCGCGCCGCACATCTGCTCTGGCGCGCGTCGAGCCGGCACGACACCCTTTCCATTATGCGGGCGCTGGCATCCCGTCACGGTTTGGCGTTTGATGTGGCGCGAAACGACGTAATTTCTGTCGTCGACCAATGGATCGAACTGGGACTTGTCGAGGGCGACGGGGGCGCAACCGGGCGCGGGATAGCTTGCGAGGCACTATCGCCGGGCGACCTGACGGGGGGCGACAGGTCACTTGCCTCGCGCCATCGGTTTGGCGCCCTTCTCGTTGAACTCGTCGCTGACGCGGCAACGCTTTGCGTCCTCGATCCGCTGATCGGACGCTCGGATGAATGGCATCGCGCCCCTGACCTTCGATGCGTGGTCGGCCTCGATCAAACCGGCAAACACTTCTTCGCGGTTGACGGACGCTTGATGGCGAGTGGCCTCGCTCCGGAGGTCGCAGTCGGGGCATTCTACCAGGCAGTCATAAACCGGTTGCATCCTGAAACGGCCTGGCGAGCGTTCCTCCACGCGGCTGCTGTCGCGAAAGGCGAACGGGCGGTGATTTTCGCGGCTCCGTCTGGCTCTGGGAAAAGCACGTTAACCGCCGCTCTTGTCGCGCGCGGCTATGAATTTCTGTCAGATGATATTGTCGCCCTGCGCTCGCGCGACGACGCGGTTGTGCCGTTTCCGCTGCCAACCCGCGTAAAACATGGATCGCTGCCGATCCTCAGCCCGCTGTATCCGGCGCTGACTGTCGCGTCCGGCGACTCGATTCAATATCTCGCCCACTCAACCAACTTTGACGCACCCCCGCGCGCCGCGCACGCGCTGGTCTTTGCAACCTATGAGCCGGGATCGCGCACGCGCTTTGGCGAAATTTCCACAACAGACGCCGCCAGTCGTCTGTTTGCCGACAGGGTTTTCCTTGGCTACCCAATTGAACCGGTTGCCGTCGCAGGTTTTATTAAATGGCTTCAGCGCGTCAAACGCCATGAACTGATTTACAGCGATCTCAATGAGGCCGAACGTTGCATAACGATGGCGCTGGCAACATGAAGCGCTGGGCCGCGTTCCTCGATTTGTGCTTGCTGCTGGCCCCCACTCCACGCATTCCCGACACACCTTGGGAGGAGATTGACTGGCCGGCGTTCATCGAGTTTTCGAGCCGCCATTTGGCGAGCCCGGCTGTCTGGCCCGTGCTGCAGAACGTTCCCGGTATTCCCAGCGGCGTGAAAGAATATTTTCAGGCGGTCCACGGCATGAACGCGGTGCGCAACGCCGGGATTGTCGCGGACATCGAACGAATAACCGTCGCCCTCTCTGAGGCGAGCATTCGCGCGGTATTGCTGAAGGGGGCCGCCACAGTCGCCGGCGGGTTGTACCGCGACCCCGCCGAACGCGTTATGGCGGATGTTGACGTCCTCGTTCCGGCCCGCGAGACAGCGCGCGCCCGGGCTTGCCTGAGCGAACTTGGATACGCAGATGTCGGCGACCCACGTCCGCCACGCTGGTTTTCCGGCGTGCATCACCTGCCCGGGGTGGCGACCCCCGGAGGCACTTTTCTTGTCGAGATACATCACCGGCTCGGCGACCGCGAAGTCATGGCGATCCTGCCGGCCAGGTCCGTGATCGAGCGAGCCGTTCCCGTCGCGTTTGCCAATCGCGAGGTGTTGACGCCCCGTCCAACCGACCTGATTGTGTACAACATTGTTCATTCACAGCTGCATCATGAGCTTCACTCGCGGGGCCTCGTCGAGGTTCGGCAGCTAAGGGAACTCGCGTTGCTTTCGGTTCGAGCCGGCGGCGGAGTGGACTGGGCCGAAGTTGAATGGCGTTTCAAAAGAATTGGCCGGCAGGCCGTGCTGGCGACGACGGCGGTTCTGGTCCGCGAACTGATGGGCGTAACCTTGCCTGTCCCCGCAGATGATTCAGGCGAACCCATGCGCAGGCTACGGGAAGCCGTACTTCAAAGCGGTTCCGGCCCGCCGGAAAACGCCGGTACGTGGCGCAGTTTGCAGCAGGCATACGTTCAAAGATTTTTCCGCCAACCCGAGCTCGCTGTCAATTTGCTGAATCCATTTTGGTGGCCGCAACGCCTGCGCAACATTGCAGCCCTCGTCAGGGACAGCCGTCGCAATCGTCGGGAACCCTGACTTGCGCGACGCGCGGCTCCGGCGACCTCAATCGTCGATTTACGCTGACACAACCAGGCACGATGGAGGCGCCACGATGGACGTGCGTTGGCCCCGTTGCGCCGGGCGCCGCGCTTACCTAGTGTCTTTGCAACAACCCTGGGAGGCCCAATGACGGAGCCGCAAATGACGCAGCCGCAGTTTGATCTGGCAAGCCCCGCAGCGCAACTTGGCGCCAAGAGCGCCGAAATCATGCCCCGCGCCAAGGGCGCCGAAATCATGACGCGTGGCGTCCACCACCTCGCCCTGTGCACGGATGATATCAAAACGACAACGGAGTTTTATGTGCGCGTGCTTGGAATGCCATTGCTGCATGCAATGAAGGTTCCGGCCGGGTTGGGCTCCGGACCAAACAATCGCGGCAATCCTCCTTATGAAGAAATCCGCCATTATTTTTTCGACATGGGCAACGACAGCACCCTGGCGTTCTTCGAAATTCCGATGGGACGTGAATCGCGCGGCAACCGCAACGCCATCGGCGCCATGCAGCATTGCGCTTTTAGGGTCGAGCCGACGCGCTTCGCAGAGCTGGAGGCGCGGCTGCGCGAGCATGGCGTCACCTACGTGGGGCCGCTGCCGCAATTGCCGGGTCTTGACGGCATCTACTTTTACGATCCCAACGGCATCCGTCTCGAGTTCGCTTGCCAGCGCGCCGACGCGCCGGCGGATGTCGTCAGTTGCCTGGCGCAAACCCGCGCGCAGGCCAGCCAGGAACTACGCACGCTTGAAGGCGTCGATGACGCATGGCTGATCGAGATGACCGCCACGCTTGCATGACGTGTTTTGCAAGACTTTACTTGCATGACCTGACTTGCAGACGTGACGTTCAAATGGAAGCGCTGTTGAAAGCCCGCACCCACATGCCGCACACGCCGGAGCGGACGATGTCGTCCACCGTGAACTCGATCACCGGCACCGGCAGCCCCTGCGCGTCGATCATCTCGATGATTTTGCCGAGACCCGAGAAGGTGTCGAGATCGCATTGGCTCACATCGCCATTGATCACCGTAGTGCAATCCTCGCCAACCCGTGTGAGAAACGTCTTGATCTCAGCTGGCGTCGTGTTCTGCGCTTCGTCGAGCAAGACGAAAGCGTTTTTGAAAGTGCGTCCGCGCATCACCTCAAAGGGGGCCATTTCAATGTCGCCTTTTTTGAGCGCGATATCGTAGGCGGCTTGCCCGATGCGCTCCTTGATCGCTTCGACGACCGGCGTCGCCCACGGCGCAAATTTTTCTTCGAGCGAACCGGGAAAGAAGCCGAGGGTGCGTCCGCAGGGAACGTTGGGTCGCGTGAGTATGATGCGCGCGATCTTTCCCTGACGATAGAGGTCGGCCGCGAACGTCGCGGCGATCCATGTTTTGCCGGTGCCGGCAGGGCCAATCACGACGACCTGGGAACTCGAACGCAATGCCGCGAGGTACTCGCCTTGCGTCGCGTTAAGCGCCTTGATGGGCGGCGCGATACGTTCTCTTGCAAACCTGGCGGCGTGCAAAGATATGACTTGAGCCGCACCGGTTATCCGCGAGCCAGAGCGACGCATTTTCTTGGATTGTTTACCCATGGGTGCGGTCCTTCTGTTGCAGTCCAAACACTTTCGCGGCGCGCCTTGCGGCGTCCGGACATTCGAGAGAACAGGGGGCGGGGAAAATCGCGCGGGAATCTAGAAGCACTGCGCTAGCAGCGATGCGCAGGAAGCAACGCGGAAGTAAAAACGCGGCGAAGTCCGTCGGGCTGCAAAGCTGCAAACTCAGGACCGTCCACTGCGCCATTGAAGCCTATCCGCGAGTACGATGTCGTAGATAAGACATGATTCGTGCGACGAATAGAAGGCGGCTTCGAGCATAAATTATTAACCGGCGCATTTACGGTTTCTTAAACTACGCTTTTGCATCCGCAGCCCGCCAACGTTGATTTCGTCATGGTCGATGGTCGTGTGCTCAAACAGGATGGTCGGCTCACGGCGGTGGACGTCGAAAAAATCGTCGACGACGTCAACGAAACAATCGAGCGCGTCAATGCGGTGGTGGTACGCACCAAACGCAGCATCGAGGATGTTCGCGGACAGTTGCCGGGACAGCAAAAATAGATCGGCTTTGGCCCGCACGGGTTTGCGCGCAGTCACACGGGAATACAATACAACGTCAGTCGATGTGGATGCCAAGGCTGGCGATTTCGGCCGCCCATTTCGTCTGTTCGACGCCGACGAAAGTCTGGAACGCCGCCAGTTCCATCGGCGTCGCGACGAGCCCGGCGCCCCGGAAAACCTGTACCGTCGCCGGCGCCGCCAACGCCAAATTGATCTCCCGGTTCAGCCGTTCGAGGATCGGCGCTGCGACACCCGCCGGCGCAACAATTGAAAACCATGTGCTGGCGGTGAGTTCCGGGTGGCCTTGTTCGCTCAAGGTCGGCACGTCGGGCAAAATCGGGGAGCGTTGCGCGCCCGTCGTCGCCGCTGCGCCGATTTTTCCCGAATTCACGAACTCGGCTGCGGCCGGGATAGCGAGTAAGCCGAAATGTATCTGCTCGCCCATCAGTGCGTTGAGAATTGGCGCGTCGCCGCCATAAGGCACATGGGTCGCCACAAACCCGTAGGTGCGCTGGAGCATTTCACCCAGCAGGTGTCCGGACGAGCCGACGCCATTTGACGAATAGTTCATCTTGCCGGGGTTGGCTTTTGCATAGCTCGCGAGGCCCGCAATGTCGCGATGTCCCAGCGAGGGCGGCGTCGCCACCAGCATCGGCAAACCCGTCAGCATCGCGATAAAGGCAAAGTCTTTGCGCGGATCATAGAGCGGCGCGCGGCTCATGAACGGATTGAGCGCCAGGGTCGATAGCGTGCCGAGGCCGAGGCTGTAGCCGTCCGGTCGGGCATGGGCGAGGGCGGCGGCGCCAACGCTGCCAGCGACGCCGGGCCGGTTTTCGATGATGACGGACTGACCGAGGTTTTCCGCAAGTTTTTGCGCGACCGCGCGCGACAACAAATCAGCGGCGCCGCCGGGTGGAAACGGTACAATGATTTTCAACGATTGCGTCGGCCAGGGCGGCGTCTGCGCCTGCCCCGGAAAGGCTGACAGTATCGCCGCCAACCAAGCGCCGACACAGGCTGCAAAAATCCGCATGTCCGCGCCTCCCAGAAACGGCAATCAGGAACGGCATTCAGGAATGGCATTGCCAGCCGCCTTGACGATCATTTTAGAAAGATGACGACAGCTTTGTCCAATTGCGCCACGGAGCCGCGTCGCAACGCCGCGTTCCCAAGCCGCCGCGTTGACGCCAGCGCCTCAAGCCGTGACGTCAATGCACGGCTGAGGCGCCATTTACCGCGGGGTCTGCATTTCGTGGATGACTGCCTGGCTGACTGCGTGGCTGACGCAACAGGTTGCAGCCCGCCGGCGTGAGATCCGTGATTTGCGCGGTTTCCCTGAATTCTGTAGAAAATCTTGGGGCTGATCGAGCCAAAAACCGGCAATTGCTGAAACCGACGCTGCAGCGTCGGAAGGAATCCTCGGGAGCCATCCATGTCCATCGCATCTGGCAAACTCCGCGTCATCTTGTGGGGGCTGTCGAAAGTTCTGCCGATTGCGGCGGCGCGCTATCCTGAGTTCGCTGCAAGGCTGAAGGAGCATGACCTCGTCGCCCGCATTTTGGCGCGCGATGAGGAGATCGGTCGCTGGTTTCAATTGCGCGGCGGCAAGCTCACCAGCGGGTCGGATATGCAGCGCACGGCTGACATCACCATTTCCTTCAAAAACGCCACCATCGCCGCGAGCCTGCTGACGCCGCCGTTCAACTGGCTTGACCAGATCAACGCGCAGAAAGACTTCAAGATGACGGTCGATGGGCCGGAGGGTCTGTCCAACTGGTTCGCGCAGACCATCATGCAATTGATGAGCCTCACTCTCGACATCGGCGTGGCCCAGCCCGACGGCGCCATTCGCTATTGCAACATGGCGAATGGCGGCCCGCTGTTTGTTTACGTGAAAGATGGCAAAATCATCCGCACAACGCCGATTGATTTTGACGACACTGACCCACAGCCGTGGACCATCGAGGCGCGCGGCGTAAAGTTGACGCCGCCGCGCAAGACCTCGCTCGCGCCGCACGGCCAGAACTCCAAGGCGATAGTGTATTCGCCCGACCGCGCGCTATATCCGATGAAGCGCGTTGATTTTGATCCAGACGGCGAACGCAATCCGCAAAATCGCGGCAAGTCCGGCTATGTGCGCATCAGCTGGGAAGAGGCGCTGACGCTCGTCTCGTCAGAAATTCAGCGCGCCAAGAGTAAATACGGGCCTGGCGTGATGGCGGTGTCGCACGGCTCTCACCATACGTGGGGCAACATCGGCTATTACCTCTCGGCGCTGTATCGCTTTCGCAATGCGGTTGGCCACACGTCCGTGCATCACAATCCCGATTCGTGGGAAGGCTGGTACTGGGGCGCGGCGCATCATTGGGGCTACTCGCTACGCGTCGGCCAATCGGAAACCTACGGCACCGTTGAGGATTGCCTGCAGAATTGCGACATGGTGGTGTTCTGGTCCGCCGACCCTGAGACGACTTCCGGCAGCTACGGCGCGCAGGAAGGCACCGTGCGTCGCCAATGGTTGAAAAATCCGAAGCTCGGCATCAAGGTTGTTCACGTTGATCCCTTCTACAATTCCTCGGCGCAGTTTTTGCCTGGCAAATGGTTCGCGCCAAAGCCGACGACCTCGGTCGCGATGGCCATGGCGATCGCTACCGTGTGGATAGACGAAGGCCTCTACGACAAAAAATACGTCGAGACGCACACAGTCGGTTTCGACAAATGGAAGGCTTACCTTCTGGGCGAGGAAGACGGCGTCAAGAAAACGCCGGAGTGGCAGGAGGCCGAGACCGGGGTCCCCGCCAGAGACGTGCGCGCGCTGGCGCGGGAGTGGGGCGCCAAGCGCGTTTATCTCGCGCCCGGCGGCTGGGGCAACGGCCACGGCGGCGCCTGCCGCAACCAGACTGGCATCCAGTGGGCGCGCGTCATGGTGTGCCTTATCGCCATGCAGGGCCTGGGCAAGCCCGGCGTCAACATGGGCAACCTGCAATGGGGCACGCCCGTCGATTTCAACTTTTATTTTCCGGGCTACGCCGAGGGCGGCATGTCCGGCGATATCGAGGGCACATCGCTGCCGGTCGAGCTGTATCAGCGGATGCCGCAATTGCCGACCATGAACACCTCGAACCAGAAGATACCACGCATCTTCATGCCCGAGGCGATCACTGAGGGCAAAGCCGAGGGCTATCTGTGGAATGGCAAATCCATCGAGCACCAGTTTGCGAAAGTGAATTACCCCGCCCCCGGCCACGCGCCTGTGAAGATGCTCTACAAGTACGGCGGCTCGATGCTGTCGACGATGAACAACACCAATCGTCACATTAAAATGTATCAGGCCGACGCGCTTGATTTCGTCGTCAACCAGTCCATCTGGATGGAGGGCGAAGCGAAGTTCGCCGATCTCATTTTGCCGGCCTGCACCAACTTCGAACGCGTCGACATCTCCGAATGGGCGGCGCTTGGCGGCTACGGCCATCATGGTCAGCAGCAGCTCAACCATCGCGTCGTGATCTTTCAGGCGCCGGCGGTGAAACCGCTCGGCGAGTCGAAATCCGACTACTGGATTTTCACGCAGATCTGCGCCCGCCTTGGCCTCGCCAACTATTTCAACGAAGGTATGAACGAGATCGACTGGGTCAAACGCCAGTTCGAGGCGTCAGATCTTCCCAAATACATCTCGTGGCGGAAGTTCGTCAAAAAGGGCTACTTTGTCGTCCCTTCAGAGAAAGAAAAGCTGCGCGCCCCCGTGTCGTTCCGCTGGTTCTGGGAGAACCGCAAGAAGGACGTGCCGGAGCCGCTGCCGCTGCCATCCGACTACGCCAAGGAATATCTGTCGGGCTTGCAGACGCAGTCGGGCAAGCTGGAGTTCGAGTGCAACTCGCTCATTCGCGCCAACGATCCCGAGCGCCCGCCGATCGTTAAATACGAACCGTCATGGGAGGGTCCGCACTCCGGAAAAATGTTTGAAGATTTTCCGCTGATGATGCTGACGCCGCACTCCAAATATTCGTTCCACACGCAAGGCGACGGCAAGGATTCCTTCCTGCTCAACATTGAGGATCACCGGGTCAAGGTCGGCGACTGGTATTATTGGCTGATCCGCATGAACCCGCACGACGCCAAAGCGCGCGGCATCAAGAAACATGATCTTGTCAAGGTTTTCAACGAACGTGGGGCCGTGCTTTGCGCCGCACTTCCCACCCATCGTTGCGCCCCTGGCGTTGTGCACGGCTATGAATCCTGCGCCATCTACGAACCGATGGGCGAGCCCGGCAAATCCATTGATCGCGGCGGCTGTCTCAATTTGCTGACGCCGCACAAGACGCAAACCAAATCGACGCACTCCCTCGCCGGCTCCAACGCGCTGGTCGAGGTGGCGTTGTGGGACGGCAAGATCGAACACATGTCGGAGACCTTCGCGAAGATGGCGGCGGAAACGGCGGCGGCGCCGAACGTCAAACAGGCCGCACCGCCAGCGCAGGTCGCCAGCGTTTCGGTTTATGAACCCGTAAAATAAACGGCGCGCCAGAACGTCGCGCAGGAGCAACCGATGCAGCAACCGATGCAAAAATGGAACATGATTATCGACGTGGCGGAATGCACAAACTGCAATCTTTGTACGCTCGCCATCATGGATGAATACGTCGACAATGATTTCCCCGGCTACAGCGCGCCGATGCCAAAACACGGCCATCGGTGGATCGATATTCTGCAGAATGAACGCGGCCAGGGCACGCAGATCGACATCGCCTACGTCCCCACCATGTGCAACCATTGCGACGATGCGCCATGCATGAAAGCCGCAACCGGCGGCGCCATCACCAAACGCAGCGACGGAATTGTTGTAATCGATCCCGTCAAATCAAAAGGACAGAAGCAGATTGTCGAGGCTTGTCCATATGGCCACGTGTGGTGGAACGAGGCGCTGCAGATTCCGCAGGCGTGGAATTTCGACGCGCATCTGCTGGATGCCGGTTGGCGCCAGACCCGCGGCGGTCAGGTTTGCCCTACGGGCGCAATGAAGGCGCTCCGCATTGAAGACACCGCCATGCAGAAAATGGCCGCCGATGAAGCGCTGGAAACACTGAAGCCAGAACTCGGCACGAAGCCTCGCGTCTGGTATCGCAACCTTTGGCGCTACCAGTCGGCGTTTGTCGCCGGCAGCGTCTCGCGCCAGCAAAATGGCGTCGTCGATTGCGTCGAAGGCGCGCAGGTGACCCTCAAGCAAGGCGGTCAGGTGCTGGCGCAAACGGCCACCGACAACTACGGCGATTTCAAATTCGACCGGTTGCGCGAGCAGCAGGGCGCCTGCGTCGTCGAAATTTCGCACAACGGCGTGGATCGCCGCCTTGACGTTGAAGTGATTAAAAGCGTTAGCCTTGGCGAAATCAGACTCTAGTTCCGGAGACAACATGAACGTACATGACAACACGTCCGCCCGCCGCGATGCGGCCCATGCGGCCCCAGGCAACAAGCATCCCGCGCAATACGCCGGCGCCTCGCCCATCAAGGTCAACAAGCTCGGCCACTTCGTCTATGAGGTCAGCGACATCGAGCGCACGGTGAAATTCTGGAAAGAGGTCATGGGTCTCGTCGAGACCGACCGCAACAAACATGGCATGGTGTTCTTCCGTTGCGGCGCCGACCATCACGCCATCGGCCTGAAACCGATGCGCAAGGGCAAAACGCCGCAACGCGAGATGACCTCCGGGCTGCAAATGGAGCACCTCGCTTTCGAGGTCGCCGACACCGAAATGCTGAAGCAGGCCAAGGCCTATCTCAAGGCGAACGGCATCCCCATCACGTTTGAGGGCCGCAAGGGCGCCGGCTGCAACGTCAGCATCAATTTTCTCGATCCCGATGGCTATGAGTTCGAAATTTACTGCGATATGGACCAGATCGCGCCTGACGGTCGCCTGCGTCCGGCGACCCTGTTCAAACCCCGCGATCCGCTCGAAGAGGCGATCGCCGATCCCGTGCAGAAAAACTGGTGAGCGCCAGCCACACGGGTCCCGCGACGGGTTCCACTGGCGCGTCCGTTATCATAGATTGCGCACTGCCCGAGAATCTGGAGCCACCATGCGCGCCGCATTGCTTCGCAGCCTTTGTTTCACCCCGCTAGTCTTCGCCACTGCGGCTGGCGCCCAGACCGATGCGCAATTCGCCGGCAAAACGATCACCATCAATATTGGCAACACCTCAGGCGGTTCCTACGATCTGTATGGCCGCATGGTTGCGCGCTTCCTCGGCAAGCATCTGCCGGGCAATCCCAACGTCGTCGCGGTCAACATGCCCGGCGCTGGCACCATCAAGGCGGCCAATTACCTCTATGCCGTCGCGCCAAAAGACGGCACGGCGATCGCCGTCGTCACCGAGACGCTGGCGCTCGAACAGGCGATGTCCAATCCGGCGGTGCAGTACGACGCGGCGAAATTCAACTGGGTGGGCCGCGTCGCCACTTCCAACAACATTCATTTCCAGTGGCACACCGCCAAAGTGCAATCCATCGAGGAAGCCAAACAGCGCGAAACAACCGTTGCAGCGGCGGGCGCCGGCAATCTCTCGGAAGTCATTCCGAAATTGCTGAACGGAGTGATCGGAACCAAATTCAAGGTAATCTCGGGGTATCCCGCCTCCGCTGAGGGCATGCTCGCCATGGAACGTGGCGAGGTCGAAGGCGCGGCCTCGTCCTGGGCGGCGATCAAGGTCGGCAAAAAAGCCTGGCTTGACGAGAAGAAGATCAAGGTGATCTTGCAGGCCGTGCCGACGCGCAGCCCGGAATTGCCGGACACGCCGGCGTTGGGCGAACTGGGCGATACCCCCGCCGACCGGCAACTTCTGGGTCTCTATGCGTCCGGCGGCATCGTCGGTCGGGCTTTTCTCGCGCCGCCCGGCATGCAGCCGGCAACCTTGAAAGTGCTTCAGGACGGCTTTGTCGCCATGACCAGGGATGCTGAATTCCTCTCCGAGATTGAAAAATCCAATCTCGAGGTTGACCCAGCCCCGGCGGAGGCGCTTTACGCCGAGACGCTGAAAACTTTGGCGGCGCCGCAGAGCGCGCGGGATCGGGTCAAGGCGATTTTTGGTCGCTGAGCATGATCCCGAAAAGTGGACACCGGTTTTCGGAAAAGATCATGCTCAATCAAAAACCTGGAGTGCGACGACGGTTCGAAGAAGCGTCATCGCGCTCTAAGCCCTCACGCCGTCCCCAGTTGCTTGGCGAACCAGTCGACGATTGTGTTGCGCACTTCCCACGTGCGTTTGCCGTGACCGACGCCGTCGAGCATGACGGCGGATTTGGCGTTCGTCGCCGCCTTGAACAAGCGTAGCGCGCCGCGCGGATCCATCACGCGGTCGTCGATGGATAACCGACCAGCAGCGGACACTCGATCTTGTTAGCGCGACCTTCGAGCGTGTTGTCGGCCATCATCTTGCGGCCAGCGTTGAAGTCTGCGGCGCCCATGAGCCAGCGCAAACGCTCGCGAATGCGCCCCTCGCGTGTTGATTTTGCGTTATCCGAACGCAGCTGTCTGCGCCTGTCAACCGCCGCGCAAAGTGCGCGCGGATCAGCTTGACAGTCCGCGCCGGGCGGGCGCAACTGGGGCGACCGTCACTTGAGACGTTGCGCAAACAACGGCCCGTATGCAACGGTCGTAATAAACGACGGGCGTCCGGGAGCGGCAATGTCGACCAGCACCATGAATGTTGCGCCTGTGGCGGAGCGCACGCCGCTTTTGCGCTGGATGATCTTCACCGGTGTGTGTGTCTTCGGCGCGGTGCTGTTATGGCGCTACGGCCTGTTCCGCCTGATGTTGCAAAGCGACCGCACCAGCATTTCCCTCATCATCGTCGCCCTGTATTTGCTGACCACGCTGCATTGTCTGTGGCGCACGTCCGTCATCTCGCGCGAGATGGACGCGGCCAATGAAACGGCTGCCATTATCGAGCGCAATCCTGGAAAGGTCAGCGTCGCGGGCGCCAACCTTGTGGCTGCCGACGGGGAGCGGCTGCCATCGGGACTGGTCAGCCGTCACATCCGCAATCTCGTGCTGAAGTCGGGGTTGCAGGGCCGCCACCGCATTGACCAGACCTTGCTGCTGCGCGGTCTGGCCGACCAGTTGCGTGGCCCCAACCAGATCGGCTCGTTCGCCAGCGACAGCTTGATGAAGCTTGGCCTGCTCGGCACCATCATCGGGTTCATTATGATGCTGGCGCCCATCGCTGGCCTCGACGCCGGCGACAAGGCGTCGGTGAAAACCTCGATGGGCCTGATGAGCGACGGCATGGCTGTCGCCATGTACACGACGCTGTCGGGTCTCGTCGGCTCCATCCTGATTAAAATTCAGTATTACATGCTGGATGAGGCGACGGCGCGACTGTTTTCGCGCGCCACCGACCTGACGGAAGTTTTCATCGTCTCCGTTCTGGAACGCGAGAATGGATAACTTCTCGCTGTATCCCCGCGAAGAGCCGTTTGATCCTTTCGCGGTGATGTTGTTCAAGGCGTTGCAGGTCATCGCCTTCCTGTTTTTTCTGGCGCTGCTGGCCATCACGCCGGAAGCCAAGACCGGCAAGATCGACACCAAGGCTGAATACATCATCGCCATGAACTGGCCGGACAATCACCCTGACGACATCGACATCTATGTCGAAGATCCCATAGGCAATATTGCCTGGTTCCATCAGCGCGAAGCCGGCTTCATGGTGCTGGAGCGCGACGATCGCGGCGGCGCCAATGATTTCATATTGGTCGCCGGCAAAAAAATCACCACGGCGCTGCGCGAGGAAATTGTATCCATCCGAGGCCAACTGCCGGGCGAATACACGGTCAATGTGCAGCACTATCTCGCCACCACGCGCCAACCCGTGCCGGTCACCGTCAAGGTCGAAAAAATCAATCCGACCCTGCAGGTCATCCATTATGACACCGTCGTGCTCAACGGCACCGGGCAGGAGAAAACCGCCGTGCGTTTCAAGGTCAACGCCGACGGAACCGTCACGGATGTCAACCAGCGGCAAAAGTCGCTGCTCGAACTGACCCGCAGCACGAAGCGCGGCGCGCCGGCCGGCGGCAAATGAGGAGGTTGGCCATGCGTCGCTCCAACCAGCCACCGCCATGAGGATTTGAGCTTGACCGCGTCTGTCGTTGGCCTTTCCATCGCCTATGCGGTGCTCGGCGTGGTGCTGCTGCTGATGAGCTTGCGCTCGCCGTATCGCTGGTGGATCAAGGCGACCGCCATCGTGGTGACCTCGGCGTTTTTCATCGTTGCCTATTTCCAGACGCACGCCTTGCTTGGCTGGCCGATTGTTGAAAAAATGCCGGCGCGGTTCCAGTTGTTATGGGTCCGCGTGCTCGAACCCAGTCGCGCCTATGGCGAGCCCGGGGCCATCTTCATGTGGGTCGAAGCGCTTGATGAGAACAACGTCCCGAGCGGGACACCGCGCGCCTTTCGGCTGCGCTACACATCGCCGCTCGCCGACAAGGCCGAGAAGGCCCGCGAGCAGTTGATGCAGGGCGCCGCTCTGGAAGGCACGGCGCAGGATATGTCGATGGACGAAGAAGGCCACGATATGGCTGACGCGAAAGGCAACCTCGCCGAAGCGCCCGCCGGGGCCGAACGCGCCGATCAGGGCGCCGCCAATCTCGATCTTGAATTTCTGGCGCAGCAACCGCAGCGACTTGAGTTTGCGCCGCTGCAAGGCCCGCTGCTGCCCGTCAAAGGCGCACAATAGCCTGCAATGACGCCGCGCCGGGGCCGGCCAACACCCATGTCGGAAAGCAGGAGTTTTTGATGAGCGAGTTCGAGCGCTGGCAAGGCCGTTACGCGGCGCCTGAATACGTTTTCGGCATGGAGCCAAACGCCTTTCTCGCTTCAAAAGCGCAATTGCTGCCCAAATCCGGCAAGGCGCTGGCGATTGCCGACGGGGAAGGACGCAATGGCGTGTTTCTCGCCGGGTGCGGCCTCGACACTCTCTCCATCGACTTCGCGCCGAATGGTCAGGCCAAGGCGCAGTCGCTGGCCGCCCAACGCGGTGTCGTGCTACGCACTGTGCTGGCGGATGTCCACGCTTGGGATTATCCGGCTGAAACGTTCGATGTTGTGGTGGAAATTTTCACGCAATTCTCAAGTCCTGCCGAGCGCGACATCAAGTGGGCGGGCATGGCGCGCACCCTCAAAAAGGGCGGCTTGCTGCTGATCGAGGGCTATACGCCCAAACAATTGGAATACGCTACCGGCGGCCCCAAACAGCGTGAAAATCTCTATACGCGCGAGATGTATGAAAACGCCTTCGGGCATTTCAGCCAGCTCGAAATTCGCGAATACGACACCTATATGAGCGAGGGTGGCGGACACGCCGGCATGGGCGCAGTCATCGACCTCGTGGCGGTGAAATAGGCCAACACGCGCCGTCCACCAAGGTCTTTGCGCGACGTATTTGCAGGAACGCCATTGACGACGAATGAAGTCATGCAGGAAGCCGGCAGCCCGGTGGACGAGGGCGGCAGCGAACTGTCGCTTCGCATCGAGGGCATGACGTGCGCCTCCTGCGCCTCGCGTGTGGAGACCGCGCTAACGCGAATTCCCAGCGTCAAAGCTACCGTCAATCTCGCCAACGCGCGCGCCGAAATTCGCTTTGATCCGGAGCAAACAACGCCGCAGCAGTTGGCGGCGGCAATTGAGAACACCGGCTACACCGTTGGGCGCGAAACCCGCGACCTGAAAATTCGGGGCATGACGTGCGCGACCTGCGCGACGCGCGCGGAGGCGGCGCTCGCCAAGGCGCCCGGCGTGCTGCACGCCGAAATCAATCTGGCGAGCGAGCAAGCGCACGTCGAGGGTTGGAGCGGCGTTCTGCGTCCCGCCGATCTCGTCGCCGCCATCGGCAAGGCCGGCTTCGAGGCGCAGGTGCTCACGGGAGACAGCGCCCGCGACGCCGCCATCGCTGTGCAGGACGAACAACGTCAACGCCGCGAGCTGCTGCGTGTCGTTGTCGCGTTGATGCTGGCGGCGCCTCTGTTGGCGCCAATGCTCGGCTTTGAGATGTCGCCAGTCGTGCAACTCGTGCTGGCGACGCCGGTGCAATTCTGGATTGGCGCACGATTTTATATTGCTGCGTTCAAGGCGTTGCGCGCGGGCGCCGCGAACATGGACGTGCTCGTCGCGCTCGGTACTTCCGTCGCGTTCGCCTATTCCCTGTGGTTGATGACGCAGCCGCACACGCATCATCTGTATTTCGAGGCGGCGGCTGTCGTGATAGC
>JAYTTW010000283.1:0-4150 GCA_043744855.1 Hyphomicrobiales bacterium
GTCGTTCATGCGTGGCTGCGTCACGCCGAGCCGCTTGGCTGCTTCCGCCTGTGTAAGTTTCCAACTGGCGACGGCCTCCTGGATAGCGATCATCAAGCCGGAACGGGCCTTCATGTTCGCAGCCTCGGCAGGCGAATTCTCCATGGCGTCCCAGACGCTCTCGAAACGTTCTTCGCTCATCGTCCATCACTCCGCATAAGTTCCTTGAGCCGCGCGGTTGCAAGATCAAGGTCGCGTTTCGATGTCGCCTGCGTCTTCTTCTGGAAGGCGTGAAGAACGTAAACGGCATCTTCGAGCGTGGCGATGTAGATCACCCGGTAGGCGCCGGATGCTTCTCGCACCCGGATTTCGCGGACACCGGGACCGACGGATTTCATCGGCTTCCAGTCGTTCGGATCGTAACCACGCTGAAGCCGGTCGATCTGGAAACCCAACTCGCGGCGCGAGTCATCGGGAAATGAACGCACTTGGTCGAGAGAATCTCCGATGAAGGAAACAGGCTTCATATGTCATTTATATCCGTTTTGATATAAAAAGTCTATCCCGAAATTGCCGCGAACCCGGTGCGAACCCGCGAACCTCAAGGGCGGGGTGCGAACCTGGTTCGCGAACCTGCCGCTAGCAAAGGATCGCGCTGCCGCCGCCCGCATACGTTGGGGCCGGGAAGAACCTGGAAAGGGCGGGAACGGCGGTATCGCGCCGCTTGTGCGCGTCGAATGCGCGTTGAGGATCAGCGCAAAGATTGCTCTCAACCCACGCCGCCATTTACAACATTTTTAACGTTCAACGACACCTGATGTCAGCCACCACGCACCGCGCGTTTCGCACGGCAGCGATGTGACTGGCTTGAGGCGGCTGCGGCTGTTTGAGAAAATACGAGATACGAACGGCTGCCGTCCTGAACTCAGCTACGTGACAAAGCCATAAGTTGTCAGGTCAAAAACGCTCGAGCAGCCATCCCCGGCCAAATACTTTGTCGTTGATGCCGTGGGCGCGGAGCGCGTGCCAGATCGTCGCGATGTTGATGGGTATGACAGGTTTGCCCAGTTGCTTTTCCAGCGTAGGGAAGATGTCCTGCGTCGAGAGGTTGGTTCCCGCCTGCACGATGGCGTCCACATTTGCGCCATCGAGCTCGTTCAAAATCACGTCGATGATCTGCTCCGGCGGCGTATGGGCGATGGATGTCGCGGTGTCGCATTTCAAACCGACAACCTTGGTAACGTTGTAGCCAGACTCTTCGAGAAAGCGTCGCACCTGCACATCGCCGACCGATTGATACGGCGTCAGGGCCGCCACGGTTTTCGCGCCAAACGCGTCGAGCGCCAATTTCAATGCCGCAGCGCCGCTCGTCAGGCCCATTTCGGGGCCAACGGAATCGCGCAGGCGCGCCTCGAATTCGATGTTGCCCTCAAGGCCGCCCCAGAAGGTTTCAGCTGACATACCCATCATGATGTAGTTGGGCTCGCAGGTCATGATGTCGCGCATTGCGTCGGGAATGGTTTTTCGAATGGCGTCGATGAACGCGAGAAACATATCATCGCTCGAAAGGTCCGGTTGCTCGACGAAAAATCGCGCGAAATGCCATGTGACGCCCGGCGGAATGATGCGCTGGCAATCATATTCGACGCCGATGTTCGTCGAGGGAATGATCACACCAATCCGGCCGCGCGATCCGATCCAGGGAGCCTGGGGCTTCAACATACGAATGGCTCCGTGATTGCCGATGACATTTTCATGGTCCGCGATTTTGGCCTTGCTAGCAAGCCCTCGCTGTGGTTCGACTTGTTCGCATAAGCGTATCGATGGATGAGATGTTGGATCAGGTTCTGATCGTCGGCGCCGGCCCCGTTGGATTTACCGTGGCGCTCAATCTCGCCCGGCGGGGAATTCCGTTCACCCTGCTCGAGGGCGCCGATAAAATCTTTGACGACCCACGCGCCGGTACGATTCATCCGCCAACGCTTGAAATGTTCGCCAACATCGGCGTGACCGACACTTTCGTCGAGCGCGGCATCGTCGTGCCAAATTACCATTATCGTGATCGTCAGACCGGCGTCGTGGCGGATTTCGACCTCGGCGTTCTCGCCAATGACACGCCGTATCCGTTTCGGCTGATGCTCGAGCAGCATAAAATCTGCTACATATTGCGCGATAGGCTCAAGGCTTATTCAGACAACGAGGTCTTGATGCGACATCGTGTGACCAATGTGAGCCAGGACGCGAACGGCGTCGTCGCTGAAGTTGAATCGCCCGAGGGTCCGAAGACCTTTCGTGGTAGCCACATTGTCGGGTGCGACGGTGGCCGTAGCCAAGTTCGAAAGTCGATGGGCACGACGTTCGACGGGTTTACCTATCCCGAGCGATTTCTGGTGCTCAGTACGCGCTACGACTTCGAGCGGCACGGCTACGCCATCACGAATTACATCGCGGACCCACAGGAGTGGTGCGCGCTGTTCAAGGTGCCGGGGGCGGACGACAAGGGCATGTGGCGCGTTGTTTTCGCGGCTGACGCCTCCGCCGCACCCGAGGTCATTTTCGAGGAAAGCGCGGTGCAAAATCGTATTCAGCGTTTTCAGAAGAACGATGTTCCCTACGACGTGGCGCATCGCAACCTCTACGACGTGCACCAGCGCGTCGCGGGCTGCTATCGGGCTGGACGAATGCTGATCGCTGGCGACGCCGCCCATATCAACAATCCGCTCGGCGGCATGGGCATGAATTTCGGCCTGCATGATGCCTTCAATGTCACGGAAAAACTGGCCAAGGTAATTTTGGACGGCGCAGATGACAGCCTGCTCGATGTGTACGACCGCCAGCGCCGCACGGTGGCGCAGGAGTATTTGCAGCAGCAGACCATCGAGAACAAAAATAATATCGAACAAAAAAATGAAGCGAAGCAGGCGGAATTCTACGCCAGCCTGCGCGCTATCGTCGGAGACAAGAACAAGCTGCGGGCTTATCTGATGCGCGTGGCCATGATCGAGGGCGTGCGCCGCGCGGCTTCGATCCACTGACTTCCAGGAACCACGAGGCGCCCAACATTCCACCGCGAGGACACCATGAAAGTCGCCATTCCCGATCTGATTTCAAATTCATACTTCCCGGTCGCGGCCGCAGTCGAGTTGGGCTTCTTCAAAGCCGAGGGTCTCGATATGAGGCTCGAACTGATCTTCCCTGTCGACAAGGCGCTCGCTGCCCTGCGCGACGGCGGCGTCGATTTCGTCGGCGGTTCCGCCCACAGCGTTCCCTTCGCTTTCCCCGAGTGGAAGGGCGGGAAGCTGCTCGCAGCGCAGGCGCAGAACATGTACTGGTTTCTCATTCTGCGATCCGATCTTGGCGCCAGGAAAGGTGACATCCATGCCATCAAGGGCCTGAACATCGGCGCCGCGCCGCTCGTCGATCTCGGCTTGAAGCGGCTTTTGATCGAGTCAGGCATCGACGTCGAGCGGGACAAGGTGAAGATCGGTCCCGTGCCCGGCGCGTTCCTTGGCGAAAACAAGAATTTCGGTGTCGCCGCAGCGAAGGCGCTGCAGGCCGGCCTTATCGACGGCTTCTGGGCCAACGGAATGGGCGCGGAAGTCGCCGTGCGCGGCGGTTACGGCGCCATGGTCATCGACGCGCGGCGCGGCGATGGGCCGCCGAAGGCGCTGCACTACACGATGTCGGCGCTGATCACGTCTGACAAGCTGATCAAGGACAACCCCAACGCTGCTGCGGCCGCCGTGCGCGCGGTCGTCAAGACGCAACAGGCGTTGAAAGCCGACATCAGTCTCGCGACGAAAGTTGGCCACGCCTTGTTCCCGGCGGCCGAAGCCAGTCTCATCGCCGATGTCGTTCAGCGCGATCTGCCGTTTTACGACCCCACGATTTCGCGCGACTTCGTCAGCGGCATGACGGAATTTCAGCGCCACATGGGCCTCCTGAAAAGTGAGGTCGCCTATGAACAAGTCGTCGCGACGCAGTTCTCAAAATATTGGACGCCATAGGCGGTAATTGTTTCCATCACCGCATCAAATCGTGCGGATCCCGAAGCGCTGAACGGCTCCGGGTTTCAGGGGAATCGGGTGAAGGCGATCAGGCTGCGATGAGGCTGGCGAGATAGTCGTCGTCCCATCCTGCGGTCTTGCGGCGCAGGCGGATTGAATCCTTG
>JAYTTW010000284.1:0-4126 GCA_043744855.1 Hyphomicrobiales bacterium
GCCAAGTCATCGGCCGCCTCCAGCTTCAAGGCCGGGACGCGCGTCTTGCATCTGAAATTCGGCCCCGGCACCATCGCCATCGTCGACGGCAACAAGTTGACCGTCGATTTTGACAAGGCCGGCAGGAAAATGGTGCTGGAAAGTTACGTGCAGGCGGCGTGAGGGCGGGGTTTGCTTTCGTAACCTTGCCGGCTCCGCCGTAAGATAGGCTAGATCTTCGCTAGTGATCTGCGCTGGGGAACCTGTTTGCGCCACGTGCTGACCATTGCCGCCTGTTGCCTGATTGCGCTGCTGAGCTTGGCGCTTGTCGGCCCGTGGCTGATTGACTGGAGTTCCCAGCGCCAATTTGTCGAGGCGCAACTCTCCGCAGCGCTGGGCGGGCCGGTGCGCACGCGTGGCGCCATTGATCTGAAACTGTTGCCGACACCCCGGCTGGAACTCGATGGCGTCGAATATTCGCGCGGCGAGCAGGCCTCGTTCCGATCCGGCAAATTGCGCCTCGAACTGGCGGTGACGCCATTGCTACGTGGCGAATTTCGCTTTCTTGAAGCCGTCTTCGAAAATGCCGAGATGGACATCGTGATCGGCGCGCCGGCGCCCAAACTTGCCGCCGCGAGCCTGCCCGACGAGGTGCGCATTGAACGTCTGGCGTTGGTGAAGGCGAACCTGCGCCTCCGCGATCTCGCCTCCGGCGCCAAGCTTGAACTCGCCCAAGTGGATCTGGAAGCGCAAGCGGATTCGCTGATTGGCCCGTTCAAGGCAAGCGGCTCTTTCTTGCGCGCCGGCGAGCGCATCGGGTTTCGGCTCAATTCCGGTGTCGCGCAGTCGGCGCAGCTTCGGCTCAAACTGATTATTGATGCCGGCGCCGCATCGCCGCGCACCGACGTTGAAGGCGTCGCGTCGCTGGTTGTCGATACCGCTGCAACCGACGCGGCGCCGCACGTGGAATTCGACGGCGCCGGGATTTTTTCCGGCGATGCCTTTGGCGGCTGGCGCGCCACCGGGCCGCTGCGTCTTGACGAGCACGCGGTGCAACTCGAGCCGCTCGAACTTCGCTTCGGCGGCGAGGCGGCGGCGAGCATTATGACCGGCGCCGCGCGCCTCGCCATTGCCGGCGACAACCGCGTCGAGGTTTCGCTCGAGGCGCCTCAACTCGATCTCGATCGTTGGCGCGCCGCACAGCCGCAGGCGATGCAAACGCTGCGCGCGCTTCTCATCGGCGGGATCGGCGATCCCAATCTGCCCGCCCGCCTGACAGAACCGTGGAGTCTGTCGCTGTCGAGCCCGGCGCTGATTGCCGGAGGTGAAACATTGACCGGCGTTACCTTCGCGCTCGCCACGTCGCCGGGTCGCCCGGCGCGGCTGAAAATCGCCGGCGACGGACCGGGCCGCTCGCACCTGCAAATGGAGGGCGACCTGTCGATGGTCGAGCCAGCGCGCTTTTCCGGCAAGGCGGAGTATTCGGCCCGCGACCATGCGCGACTTGCCGACTGGCTGGCCGGCGCCGCGCCGCAGGCAGCTTCGCGTTTGCGCCGGTTTCCGTTCAACGCCCTTGAGGCCAACGGCGATGTCGCAATCACCGCATCCCAAATCAGCATCGAAAATCTGACCGCCCGTTCCGGCCGTTCGCAATTTACTGGCGAAGCAAGTTTTGCCGGCGAGAGCGGCGGCAAGCGCGCCAGGTTGGCGGCCAACCTGAAGAGCGACGCACTTGATCTCGACGAGGCGCCCGATCTCACCGGCGCCAACGCTGCGCTGGCCGGCGTCGATCTGGCCCTCGGCCTCGACGCCCACGCGATTCGTCTGGCGCGATTCGGCGAAGGGACGGTGGACGCCGGGCGCATACGCGTAAAACTTTCGCGCACCAACGAGGCGCTCAAACTCGAAACCCTGGCGCTCGAAAATCTTGGCGGCGCGAATTTTGAAGCGCATGGCGAAGCCGATGCACGCACCACGCGAATCAACGGCAGGATCGATGCACAGCGTCTGCTGGAACTGTCAGCGCTGCTGCATCGCGTCGCGCCAGGCGCCGCAACGCAGGCCTTCGCGGCTCGCGCGGTCGCTCTCTCGCCGGCCCGTGCGACCTTTTCGCTCGAAGGCGCTGGCGTTGAAGCGGCCGCATCGCTCAAAATGCTGCGTCTTGAGGGCGTTGCGCGCGGCACGAATTTTGAGGCGACGGTGCGCCCGCAAGGCAGCGGACAAATCAACGGCCTCGCGTCGTTTGATTCCGCCGACGCCGCCCAACTGCTTCGCCAACTCGGCTTCGAGGCGCTGCAAATCGCTGGGACAGGCCGGGGTCGTATTTCCGCCCAGTTCACCGGCGGCGTCGCCAACGGTTTTGATGCGACGGTTCTGGCGCAGATCGCCGGTTCGCAATTCAGTTTTGGCGGCGCCGTTGGCGGCGACCCGGCGTCGCCGGTTTTGCATGGACAGGCGCGTGTACTTTCGAGCGACGCGGCGCCGCTGTTGCGGACGTTGGCCGCAGCAGCGCCCGACCTGTCTGAAAAATGGCCGGTGCAAATCGACGCGCATGTCGATCTGGCGGGTGGCAAGGCGAAACTCTCCGCGCTGACTGGCAGTTTCGCGGGAACCAGCTTCACTGGCGACCTTGAGGTCGCCGCAGACCCGGCAGTTGGCGCGCGGCCGCGTGTCACAGGCTCGCTTGCTACGGAGGCTTTTTCGGCGCCCAAACTTGCAGCGCTGCTGCTTGGCTCACCGCCGCCGGCCCGGGCTGGTGAAATCTGGCCGCAAGCCGGCTTTAGCGCGGCATCGCCGAACCTGCCCCTGGCCGATCTCGCGCTCTCCAGCAAAACCCTCGCTTTGTTTCGCTCCATCACCGCACACGACGCCATGTGGCGGCTGGTGGTGACGCCCGGTTCGGTGGAAATGAACGACCTCACGGCAAAGCTCGACAACGCCGGCTTGTCGGGCCGCATTGGACTGCGTCGCGACAGCGTCGGCGCAACGGTTGCTGCGACGCTCGGCGTCGAGCGCTATGAGTTTGACACGGGCTTCGCCAAAGGCGTCGCGACGGGACAAATGGATTTCTTCTCAACCGGACAGCCGGCAGCGGCGCTGGTCGCGGGTCTGGCAGGCTCTGGCGCGGTTGATGTCGCCAGGCTCGAATTGGCGCGCGCGGATCCGGGCGCGCCGGGCCGGCTCATCGGGCTCGTCGACACCGGCAACGTCGGCGTTGCCGAAACACAATTTGGCGCGGCCTTGCGCAGCGAACTCGACAAGGCGTCGCTGCGGGTTGACGCCACGCATTTCGACGCCACTCTGGCCGGCGGTCAGTTGCGGCTTGGCTCATCGAACCGGGAAGCATCGAACAACGTCGTCGCGACATTCGACTTGCGCAACCTGTCGGCGCAAACGCGCGCCACATTGGCCGCGACGCCTTTGCCTCGCGATTGGTCAGGCGCTGCTCCGGCCCTTGACGTCATCTGGAAGACGGCGAACCTTGCTGCGCGCGACGGCGTGCGCGATGTCGACGCACAGGCTTACTATAATGCTCTCTCGGTTCGCGCCATCGCCCGCGAAACAGCCCGCATCGAAGCTTTGGAGGCCGACATTCGCGAACGCGCCTACTTTGTGCGCCGCCAGCGCGGCGTTGCATTTCTTCGCCAGCGAGCCAGCGACATAGCCGCCTTCGAGAGCGAGCAGGCGCGACTGGAGGCGGAGGCGCAGCGCCGCGCCGTAGAGGAGGCCAATCGCGCTGCTGCCGAGCAGGCGCGGCTGGAGAAAGAACGCAACGAACGCGAGCGGCGCGAGGCGGCAGAGGCGCTGCGGCGTGAGACAGAAGCGCAGCGGCGCGCCAACGAGGCAGCGGCCCGTCGCATTGCAACACAGCCCGCCCCGGCGCCAGCGCCGTTCACGCCTTTCCTGGTTCCCCTCAAGCCGCCCGTCTTCAACCTCGATCCAGCCGCAGCCGGACGCTACTGAGGCGGCTCGGCGCTTGTCGGATCGCCGGCGGCTTGCAACACGTAGACACGGATTGCCGACGAAAGGTTGGCGTCCCCACGCTCCGCATCAATGCAGGCGACCAAGCCGCCCAGCGAGAGCCGCCGCTTGTTGGCGAGGCCTTTGAGCGCGCTCCAGAAGGCATCTTCGAGAGAGATGGATGTGC